>DASPGL010000117.1:0-12940 GCA_035620635.1 Nitrospira sp. | reverse complement strand
CGCAGTGGTCGACCATCCCGGCAAGTTCGGCCACGCGCTTGAGCGTGATCTCACCCCATTGACCTCTGACGGTCGGTGCGCGCAAGGCTTTGACCAGATTCCCGGTCTCCTGCTGCAATCGCTGGTGGGATTCCGCCAGCGATTTGAGATGCTGATCCAGCCCGCCGTAGGCCGACTGACGCGATTGCTCCAGGAGGCGCATCTGCTCATCGTAGCGCTGCAGCGATTCGTACAACGGGCGAACGAGTCCGTCGATGGCCTGCTGTCGTTGTGCCAGGTCGCCTTCCGCTTTCACGTGAAGCGCCTCAAACGAGACGGCGGCCAGCTTCAGGAATGCCTCGTTGTTCTGTTTCAGCGCTTCGCCGGAGAGGGCCTGAAAGGAACTGATGAGTTCCCGGCGCGCGTGGTCGAGGAGGGATTTTTGTTCGGCGAGTTGTTTGGTCGCGTCGTCGATTCTTGTTTCCGCCGCGATTCGCGCGTGCTGGGCTTCCGTGAGTTCCTTACGGACGAGTAACAGCTCCTGCCGTTCATGATCCAGTTGGTTTCGCAGCTCATCGACTGTGGCTTCAGCTCGCTGGGATTGCGCGCGCAAGCGATTGCCGACCCAGAGGGCGACGACCGCACCCCCAAGGAGTAATCCGAGTCCCATCCCGACCGCGAGCGGTATCATCTCAGTCATCGAATCGCTGCTTCTTCAAGAGCTCCGGGCAGGCCACACAATCGGCATCGCGTCGGCGAGTCCTGCCTCGCTGGAGTAGTGTTCGGAGGGTACGTAAATGTCTGTAAAAGGTCAAGAAGCGGAAATTCCTAAGTACGATCGGCCCTAGCGTTCAGAAGCTGGAATGTGGATCACGAGTCCGGTTGAGGAGCGATGGTTCCGGCTCCTGCATCCATCCTGACCCATTGTCCCTCGCGGAGGCGCACCATCGCCCCTTCGACGTTCGCCACGGTCGGGAGACCGTATTCGCGGGCGATGATGGCGCCATGTGAGAGGGTCCCACCCATTTCCACGATCAGGCCTCCGGCAATGCCGAAGAGGGGGGCCATGCCGGGGTCGATCACCGGTGCAACGAGGATATCCCCGGGAGTCACCTTGCCCCAATCGGTCAGGGAGCGGATCAGACGGATGGGGCCCACCACCGACCCGACGCTGATTGGAAGGCCGGACAACGGTCCGGGTCCGTCGGGATGACCCGGTGGGACGATCCCCCGGCCCAGGACGTCCCAGTCACGTATCGTGTCGGGAACCGCGACATCGGCATTCCGTTTCCGATCCTGCCGGCGTTCGCCAATCACGGCGCGCCAGTCGCGTCCGTCTCCTGCCAACAGGTTGGCGCGGTCTTCGATGGTCAGAAAAAACACGTCCTCACGCTGATCGCAGATCCCTCGTGTCACCAGCAATTCTCCGAGGTGCAGCAGAAGATTGCGTGCGGCCGCCGAATAGAACATGAGGTGATGCCGGTTTGCTTCACGTAAGGTGAAGAACTGACAGAGTCGCCGGTACCACCACCAGAACAGCCACCATCGAAGCGGCCACGGGCCCAGCTGCCGCCTGATCTCGTTCAGCGCCGCCGTTCTGGCCTTCTCCTGGCGCGATAGAATCGCCTGCTGCCCCGGCGAGGTCGAGGTGATCTGTGTGCGCAGGACGGTCAGGATGGCTTCGGGGCTGTCGGCCAGACGCGGCGACATGATATCCGATTCACCTACCGCCCGATGGCCGTAATCCTCCATGTATGTCTCAAAAGCACGCAGGAAGGCGGTCCCCTTCAGGGACGCATGAACCCCTGACGGATTCCACGGTTCTGAGGACAGAAAGGTGACGGTGGCCGGTTCACGCCGTCCAATCTCGGCGATTTCTCTCAGGCGAAGAATCTGTTGCGCGCTGATCACCGTGCCCTGTCCCTGCAGCGCTCCATTCAGCAGAGGTCTCCACCCGGGGCCGAGCCATCGCGGCAGCATCACGCCCAGTACTTGAAGGCATTGCGCCACTCCCCCGGCGATGCCGAACGTGAGTTCATGCTCCTGAAGCCACACGGCGAGTTCATCCAGATGTCGTGCCGTGTCTTCAAACGACAGCGCCCCGACACGCTGCGAATCGTACTGTTTGGCCAGCGCCTTCATCTGGGCAAACCACCCGGGTCCGTTGACGGTGGCGCGTCTCATTTCCCGCAGCATGATGAAACCGGCCCGTATGAAGTCGAACCAGCCGAGGGGTTGGACCACGGGTGCCACTTCGATCCGTTCTCCTCCCATCTGTTCCGACAACACGGACGGATCGGCCCGCAACTGGGCAACGAGGGAGTGAAACAGGGTCACATTCAAGTACGGGCGTCCGCGGAAGACGCGTGTGGCTGACAGTCCGCGGGGGATGTGGCAGCCGAGCCGGCGATAGGGTGCGATGATGTAGGCGTCCATGAAATGCTCAAGGAAGGAAAGGCCTAACGGACTGGGCAGTTCCGGCATCGTTTCCTTGAAATTTGTGCGCGACCACTCGCACTCGTCATTGGTCAATTCCGAAGAGGGCTGGATACCGGTGATGGGACGTGCTTGCAATACCCAGAGCCTTCGGGCGTCGATGGCCCATTCAAAATCAACCGGATGGCCGAACGCCTGTTCGATCTCCTTGGCCCTGCGGCCCAGCTCGAACAATTGTCCGTCGGAAAGTGACGGCTGCAGGTGGATCGCCTCGGGGAGTTGCTCCATGCGCAGCCCTTCGTTCGTCATCGTCAATCGCTGAGGTTTGTAAGCGACGATGCGCCGTCGCACTCGGACCGGCTGTCGATCGGCGGCGATCTCCACGACATACTGATCCGGCGTGACCTGGCCGTCGACCAGAGGTGCGGCCAGGCCGGGCACCGCATTGACCGCGACATGGAACGAGCGGCCAGTCACCGGATGGATCGAATAGGCCACACCGGAGACGTGTGCGTTGAGCATGGGTTGAATCACGACCGCCATCGCCGGAACCGCCGGCCGGGTGCTCTGTCGGGCCGTGTACTGCACCACGCGATCCTGCCAGAGTGACGCCCAGAGATCCTTGACCGCGTCACCGATCTGTGTGAGCGCGACACCGAGGTGTGTGTGATAGAGGCCGGCATAACTGGCGTGGACTGCGTCTTCATTGGTGGCTGACGACCGGACGGCCCATCGCGTATCCGGCGAAAGGTCGAGTGTCCGGAGTGCCGCTTGGAATCGGTCAGCCAACTCCGAGCCATCGCTCTGCCGAATACGGGCCCGACAGTCGGCGAGCAGCGCCTCCCGTTCCTTCCCGGAGAGGCCACAGGCTTGCTGCCAGTTCTCTTCTTGTGAGAAACCGAAGGCGCTCAGATACTGTCCGTACGCGTGAGTCGTCACGCAGATCCCGACAGGGACGGCAAACCCTGTGGCGATGAGTCGAGCCAGTCCGAAGGCCTTCCCTCCGACAAGGTCCAGCTCAGTACATTCGGACAAAGGTAGAATAAAGGGATGTGCCATCCGGACGGATACTAACTAGAGCAGGAGGAGCAGGTAAAGGTCATTGACGTTGGTGCCCGTTGGGCCCGTGTGGACGTGGCACTGAAGGGCTCTCAGCGCTGAATAGGTATCGTGTCGCTGCAACGCCAGGCGCAGATTGACACCAAGCTGTCCGGCGCGGGCCACGGTCTCTCCGGTGACGATCGCCCCGGCCACGGAGGTCGGCCCATCGGTTCCATCAGTTCCCACCGCTGCTAGCCAGGTGCGGGGGAGGTTCTTGATGTGGAATGCAGCGGCAGCGGCAAATTCCTGAGCACGCCCCCCCTTGCCCCGGCCCGTGACGGTTACCGTCGGCTCGCCTCCTGCGATGACGCAGGCGGGAAATTTCGAAGTCGCTCGCTTCCGTATCGCGGGTCCGGCCAGACGAATAAACCGCGTTGCTGCCGTTGAGGCCTCTCCCTCCAGGGCGGTTGGCAAAAGCAGAGTGTGGAGCCCCGCCTCCTGAGCGGTGTGCTGTACGGCACGGAGCATCTCGCGATTGTTGCCGATGATTTCGTGCTGCACGCGACGAACCCGTACGGCGCCTGGCTTCAGTGTTTCCGGCACATCGCCGTTACGTCCTTGCAGCAAATGACGACGTACCCTTGCCGGGGTGAGATGCCAGATCCGCCGCCGTTTCAACGCGCCGATGGCATCGGCGAAGGTCGTGGGATCGGGGGCCGTCGGCCCGGAGCCGATAGTGCCGATGTCGTCGCCGATGACGTCCGATAGGATGAGGGTGACGATCGTCGCTTGCGTCAGGGCGGCAAGCTGGCCTCCCTTCAGCCAGGAGAGATGTTTCCGGACCGCATTGATTTCCCGGATCGTGGCGCCTCCACGCAGGAGCAGTCTGGTCGTACGCTGCTTATCGGCCAGCGTCACCCCAGGAGCCGGGGCAGGCAAGAGGCTTGATGCGCCACCCGACAGGAGCACCAGCAGCAGATCCCGGGAGCTGAGGCCCAGGATCAGGCTCTTCAGTTGCACGGTTGCACGCAGCCCCGCGCGATCAGGAATGGGATGGCCGGCTTCGACAACTCTGATCCGGCTGGTGGGTGCCCGATGCCCTGATTTGACCACGACGAGTCCGTCGTCCAACCTTGCTTCAAGGAGCTGTTCCATTGCCTGGGCCATTCGCGCGGAGGCTTTGCCCGCGCCCACCGCGATCACCCGGTCAACCCGGCTCAGGTCGTAGACTCGATGGCCTATCCGCAACGATCGTCCTTTGAGGGAAACGGTGCGAAGCAGTGCGTGGTAAGGATCAGCTGCATGCAAACCCGCGGCGAGGAGTTCCTTGAGGAGTGGTCGTGCCGTGGAGGCGGGTAAGAGCAGGGACATTGCTGAAGGACGTTACGGCGTTCGATCTTGCTTAAAACAGCGGCTAGGACAACTTTGGCGCGGAACCTTGATCTGATACGTACCCTGCGGGAGCACATCTTTCTTGAACTCAGGATTGAGCATCTTGAGTTCAAGAAAATAGGTGCCGAATTCTTCGGCAATGGAGGTCAGCGGTCGATGGGCTCCTTTCACATTCACTGTCACGGTTTCGGTTTCCAACGGGGTGTAGAGATCTTTCTTGCTGAGCCCCAGATACTTCTCGGGCTGAGAGTAGATCTCCATGGCCGCAATAATGCGCGGCACATAGCGCATGGTTTCCCGGGGACCGTGCATCTTCCAATAGTCATTGATCTTTTGCTCCTTGAGCAGTTTGCGTATACGTTCCTCGCCGGCGTTATAGGAGGCCATCGCGAGAAACCAGTCGTTCTGCTGAAAATCCTTGAGATACTTGAGATACTTCACTGCCGCCTCCGTCGACATCTCGAGATTCCGGCGTTCGTCGCGAACCGCATCGCTTTTCAGGCGATACCGCCGCCCGGTGGAAGGGATGAATTGCCAGGGACCTGAGGCTTTGGCCTTGGAGTACGCGGCAGAAATACACTTGCTCTCGACCAGTAACATGTATTTGAGATCATCGGGCAGGCCGGCATCGGCCAACTGCTTCTCGGCGGGCGGGAAGCAGCGTCCGGTCCGTTTGGCGAGGATGATGCTTTCTCCCTGATCCTCCAAGAACTGGTAGAACTCGTATTCGATCCGTTCCCGTACTTGCCAATTGTCTAGCGGGACCGTTTGACCTCCAAAGGTTAGCTTGTCGGGCAACTTGAATGAGCTGAGAAAGAATCGCTCACCCTCGCGCTTGATCTCCGGCAGGATCACGAGCCGATCTTCCGGCTCCGCTTGCTGGTCCAATGGATCGGGCAACAGCAGATCTTTCTCGTTCTCGGCCCTCTGGAGGTCTTTTCCATCGGCCTGCTCGAACGCCTGCAATGCTGGAGTGTGCATCAGCAGGATGCTCATGCCCAGCCCGATTATGGAGAGGCCGTTGTGCATCTGGCGGACGATCATTTGAGACTCCTCTGCGCAAGAATGACAGATCGTGAAATGCGAGGTCATGCTAGCAGCTCGCTGAATCACCGGCAAGCGGAATGCAGTTCCGCTTCATGCTACACTGCCGATGCTCATGCGAACCCTTGCCGTACTGAACCGCGCCATCACCGATTGTACGTCCTGCCCACGACTGGTCGCCTATCGGCGGACCATTGCGCAGACGAAACGGCGGCAATTCAAGAACTGGACGTACTGGGGGCGGCCGGTCCCAGGATTCGGCGACCCGCAAGCCCGAGTGTATGTGCTGGGGTTGGCGCCAGCCGCTCACGGGGGCAATCGGACCGGACGGGTCTTTACCGGAGATCGAAGCGGGGATTGGCTCTATGAAGCGCTACACCGACATGGATTTGCCAGTCAGGCCTCGTCAATCCATCGCGATGACGGCCTGACCCTGTCGGATTGTTATGTCGGGGCTACGGTACGTTGTGCTCCACCGGGGAACAAGCCGTTGCCCGAAGAGTTTGACCATTGTCGCCGGTTCTTGCGGAGCGAATTGCAGCTTCTCAGGAAAACCCGCGTGGTGATCGCGCTGGGGAAAATCGCGTTCGACCAGTATTTGAAAGCCTGCCGGATGGAGGGATCGGAGCTGCCGTCGCCCACGCCGCGGTTCAGGCATGGAGCCGCCTATCAGATGCCGTCGGGTGTGCTGCTGCTCGGCTCGTATCATCCCAGTCAGCAAAACACGTTTACGGGGAAACTGACGCGCCCCATGTTCCACGCGGTGTTCCGGAGGGCTAGAAAAGAAATCGAGTCTGCCTGACCACCGATTCCATTGCAAAATTAGCTCGGCTGACGAAGGGCGGACAGCTCCGGCGTCGGCATGATGCGTTGAATCTCTGCGGCCACTGATGCCGTCCCTGTTGGTCGGTCGCCTCACCGGACCAACGGAACGGCGACCGACACCGTTTCACTCGCGCTCCAATCCACGCTCCCGCCATGCCGAACGCCTCCGTGTCCGGCCCTTCCATCCGCGACTGAAATAAATTAAAGTGTGCGGAGACAGGCGGCTTCACAAGCCTGTCCCCGTCTTGTTTCCTCTCCTTGACGGATAAAGCATGCAGATTTGGTTCATGCCTTGGGCAGGGCTTACTTTAGAACTGCAGATAGGCTCCATCACATTCTGGCCGTATAAAACAGCAGCGAAGACCAAAATATCCGATAAGTCTGTTCGCGATCATCTAGATCGCTACTTTGCCTGCTATGTGGACCATAAAGGTCGCCCTGTTGAAACAATTGCTGTTTGTTCTCACAGAATTGCTGATTTCCGACAGTTCACAGATACGGAAAGCTTGGAGACTCGCAGCGCTGTGGATGCCTTGATCTTTTCCATTATCTCTTCTGGCATGAAAAACGCCGTGTGCATTGATAACCGTACGATGGGTCCCCCAAGCGCGGATCGTTACCAGCTTCTAGTTCAGAACTTTCAACCTGGAAGCGATGACATTTCAGTTCATGCAGGCAGTCTGCGTAGTGGGGGTTGGAAACTTGGAGAAATCTCATTCTCCAAACCTGGCATATGGGTGGTTCATCGGACCGTCCAGACCAGGAGCTTGTGCAGGGTTTCGATAAGACATTCAAGAAAAGATTTCCTTCCAACCTCCGTTCTCGGCTGCTGAGAAGTCTTGAATGGTTTCGTTATGCACATACAGAATCCGATGAGATCCCCACCATTGCTAAAGTTGTGATGATGGCCACGGCTTTTGAGATCATCCTGGCTGTTCCAAACGTTCAAAACAAAAGCGATTGGATGGCCAAAGAGCTGGAGAATAAATGCGCAAGTTGCCGTTCACTACGTCAAACACGAAAAGACAGAAAAAGGAAAAAAGTAAACCGCTCAAATTTAGGCTGGTGGGCGTGGGACTTTTACAAGCTGAGGAACGCCATCGTTCATGGCGACTCCATTAAACCCAAGATGCTGCAATATCGATCCGCGGTTAGGGATTGGCTATCACAACTTATTGTGGCCGATCTTGTATTCTGGGAATGTGTCACGCGGGAGTTATATAGCCAAAAGTGTTTGGGGGCAAATGCACGAGCATGTTCCGGTCACCTTGACAAGTTGTTTCCAAATGAACCAGCGGGTAGTGCAGAGGGTGCGATGGTGAATTGGTTTCTTGGTTACGAGAACGTGCACCAGTCGGTTGGCTGGTTGCCCAAGTTGAAGTTAAAGCGGAACAAACCGTAACCGTTCTAGGAATAACAGCAGGGACAGACTTGAAAACGGCCGGTCCCCGTTCCACTTATTTATTTTGACTTCTGGTAACGCTGCGGCATGGCCGTGAGCGAACCTCACCGAAAGAGCGGGGCACCCGCTGAGCCTTTGTCAGGGAGGAAAGCGGAAACTGACTGAGTCCGCGAAGGAATTTCCGAAGGCTTCCGCCTGGCAAAGGCCAGAAGGGTCGCTCCGAGAGGTGTCGGGAGCGAACAACCATGCCACCCCTTCCTGCCACTCGTCAGGGGAGGAGGGACAGGCAACTTTTCTATAGGGCATCGAAAAGTAGCCAGTCCCTGTGCCGCTACTGCTGTCCTTTCGCCTTCCAGTCGTCGAGGAACTTCTTCAGGCCCACGTCGGTCAGCGGGTGTTTGAAGAGCGACTGAAACACGCCATAGGGCATCGTGCAGATGTGACCGCCGGCTAAGGCCGCCTCCACCACATGCTGGGGATGCCGCACGCTGGCGACCAGGACCAGCGTCCGATAGTCGTAGTTCTTGTAGATGGTCAGGATCTGGCGAATCAGTTCCATGCCGTTGGAGCTGATGTCGTCGAGACGTCCGATGAAGGGCGATACGCACCAGGCGCCGGCCTTGGCAGCCAGTAACGCTTGCGTGGGTGAGAAGCAGAGGGTGACATTCACCCTGATTCCCTCGGCCGCCATCCGCTTCGTGGCCTTCAGCCCTTCCGGAATCAACGGGCACTTGACGACGATGTTCTTGTGGATCTTGGCCAGTTCTCTGCCTTCCTTGACCATCGCGTCCGCTTCCACGCTCACCACCTCGGCACTGATCGGGCCGTCGACAATCTTGCAGATTTCCTGCAGCATATCCTTGAAGCTGCGGCCTTCCTTGACTACCAGCGAGGGATTTGTCGTTACACCGTCCAGCAGGCCGAGGCTGGCCGCGTCCTGAATTTCCTTGACGTTGGCTGTATCAAGAAAAAATTGCATGTTCAGATCCTTTCGTGGCTGATGCCGCTTCCTGAGGCGACATGATGAGTATCAGTCATTCTATGCAGAACACAACCTTACCGCAACGTGTCTGTCCGCTGGTTTGACAGGCCCGGGAACGGGGACTAGAATTTCGTCGTCGAGCAGGTACGGGCACACCGCGACGCTCGGGATCACCTCTGTTGCCCCTGGAGATTGCACGATGCGACGATCGGCATGGTTGTTGTCATTCTCTCTTGCACTGACGGCCTGCGGCGGGAGCAATCCCTACCTGGATGCCTCGTTGAAACCGGCTGAACTTCAGGGAAAGAACAAAGCCTGGTTTGAAAAAAACTGGGGTCCGCCGGACGGCAAATCGTCACGATTCTTCGGCGGAGAATCCTGGACATACTATCGAATCGCCGGAGGGAAGACGGGCCTGCCGTTCTTCAATTTCTCTCCCAATGAATGCCAGATCACTCTCAAATTCGACAAGGAAGATACTCTCTCGGATTATAACTATTCAGGGTGCTAGCCGGCTTGCTGGCTCTGAAACTTGGCGGCGCATTGTCGACTGCAGAAGTAGTAGGTCTGGCCCCCGATCTTCTCGATGACGGCGATCTTCCTCGGTACGAAGGTCTGGCACACAGGATCCTGCACCATCTGATCCTGGTCTTCAGAGACCCCCCGGTCTCCCCAATTACTATCCTTAAACCCTCGGAAAGCTCGTCTCAACAGGAAATAAAGGATGACGAGGAGCCCTAAAATCAGAAGAAGTCTATACATGGTGGCTCATCATCAGGATGCCCACAATCCTATGGGACAGGGTGTGGTCTGTCAAGCGAGAGACTGGTCTTTGCCCTCTCGGGCGGTGGGCACGCCGATGCCCGAACGGGCCATGCGTCCCTGCGAATTAGGGGAACCCTTTCTCCTCCGATCCAGTACTTCAGGAGGATAGGCTTCCCGTTTGAAGCGTGCTAGGTTCGGGCGCATGAAGACATGCGATAAGTGCCACGGGGCGATGTTACCGGAACGGGCGGTGGATTTGGACGCAGGACTAGCGATCACGGTATTTGCGTGCTTGAATTGTGGTCGTCGAAAAGCAGCGGACCAGGAGCCTCGACCGATCACGGCTCGACATTGACCGCACCGACGGCCCACCTGAAGATGTGAGCTTCCGCCGAACAGGGTGCACCGGCAGTGTGTTCCGGTGGGGATCGAATCCCGCCAGGGCCGAGGAGGACCCCCTTGTTCCTGATCAGCACCGCCGAGAGATTCACCTGCGCGGCTGAGGATTATCGAAGACCCAGGACATCCAGCATATCGTACAGACCTGGGTGCTGACGAACAACCCAGCGTGCGGCACGCAGGGCCCCGCGGGCAAAGGTATCGCGGCTGCTGGCTCGGTGGGTGACCTCGATCCGCTCGCCCATCCCGCCGAACAGGATCGTATGATCGCCCACGATGTCTCCGGCGCGGATCGTTTGAATCCCGATCTCCCCCTTCGTTCGCTCGCCGATCATGCCTTTCCGCGCGTAGACGCCCACCTGATTCAAGTCGCGGTTGACCGCGCGTGCGAGCACTTCGGCCAGTTTGAGGGCCGTACCGCTCGGCGCATCCTTCTTGAGCCGGTGATGAGCCTCGATCACCTCTATGTCGTAGTCGTCACCGAGCGTCTTGGCCATTTCCCCTATGACTTTGTACATCAGATTGATGCCGACGCTCATGTTGGGAGAAAACACGCAGGGAACCTGGCGCGCGAGCAGTCTGAGTTCGTCGAGCGCGGCGGGGGAAAATCCGGTCGTGCCGATGACCATCGCCCGGTGGTAGTGGGCCGCCATCCGTAGATGTTCCAGTGTCGCCTCGGGGGCGGAGAAGTCGATGACGACCTCACCCCGTTCCATGAGACCGGACAGGTCATCCGTGATCGGTAGGCCCGCGCGTCCTGCCCCGGCCGTTTCCCCTGCATCCTCGCCCAAGGCGTGATGGCCTTTCTCCTCCAGCGCTCCGACCAGCGTCAAGGCGGTCGAGTCTCTGACCAGCGCGACCAAGCGGCAACCCATTCGACCGGCGGCTCCTGCGACAATAACCTTGATCATCGGCTCATTCACCTCGGATATCCAGGGAGGTTAGATCAGCTCCGAATCTTTCAGGACGCGGACCAGTTTCTCCCGCTGGTCTGGCGCCATCGGGCACAGTGGTAAGCGCAATTCAGGATCGATCTTGCCCATCAGCCCGAGCGCCTCTTTCACCGGAATGGGATTGGTTTCATAGAACAAGGCAGCGAACAGAGGGGCGAGCTTGAAATGGATACGCCTGGCCTCGGCGATCTTTCCCTCGGCAAACATCCTCACCAGATCGGCCATTTCGGTGGGTACGATATTGGCCGTGACGGTAATCACGCCCTTTCCTCCGACCGCCATCATCGGCAGCGTCAGCGCATCGTCGCCGGCCAGGACCGTCAACCGGTCTCCACACAGCTGCACAATATCCGAGGCCTGCTGAACCGACCCGCTTCCCTCCTTGACCCCGACGATGGTCCTGATCGCCGAGAGTCGGGCAATAGTTGACGGCAACATGTTCACGCCCGTACGTCCGGGAATGTTGTACAGGACTAGCGGCAGATCAACCGCGTCCGCCACCGCCTTGTAATGGCGATAGAGCCCTTCCTGTGTCGGTTTGTTGTAGTAGGGCGTGATGAGCAGGGCGCCGTCGACGCCGGCCTGTTTTGCGTGCCGAGTCAGCGCAATGGCTTCGGCGGTACTGTTCGAGCCGGTCCCAGCGATCACCGGCACGCGCCGATTCACCACCTCGACCGCCAGCTCGATGACCCGGTTGTGCTCGTCATGAGAGAGGGTTGCCGACTCGCCGGTGGTCCCGCAGGGGACGATGCCGTTCGTGCCCTTGGCGATCTGCCACTCGATCAACTCCGCCAGTGCCCGCTCGTCGACCTTGCCGTTCCGAAAGGGAGTGACGATCGCCACCAATGAACCGATAAACATAGTTGCGCCTCTTACGACAAAAATGCGGGAATCATTTCGCCCTTGATCAGGTCGTCGTATGTTTCACGCGCACGGATCACATGAATCTCGTCGCCCTTGATGAGCGCTTCGGGTACCCGCGGACGGGAATTGTAGTTTGACGCCATCACAAATCCATAGGCGCCTGCACTCATCACCGCCATGAGTTCACCCGGTTTGACAGCCGGTAGCATGCGATCTTTCGCCAGAAAATCGCCGGATTCGCAGACGGGGCCGACGACATCCACCTGATGTTTTGCCCGGTGGCCCGCCGATTCATCCAGCGGGCGGATGTCGTGGTAGGCCCCGTAGAGACTCGGGCGAATCAAGTCGTTCATGGCGGCATCGACAATGATGAAACTCTTCGTCTCTCCCTCTTTGAGGTACAGGGCTTTCGTCACGAGGATCCCCGCATTCCCCACAATCACGCGACCTGGTTCCATGACCAGCGTGAGTCCCAGATCACGCACGAGCGGCAGGATCGCGTTCGAAAGGTCGTGGGGCAATGGTGGTTTCTCGTCGGAATAGGTAATGCCGAGTCCGCCGCCGATATTCAAATACCGGATGCCGATGCCTCGCGCCTTCAGCGTCTCGATCAGGCCCACGACCTTCTTCAGGGCCTCGATGAACGGCGTGATTTCGGTCAGCTGCGATCCGATATGCGCATGAACCCCCACCACTTCGATGTGGCTCAGTGACGCAGCCAGGGCAAATTCCTGTATCGCTCGATCCGCGGCGATGCCGAACTTACTTTTCTTGAGTCCGGTCGAAATGTAGGGATGGGTTTTCGGATCAATGTCAGGATTGATGCGGAGCGCGACACGGGCCTTCTTCCCAACCGAG
>DASPGL010000116.1:0-5314 GCA_035620635.1 Nitrospira sp. | reverse complement strand
GTCAGCATGCTGCCCCGCTTCTACGAACCGACAGGAGGGCAGATCCTCCTGGATGGCACGCCGCTGACGTCCTACAATCTGCAGTCGCTGCGCTCTCACATCGGGATCGTCTCACAGGAGATCGTGCTGTTCGATGACACGATCCGCAGCAACATCGCATTCGGAAGGACGGGGGCCACCCCTGCCGACGTGGAGCGGGCTGCGAGGCTGGCTTATGCCCATGACTTCATACTCCGCCTACCCGAAGGGTACGAGGCGGTCATCGGGGAGCGCGGCGTGAAATTGTCTGGCGGTGAGCGCCAGCGTCTGGCGATTGCGCGCGCGATTCTCCGCGATCCGCCCCTATTGATCCTGGACGAAGCCACCTCGGCCCTGGATACCGAATCCGAACGGATCGTGCAGTTGGCTCTCGCCAATCTGATGAAGAACCGGACGACACTGGTGATTGCCCATCGGCTTTCGACGATCCAGCATGCAGACCGTATCGTCGTCCTGGATCGAGGCGCCGTCGCGGAAGTAGGATCCCATGAGGAACTGCTCCGGCAGGGCGGCGTGTATCATCGTCTGCATGCGATGCAGTTCCAGTCGGAAGAATTGGCCCGTTGAATCATGGCATCCCTCGACCCATGACACGATGAATCCATGAAGAATTCGTTGGTGCTGAACTGGTTGAAATTCTCTGTGCTGCCGCCGGTCGGGGCTGCCTTGATCCGTGGTCTCGCCCGATCGATGCGTTATACCACCGGCGGGCATCAGGCGGTCGATGCACTGTACCGGGAAGGGCGGCATATCATTCTGGCGTTCTGGCACTCGCAGCAGCTCATGATTCCGATCGGCTATCGGGGGACAGGCTCCCACGTCTTGATCAGCCGGCACGACGATGGAGAGATCATCGCGCGCATCATCGCGCGCTTCGGTCATCAGACGGTGCGCGGGTCGAGCACCCGGGGGGGGGCGGGCGCGCTTCGCGCACTCATCAAGCTGGGCCGGTCCGGGCAGGACGTTGTGGTGACACCCGACGGCCCCAAAGGACCGCGTCACGTCGCGAAGCCGGGCGTGGTTCAACTGGCCAAGGCCACGGGGCTCCCGATCGTGCCGCTGGCCTTCGCCTGCTCAAAAAAAAACTCTTCGCGAGCTGGGATCGCTACATGGTCCCGTATCCCTTCTCGCGGGGCCTGTTTCTCTACGGAGAGCCGCTGTGGGTTTCGCGTGAGGCCGACGAGGATTCGCTGGAAGCGGCCCGTCTTGAACTGGAAACGGTCCTCAATCGCTTGACTGACCAGGCGGAGCAAGCCGTCATTCGCCAATCGTCAACCGTCAAGCGCAGTTCGGGAACGGGCGGATTGAATGATTCCACGATTGACGCATGACGTGTGACGATGAACGGCATCCCCATGTGGCGCGTTCTCTATAACGTCCTCTTGCTCCTGGCTGCTCCCGTCGTGGTGGCAGTCCTCTGGGCCAAACCGCGCTGTCGCAGGGGGATGGCGCAGAGGCTCGGGCTAGAAGACAGCCTGTCTCGTCTGTCTGGTCTATTTGGTCTGTCCCGTCGATCTCATCGACCGGATAGACCAGACGAACCAGACAGACCAGATAGACCGGAGCGACCGGTCATCTGGGTCCATGCCGTCTCGCTGGGCGAGGTGGTTGCGGCGGTGCCGCTGGTGAAGGCGCTGCAGGGACGTCATCCCGAGTACCGCTACATTGTCACGACCGTCACAGAAACCGGCCGCGAGGCGGTTGAACAACGACTGGCCGGGGTCGCAGAGCATCGGTATGCACCGCTTGATTTCTCCTGGGCGGTCACGGGCATGGTGGACCGGTTGCGCCCGCGGCTCTACCTGTTTGTTGAAACCGAGTTGTGGCCGAATCTCCTCTGGACGCTGCGGGACCGTCGAGTGCCGGCCATTCTGGTGAACGGGCGACTGTCCTCGCGGTCGTTTCGCCGTCAGGATATCGTGGGGATTCGCGCCTTCTACCGATCAGTGCTCCGATCCGTCACCTTGTGTTTGATGCAATCCGACCGAGACCGGGAGCGGATTACCGCGTTGGGGGCAGACCCGGCACGGGTGCAGACGACGGGGAACATCAAGTTCGATCAACCGCTTCCTGAGAAATCCGGCGATCGGTCGCTCCGACGGAGCCTCGGAGTGAACGAGCGGGAGCAGCTCTTTCTCGCCGGCAGCACCCACGAAGGAGAAGAGGAACTCCTGCTCTCCGCCTATGGGCAGGTGGCGAAGATCCATCCATCCCTCGTGCTGATGATGGCGCCACGGCATCTCGAACGGGTGGATCGAGTGGAGGCGATGACCCGGGAAAGAGGATTCCTCGCACTGCGCAAGAGCCAGATGTGCGGAGCGGTTGAAGGCCCGCGAGTCATCATTCTGGACACGAGGGGGGAACTGGCCCGTGCCTATGGCGAAGCTGCGGTGGCCTTCGTCGGCGGCACACTGGTTCCGGTGGGTGGGCACAATCTGCTGGAACCGGCGGTCTGGGGAAAGCCGGTGTTGTTCGGCCCTTATACGGATCACTGTGCGGAAGTGGCCGCTTTGTTGAGCGAGGCCGGGGGAGGCCGCCGTGTTGGCGGTGTGGACGACCTGGTCCGCAATCTGAGTGAATGGCTGGGCGATCGGAGGGCCTGCGAGACGGTCGGGCAGGTTGCGCGGCGTGTGGTGCTGGACAACCAGGGCGCGTTGAACCGGAGCCTGGAAATGATTGAAACCTGCCTGAATCCTGCTGCCGCGCACTCCAACCGGGTAATCGAAGCCGCGCCGGGGCCGGCGATGGCAAGGCCGTAGTGATGCCCCTCTTGGCTCCGGGACAGCCGGTTCGACGGGAGCTTGGTGGAGTGGCGGCGCTCTACGGGCTCATCGTCCGACTCCGGCTCTGGGCGTTTCGCCGCGGATGGCTACGGTCGTCACGGTTGCCTTGTCGCGTGATCAGCGTGGGGAATCTCACGGTTGGAGGCACGGGCAAGACGCCGGTGGTGGTGCTGCTGACAGAATGGCTGCAGGCCGATGGACAGCGGGTGGCGATCTTGAGTCGCGGATATAAGCGAACGAGCGCGGATGCGCATCTGCTCGTGTCGGACGGGGCGACGATGCTGGTTGAGGCATCGGCGGCGGGAGATGAGCCGTTCCTGATCGCACGGCGGTGCCCGCGGGCGATTGTGGCGGTCGGGGCCGATCGGGCGGCGCTGGGACGGTGGGTCCTCGAACGGTTTCCGGTGGACTGCATGATTCTCGATGACGGATTTCAGCATCGGGCGCTGCACCGGGACGTCGATCTGGTGCTGCTCGATGCCACGGACGCCACCGGGCTCGATGCGATGCTTCCAGCCGGACGCCTGCGTGAGCCGCTGAGCGGTCTTGAACGTGCGACCGCGGTCCTTATCACGCGGGCGGATGTGAAGGAAGAGGTGGAAGCCGTGCGCAGCCGGTTGCGGGCGATTCACCTTCCTCAGGACGATTGCATCGAAGTGCGGTTCAAGCCCGAAGGCCTCGTCTCGGTGCAGGCGGGGGAACCAAGGCGGTTGGAGTGGTGTCGCGGGAAGGCCGTCTGGCTGGCAAGCGGAATCGGCAACAGCGATTCGTTTCATCGATCGGCTGCGTCGCTCGGGGCGGATATTCGAGGCAAAACCGTCTTTCAGGATCACTATCAGTACCGTGGCGACGACATTGGCGAGATTCGAAGCCAAGCGCGGGCTGCGGGGGCGGATATTGTGCTGACGACGGAGAAGGATGCCGCCAAGCTGCCGGCGCTTCTTCTGCCGGATGATCCCTGGTGGGCATTGCATCTGCAGCCGGAAGTCGTGCGCGGAGCAGAACAGTTACGGCGGATCGCCCTGGGGAGGGAAGGTGGCGCGATGAAGGGGGATACGCGCGACGAGCGGGACTGGCGTGAAACGCGTGACGCGTGAAAATCGCGCGTGAAGGCGAGGGTTGCAGGATATCACTTGTGCTGAAGTCTCTGCTTCTGCTCGCCCCGCTTTTCGCGCCCTGCCCGCGAGTCGCGCGACGCGTGGAGACCGATGCATAAGGAAGCCGTCAAACGAGTGCTGGTGCGGGCGCCGAACTGGATCGGCGATGCCGTGATGTGCGAGCCGGCGATCGGTGAATTGCGTTCCCTCTTCCCGCAGGCGGAACTGACGCTGCTTGCCAAATCCTCCGTGGCCGAGCTGTTCGTCGCCTATCGGGGACTCGATCGTGTGCTGGTATATGACGACAAACGCATGCATGCGGGTCTGTCGGGGAAATGGGCGCTCGCGGGTCTGCTGCGCCGGCAGCGCTTCGACTGTGCGGTACTGTTCCAGAATGCCTTTGAGGCGGCGTTCCTCTCATGGCTGGCGGCCATTCCCGACCGCTATGGGTACGCCACGGATGGGCGCGCCTTTTTTCTCACCGATCCCGTCGCGCTTCCCGACCGCCGTTCCCTGATCCATCAGGTCGAGTATTACTGGAATATGCTGAGGCCCCTCGGAACGGCCGGTACCCCCCCGGCTCCGAAGCTTGCGGTCTCCGCCGACGAGGAACAGCGGTGTCATGCCCGGCTGGAATCGGCCGGCATCGCACCGGGCGATCTCGTGCTCGGCATCAATCCCGGATCCACCTACGGCGGTGCCAAGCGTTGGCTGCCGGATCGGTTCGCGGAAGTCGCCGAGCGGCTGGCCGGTCGGATGAGCGCAGAGGAAGGGAGGCCGGTGGCGATTGTGATTCTCGGGGCTCCTGGAGAGGAAGCGCTGGGGAGGGACATTGCCGCTCGTGTCAAGGCGCCGTCGCTCGTGTTCTCCGGAGCGACCACCATTCGGGAGTTGATGGCCGTGACCAAGCGCTGTCGTCTCCTGCTGACCAACGATACCGGTCCGATGCATATGGCGGCAGCGTGCGGCGTTCCGGTGGTCGCGGTGTTCGGCCCGACCGATTGGCGTACAACGGCTCCCTACGGGCAGGAGTTCGCCGTCGTACGCGAGCCGGTCGATTGCGCCCCCTGCCTTCTCAGGGAATGTCCCATCGACCATCGTTGTATGACGCGGGTACCGGTGGAGCGGGTGTTCGACACGGCGATCAAGCTCCTGAAAGTGGACAAGTTGGAAAGTAGAAAATCTGAAGGAGAACAGGGGCTAACTTTTGAACATTCAAACTTTCCCACTCCATTGGCCGGCTACACCATTTTCCTCGATCGCGATGGCACACTCAATTCGGACCTCGGCTATATCCGGTCGCCGGACCAGTATGAACTCCTCCCCGGCGTGCCGCAGGCGCTGACGAAATTGAAACAGGCCGGCGCTCGATTGATCGTGGTGACGAATCAATCC
>DASPGL010000115.1:0-2839 GCA_035620635.1 Nitrospira sp. | reverse complement strand
ATCCATCCGGCCCATCATCTGGCTCTTGAACTGATCGAGGATCTCTTCCGTGATCTCCTCATAGCCCAGCTCGCGGGCTTTCTTCTCGGCCAGTCGACTGACCATGCCGCGCAGGAACAGCGGCGCGCGTTCCATCCGCTTCAGCGCACCGTCGGTCCAGCGAATATCCGTCGTCACCGGTTCCGGAGAATCTGAAGCCGACACGATCTGCTCCTTCAGGAAATTACTGATTCAGTAACTCTTTCAGTTCTTTCCCGGCCTTGAAGAACGGCACCCGCTTGGCCGGAACCGCCACCGCCGCGCCCGTCTTCGGATTACGTCCTTCTTTCATGCGGCGTGCCCGCAGTCGGAAACTGCCGAACCCGCGGATCTCGGTCTTATCCCCGTTCTTCAGCGAATCCCTGACACAGTCGAAAATAGTATTGACGACGACTTCCGCCTGCCGCTTGGTCAACGTGGTGACCTGCTCGGAAACCCGCTCGATGATCTGCGCTTTGGTCATATCTTCCCCCTCCGATTCGTTGATGGACATGCACGCCTTCAGGCCCTATCGGGCTAAAAGGCCATCAGGTACTTGATGCTGACCCCTGCGTGGAAATCGAGCTTGGGAAACATCGAATTGACCTTCGATTCCAGCAGTTCGCGAATGGAAAACCGCCGTCGCGGCTCCACGACCTTGGGCTCGCCCTCGATCCCGACGACATCGGCCGCCAGTTGGATGGCATCTTCCAAGTCACCGAGTTCATCGACCAGCTTGGCTTCCTTCGCCTGGCGCCCGGTGAAAATGCGCCCGTCTGCCAGTACCTGAGCATCGGCCAGCTCGAGGGCGCGCCCTTCCGCGACGGCTTCAATGAACTGCTTGTGCACATCGTCCATCACCGCCTGCAGCAAACCCCGTTCCTCCTCGCTCATCTTGCGGAGCGGCGAACCGACATCTTTGTATTTGCCGCTCTTGATGACAACACCCTCGACGCCGATCTTCTGCAGCAACCCTTCGACGTTCGCCGTTTCCATGATCACACCGATACTGCCGGTCAGCGTCCCGGGATTCGCCACGATGCGATCAGTCGCAGCCGCGATGTAGTAGCCGCCCGAAGCCGCCACACTGCCCATCGACGCGATCACGGCCTTGTTGTTCTTGGTCCGGACTCGTTTGACCGCGTCGTGAATCTCCTGCGAGGGAACGACCCCCCCCCCGGGACTGTCGATGCGCAGCACGATCGCCTTGACGGACGGATTCTCGCTGAACCGCTTCAGCTCTCCGACCGTCGTTTGTGAATCCAGGATCACCCCCTCCACCCGGATCAGGGCAATACGCTCCTCGGTCGACAGATCGAGATCGGGGAAGAAGGCGTTGACCAGCAGCATGATTCCGAAGCCGGCCGCCAGCACCCAAAAGAGCGTGCGGAGCGGTCGACGCTTCGGAGGGGAATCCGCCTGTATCGTGTCACCGGCCATGGGTGATCATCAGCCTCCTCATTCGAAACCGGCACATCCTGGACTCAGTCGTCCGATTGCGTCCGCTTCCGGCTCTGCTTCGCCGCACGACCGAGACTCTGGTCGAGCCCGCCCTGCGAGGCATGGTATTCGTCGACCTGCTTGCGCTCCGAATCCAGCTGATGGTCGCGCAGGCTGAGCGCGATCTTGCGCTCTTCCCGGTCCACCTTGATGATCTTGGCCGTCACTTCGTCCTGCAGCTTGAACTTCTCATCAAGCTTCCCGTGCGGATCCAGGCCGGCTTCGCTGATGTGGATCAGCCCCTCGACCCCGCCGTCCAGCTCGATGAAAATTCCGAAATCCGCGATCTTACTCACCTTGCCGGCTACCGAGTCACCGACATGATAGCGTGCCGGGATTGCGTCCTCCCACGGATCACGCGTCAGCTGCTTGTAACCCAACGAGAGACGCTCCTTTTCCTTGTCGATCCGCAGCACAACCGCCTCGACCTTCTGTGCTTTCTTGAACAGCTCCGAGGGGTGCTTGATGTGCTTGGTCCACGACATGTCCGAGATGTGAATGAGGCCATCAATGCCTTCGTCGAGCCCGACGAAGGCGCCAAAATCGGTGAGACTCTTCACCTTCCCTTCAATACGCGTCCCGACAGGGTACTTGCTTTCGATCATATCCCAGGGGTTGGGTGCGGTCTGCTTCATACCCAGCGAGATCTTGCGGCTGGCCGGATCGACGTTCAACACCGCGGCCTCCACCTGGTCGCCCACCGCTACGAGTCTCGACGGATGCCGGACTTCATGCGTCCAGGACATTTCCGAGACGTGCACCAGTCCTTCAACCCCGGGTTCGAGTTCGACGAAAGCCCCGTAGTCCGTCAGACTGACGACACGCCCCCGGACCCTGGTCCCGACGGGGTACTTGCCTGCAACGTTCGTCCAGGGATCCGCGCTCTTCTGCTTGAGACCCAGGGAAATACGGCCCGTCTCGCGGTCATATTTCAGCACGGTCACTTCAACCCGGTCACCGACGGTGAACAACTCCGACGGATGCCCGACCCGCCCCCAGGACATGTCGGTGATGTGCAGCAAGCCATCGATGCCGCCGAGATCGATGAAGGACCCGTAGTCGGTGATATTTTTGACCACACCCTGGATCAGCTGGCCTTCCTTCAGGTTGGCCAGGGTTGTCTGTC
The DNA here is from genome assembly GCA_035620635.1 of Nitrospira sp. Taxonomy (GTDB): domain Bacteria; phylum Nitrospirota; class Nitrospiria; order Nitrospirales; family Nitrospiraceae; genus Nitrospira_D. The sequence goes on along the minus strand of DASPGL010000115.1, from coordinate 195 downwards.
GTTTCTTGTCCCGCGTTTCCTCGAGGAGGACGCGGCGGGAGACGACCACATTGCCGCGCCGGTGATTGATCTTGATGATCTTCAGCGGGAACGTCTTGCCGACCAGCCCATCCAGATCGCGCACGGGGTGGAGGTCGATCTGCGAGCCGGGCAGGAACGCCTTCACGCCGATATCGACCATCATCCCGCCCTTGA
>DASPGL010000114.1:0-14101 GCA_035620635.1 Nitrospira sp. | reverse complement strand
CAGAACCCAGGGTCGTCACGGAGAGTGTTTCGGGCGAGACCTCCACGGAGAATCCCCGTTCGCTCTTCGCTACGACGGTGAGACACACCCCGTTGACGCCGACGCTGTCGCCGATCTTAAGATCACCCAGAACCGTCGAGGCGAGAATGGTCATCCTCATTCCGGCAAGAGTCTTATCCACGGCCATTACTGCCCCGATCTCTTCGACGATCCCGGTAAACATGCGGGCTATTATATAGCACTAGCCCTAAATCCGTCTCATTACGATCCAGAACACTCCCGCCGCCACAACTTGAACTGCGGCGATGATGGTGAAGGCGCCGGAGTAGTTCATCCGCTCAATCAAGATACCGGCCAACAGAGGTCCGCTGGCATGGCCGATGTCCATGATCGTCCCCTGCATCCCCATCCCCGCCCCCAGCGTTTTATACTCGGAACTGTCCGCCACAAGGGCTGAAGAGGAAGAGGACACCACCGCTTCACCGAACCCGAAACCGGCGGATAACAGCAGCAGAACCAGAAACAGTGAGACATGCGGAATGCAGACAAAGGTTCCCGCACAAATCACCAGCCCTGCGACAATCAGCGGCTGCCGACCAACTCGATCGGAGATCCGCCCCATGATCGGCTTTGAGAAAAACGAGGTTCCGGCTTGCACCGTGAAGAGAAGTCCGATCTCGCCAGGATTCATTCCCGCCGAGACCCCATAGAGAGGCAGGAACGCCATCAGCGCGCCATTCGCAATCATCTTGGCGGCATCGGTCAGACTGGTCACGAGCACCTTCTTGCTCCTCGCGACGATGCGAAACCCCTTCCACATTTCTGACAGAACGGCAACGAATCCTTTGTCCGATACCCGCGGCGTCGCCACATCAAGATGGAGACTGTAGAACAGCAGCATTGCGATGCAACCGGCGAGGCCCGCCGTGATGAAGGCGGCGGTAAATCCCGAGGCATGGATGAGGTACCCGCCGATAAAAGGCCCCAGCAGTGAACCGGATTGCGTGCAGGCAGTGTAGGTGCCGAGGGCGGCTCCCCTCCGATCGCGATACAGTTCTGCGACAGTCGCGAGCGCACTCGGAGCGAAGATCGCAGTCGCCAGACCGTGAAGAAATCGCAACAGAATCAGGGCATCCACATCCGTGATGAAGGGATAGACAAAAGGAGGGAGGCCGAACGCCACCACGCCGATTCGCAGCAGAAAGCGCCTCCCATAAATATCGGACAGCGCGCCTGACGGCAGCTTGAGTACTACTCCCGTCAGCGTCGACACCGACACAATCAACCCGATCTGCTCCGGACTCGCGCCGAGCGACTCGGCGAATAACGAAAGAACGGGCATGCGCACCATGTTGTAGCTGATAAAGCAGAAGATCCCGACCGTGCAAATGAGGAGAAAACTGCGCGCGGTAGTCATGGAACGGGCGCTTTCCACCGGCCGTCAGGGCCGGAACTCCGTGCGGCATCGAGCGCCTCCTTCAATCGTGCCACATCCTCCTTCGCAAGTGCCGGCGGATCCGTCGCTTCAAACAGCACGCGCTCGGGATGCCTCCGCATGAGCTGGCCCAGCTGGTTGACCGTTTCAACGCCTTTCTTCAACTTGCGCGTCACGATCCCGCCAACCAGCGGTCGCAGCAAGGACACCAGCCCGGAAAGAAGGCGGTTGTCCAGTTTCGTGTAAGAGACCAGTGTATTGTCCATAGCTTCCAGCCCGTTGGCATCGTGCACGGGATTCATGCTGAGAAACACAACGGCCTTGCCCGTGATGTCCGGAAGCAGCCGGCTATCATGATGTCCTTCGAGATAGTAAATCCGTGACGTTCGGTCCTGGTATACCAGCTCCACGATCCCTCTGGTCCCCTCGCCGTCATCGCCCCAGAATCGGCCCGGTCCTCTCGCCTCCGACTTATACAGGCCGAGATCGAGACGATTGATCAGGGCCGCGGCGAGCGGCGGCCGATCCAGGAGATACCGATACAGCGGTTCGGGTAAGCCCACCCTCATCGGTCCGACCTTGTTGGCCGTCGTGTGGTCATCGATGATGCCCTGGAGCCGACAGGCCCACTCCGGATCAACCCGTTCGACCGCGAACGCTACTCCGCCATGGTGAGGAGAAATCACACACGTGGCGGACTCTCCCGGGCCGGCGTGAAGCACCGTACCCAGCACAATCATGATCGCGTGAGCTCCCGCAGCCATGAGCCATGCGACCCGCAGACCTGATTTCATGACGCACGATTCGGCACAGCAATCGTCACTTGGACGGGAAACAGGGTGTGCACGTCTCGCCGGAGCCGCGCCTGCCGCAGCAGAACCTCAAGCGATGAGGCGACAGGCCCGTCGAACGTGACCTGTCCGTTCGTGAGCACCATCAGTGGCCTCGATAGATCAATGAGCCGGTTGTTCAGAAACAGGGTGTACCGTTTGACACGCTCGGCCGTCACCTCGATACGATTCGCTCCTACGATCGCCGCGTCCAGCCTGGCATATTCCCGACGTTTGATCCGCTCGTCACGCTTGTCGACGAGATCGTCGGAAAATACCGCGATGGGCTCGGTGGATTCGATGCGTAGCCAGCCGAACGTCTGAAAATGGCTCGCCTCCCGTACCACGGTCAATCTGGTCGGTAACGCGTCCCGCCGCTGGTGAGTGAACCATGAGACGAGCTCCGGCAACTCCTCGCGCGGGAAATAGTGGCCGCCGGCCATCGGGTGTTCCCGCTCGTGCTCGCGGTATACATGGGAGTAGCCGAGACTTCCCAGCTCACGCGAGATCGACCGGCTCAGTTCGACCGGCATCACCTGATCTCTTGTGCCGTGAATCATGTAGACAGGCGTGTTGCGCAGATTGGCCAGGAACGGCATCAACGCATGATCCAGGCCGCTCGCCATCGGAGCGATACCGGCAAAGACCGGCGCATGGTGCATCCCGATCAGCCAGGCGCCGATACCTCCATTCGACATGCCGGTCAGAAAAATCCCGTCGGGATCGACATGGTAGCGGCTGAGCACAGACTGGATTGACGCCAGCACGAGCTCTTCAGCGCGTCTCGTGAACCATGCACCGGCCGGGTAGGTCGGACAGGCCAGTAGAAAGTCTTCGCCCAGCCTGGCCTGCCATCGTTCAAGGTACTCATCCCCGCTGAAACCGGCGCCATGCAGACAGACGACCAGCCTATAGGCTTTCGATGGCTGGTAGCTGAGAGGAATAGAAAGGGACAACGGGTAGGCACGGCCTCGAATCGTCACCCGTTCTTCGGGAAGTATTCCCGTCGCCTGGACCTGATAGCGCCGGCCGGACTGGAGAATCTGGCCGACCGAGCCGATGGAAGCATCCGGACGAGCGAGCAACGTCTGCAACAGACGGTGGGCTTCATCACCGTCGGGAGTGTCGAGGTACTGCCACAAGAGAGGGGCCAATGACTCGGGAGCCGGCGCCGCTGCCTGAGCGGGATCAACACCGGCAACAAGAACCGTCATCACGAGGAGACATGCCAACCGCGTGTTCACACATCTCCTTCCACCACCATGTCTCCGCCGAGCGAGCCGATTCGTCCCTGGCGGAGAGCCACGGCCTGGGCCAAACGGGCGGGACTTGTCCCACCAATGAGCCCCTTCGCATCTTCTCCGCCGAGCAGTACAGGTGCGATGTAGAGACGCACCCGCTGAACCAGCTTGGCCCGCAGCATGGCCCCATTGAGCACGCTACCGCCTTCCAAGAGCAGTGAAGTGACGCCGCGTCGCCCGAGCTCGTTGAGCAGCGCGGAAAGCGAGACACGGCCACGAACTGCCGGACAGATCATGCTCTCGACACCCCGCCGCTTCAGTGCCGAGAGCCGAAAAGCCGGAGCGGCGCCGGTGGTAACCACGATCGTCTTCACCCGGTCCTGTTGCGAGAGGACCCGGGCCGTGATCGGAATCCGCAGTCGGCTGTCCACCACGATTCTGAGGGGCTGGCGGGAAGCCAATCGGTTAAGGCGTGGGCCAGTTCTAGCGGTTAACGAAGGGTTGTCGTGCAGGACCGTTCCTATCCCGATCAGCACGCCATCCACCCGACTTCGAACTCGGTGTACATCCCGCCGGGAGCGTTCTCCGGTGATCCACCGTGACTCGCCGGAAGCCGTGGCAATTTTCCCGTCCAATGTCATCCCCGCTTTCAGCGTAACGTATGGTCGCTTCGTTTTCACCCAGTGGCGGTAGGCTCGGTTCAATGCTTCTGCCGCCTCGCGTGCAACACCAAGGGTGACCGAGAGCCCGGCCCGTCGAAGGGCAGTCGCTCCTCTTCCACTCACCGACGGGTTGGGATCCCGCATGGCGATGACCACGCGGCTGATGCCTGAACGGAGAACGGCAGGAACACACGGCGGAGTCCGCTTCGCGCGATGACAACAGGGCTCGAGCGTGACATACAGCGTTCCCCCACGGGCACGGGTTCCGGCCTGCCGGAGTGCGAGTATCTCTGCATGGGGTTGGCCAGGACGGAGATGAAAACCCCGCCCAACGATCCGGTCTTTCCGCACCACTACGGCGCCGACCATCGGATTCGGACTGGCGGTGCCCCGGCCCTTCACCGCCAGACGAAGGGCCAGGCTCATGTAGTGATGATCCCGCTCGCGGGTGGTCACCGCTTCCTGCGAGCGACGCGGGATCGGCTTCGGGCTGTGCGAGCCGATGACTTCGACTGCGCTCGTGACGGAGGTGAAGCGTTGGCCGGTTTCGCTTTGGCCTCCGCCAGCGCGACATGCGCGGCTGCCAGTCTGGCGATAGCCACGCGATACGGCGAACAGCTGACATAGTTCAGCCCGAGTTGGTGGCAGAATTCGACGGAACTGGGATCACCACCATGTTCCCCGCAGATGCCCAGCTTAATGCCGGGTCTGGTCTTTTGGCCCCCGGCAATGGCCTGCCGCATCAGCGATCCGACTCCTTCACGATCGAGCACGGCAAAGGGATCCGATTCCATAATGTTCGTTGCCCTGTAGTGATCGATGAATTTCGCCGCATCGTCCCGAGAGAACCCGAACGTTGTTTGCGTCAGGTCGTTCGTGCCGAACGAGAAGAACTCGGCTTCCTCGGCGATCCGATCGGCTGTCACCGCAGCACGTGGCAACTCGATCATGGTTCCGATGAGGTAGGAGAGTTTCACGCTGTACCGCTTCATCGTTTCCTGGGCAACCTCCCGGACCAGGTCTTTCTGCGACTTCATTTCCGAGACCATGCCGACCAGCGGAATCATGATTTCTGGTACGATCTTCTTGCCTTCCTTGGCCAGCTCGCAGGCGGCTTCCATGATCGCACGGGCCTGCATGCGGGTGATCTCCGGCATCGTAATGCCGAGGCGGCAGCCTCGAAGGCCCAGCATGGGATTGAATTCGTGCAATTCTTCGACACGCGCGAGGAGCCGTCGTTTTTCTTCTAACTTTGCCCCGTCCGTGCCCGTCAGTTCGAGCTGCGCGATCTCAACCATCAACTCTTCGCGTTTCGGAAGAAATTCGTGCAGTGGCGGATCGAGTAGACGAATGGTCACCGGATAGCCCTGCATTTCGCGGTAGAGTCCGATGAAATCCTGTTTCTGCAACGGCAGGAGCTGGTCAAGATATTTTTCGCGTTCATCCTTCGTGCGCGCCAGAATCATTTTCTGCATGATCGGAACGCGATCTTCAGCGAAGAACATGTGCTCCGTCCGGCAAAGCCCGATCCCTTCGGCGCCGAACCCCCTGGCGATCTTGCCCTGCTCAGGCACGTCGGCGTTAGCTCGCACACGCAACCGGCGGAACCTGTCCGCCCAGGACAGAATCGTGGCGAAGCGCTGGTACTTATCGGACTTCTTAGGCGCTACCGTACCCTGAATGACCTGAATGATCTCCGACTCGACCACCGGAATATCGCCTTCATACACGTTTCCGGTTGACCCGTTGATGGAGATATAGTCGCCTTCCCTGAAGGTCTTGGCACCGATCCTGACGCTCTGGCTGTCCAGCACTTCCACCGCTTCGCAACCTGCCACACACACCTTGCCCATTTGACGCGCGACGACGGCCGCGTGCGAGGTCATTCCCCCACGAGCCGTCAGGAATCCCGCGGCGGCGTTCATGCCGTGAATGTCATCCGGACTGGTTTCCTGGCGGACAAGGATGACCCGATGGCCTGCCGATTTCATGTCCACCGCACGATCGGGCGTCAGCGCGATCTTCCCTGCAGCTGCCCCGGGGCCGGCCGGCAATCCCTTGCCGAGAGGATTGGCCCGTGACTCCTCCTTCGAATCGAAAATGGGATAGAGATACTGCGCCAGTTGATCCGGACCGATGCGCTGCACCGCTTCTTCTTTGGAGATCAGCCCCTCGTTGACCATATCGACGGCGATCTTGACGGCGGCTATTCCGGTCCGTTTTCCGACACGGGTCTGCAGCATGTAGAGCTTGCCCTCCTGAATGGTGAATTCCAGGTCGAGCATGTCGCGATAATGTTTTTCGAGCTTTTTATAGGTATGCTCCAGATGCCTGTAGGCCTCAGGAACATTCGTTGCCAATGCACTGACCGGCAGCGGCGTCCGAATGCCTGCCACGACGTCCTCCCCCTGCGCATTCATCAGGCATTCGCCGAAAAATGCCTTGTCCCCTGAAGTCGGGCTGCGAGTGAAGGCCACGCCGGTCCCGCTGGTTTCTCCCATGTTGCCGAAGACCATCGCCACCACGTTGACGGCCGTACCCCAGGTATCCGGGATGCCATAGAGCCGTCGATAGGTGATGGCCCGAGCCCCGAACCAGGAGGAGAACACGGCGTTGATCGCCATGCGCAGCTGGTCAAGCGGCTCGTCTGGAAAATCCTTCTTTGTTTCCTCTTTGATGAGAGCTTTGAAGCTCGCCACCAGTTCCCGGAGATGACGGGCGTCCAGATGCGTCTCATGGGCGACTCCGACCTCGGTCTTCTTATGCTTGAGGATGGCTTCGAAATGCTCGCGCTGAACCCCCATGACGATGCTGCCGAACATCGATACGAACCGTCGATAGCTGTCCTGAGCAAACCGGTCGTTTCGAGTCTTCGCCGCCAGGCCTTCAACCGTCCTGGTCGTCAGCCCGACATTCAGCACCGTGTCCATCATCCCGGGCATCGAGGCACGCGCGCCGGACCGCACGGACACCAGGAGCGGCTTCTCCGGGTCGCCGAACCCTGCATCCATCGACCGCTCGACTCGCTTGAGCGCCTGCAGCGAGGTTTCCCACATGCCCGGCGGGAACTTCCTGCCCAACTTGTAGTATTCCACGCAGGCCTCGGTAGAGATGGTAAATCCCGACGGCACCGAGATGCCCAGATTGGTCATCTCCGCCAGACCTGCGCCTTTGCCGCCGAGCAGTTCTTTCATATTCGACGTACCCTCGGCCTTCCCGTCGCCGAAATAGTAGACGTATTTCTTCGCCACGGCTGCCTTCTCCTTCCGCTCCACCATCAGTGGAGCCCCAGCGAACCGCGAGACTCTGTCATCCCTCCATTGGATGCCAGACTCCGTTCAGCTCCCTTGTACCACAATCCGAGAAAAGTCCGCGAATGACCGGAAGAATTCCTCGACCTCCTTGAGGAGTGACAGGCGATTGCGACGCAACGACGCGTCTTCTGCATTGACCATCACTCCTGAGAAAAATCCGTCGATGGCCGGCTTGAGCCGCACTAGCGCATCCAACGCCTGATCGTACCGGCCCTTCGCCATCTGCTGATCAAACTCTTTGCGGCAGGCTCCGACCTGCCGGTGTAGCTCCGTCTCGGCGGCATCGGTAAACAGTGCGCTATCGACCGGCATTCTCTCCCATTGTTCTTTGCTCACGATGCGGGAGGCCCGTTTGAACCCGACAATCAGCGGGTCAAATTCCGACCTGACCGTCACCGCCTGCAACGCCTTCATCCTGGCAAGAAGATCGACAAGATCGACGGCCGGTGTGGAGTCGATGCGCAGTACCGCCTCCATCACATCATCCCGCAGCCCGTGCACGGTTCGTCCATAGTGGCGGACCCGTTCAAACAGAAAATCCGTAATCCGCCGCTTTCCTTGCTTTTCCGCCTCCTGATCCGCCTTGAACCCTCCCTCCAGAACCGCAGTCCGCGCAGAGTCGATCACGGGGCTCAGGTCGAGGCGGAGGGTACCTTCCAGAACAATCCGGACGATCGCCGTTGCGTGGCGGCGGAGGGCGAAGGGATCTTCCGAGCCGGTCGGAACCATCCCGATATGGAAAAATGCGGCAATGGAATCGAGTCGATCAGCCAGGGAGAGTACCTGCCCGGCAATCGACTGCGGTAGCTCTCCTTCGAGGGCTCGCGGGAGATATTGTTCTTGGATGGCCAGGCTGACAGCTTCCGACTCCCCGTCATGCTTCGCATACTCTCCTCCCATGATCCCCTGAAGCTCGGGGAATTCACCCACGATCCCTGTCAGGAGATCGGCTTTGCAGAGGGCGGCCGCCCTTTCGCTGGCGCGGATCACGTCGTCAGGCTGCTGGAGTTGCATGGCGATGACGCGGGTCAATGTCCTGATCCGTTCCTGTTTCTGCGCCATCGTACCGAGTTTCTGGTGGAACGTGACCCCGCTCAGTTTTTTCACCCGTTCCTCAAGCCTGATTTTGCGGTCTTCGTCAAAGAAAAACTTGGCATCGGCGAGCCGGGCCGCCAGCACCCGTTCGTTGCCCGTACGAATCATCGAGAGATCTTTCGGTTGATTGTTGGCCACCGCGAGGAAATGCGGGGCGAGCTGACCGGTGGTTCTGTTGCGCACCGAGAAGAACCCCTGGTGTTCCTTCATCGAGGTCATCAGAATTTCTGGCGGCACAGCCAGATACTCCACGTTGAAATTTCCCATCACGGCGTGCGGCCATTCTGTGGTGAAAACGGCCTGGAGCAGCAGCGATTCATCGGCATTCAGGAGGACTCCCGCCTTCGCGCAGAGCCGTTCCAACTGTGCTTCAATCACCGCCTGCCGGCTCTCCGTCTCAACCAGAACCCCTTGACGTTCCAGCCCACGCCGGTAACTCTGATAGTCGCGAACCGCCAGTGGTCGTCCCCCGCCCAACACGCGATGGCCATAGGTGCGGCTGCCCGCCTTGATCCCGGCTGCCTCGATCGGCAGGGGCCTGCCGGCGAACAGCACGGTCAGCCACCGCACCGGCCTTGCGAAGCGTACCCCGGTTTCATTCCACTTCATCGCTTTAGGGAAGGAGAATTTCCCGATGAGACAGGGGAGGAGCTCAAACAGGACCGATCGAGTGGAGCGCCCGGCATCCTGCTTCACTGCGAACAGGTATTCGCCTCTGGGCGTTTGACGCACCTGCAGGCTCTCAACCGGCACACCCTGACCAGCGGCGAATCCGATTGCAGCCTTTGTCGGTGTGCCTGCGGCATCGAAGGCAACAGATTTCGAGGGGCCCATCGCTTCTTTTGTGACAGCCGTTTGATGCATCGACAGACCATCGACCACCAACACCAGCCGCCGGGGCGTCCCGCAGGTCCTGATGGAACCGGCTGACAGCCTGGCCTCTTCGAAGAGAGACGCGGCATGGTCCCTCAGTCCTGCCAAAGCAGGGGCGATGAACTGGTACGGCAACTCTTCAACGCCGATCTCAAGTAGGAGCTCGGCGCCGCCTTTCCTGGGCCCCTTCGACCGTAGCGGTGTGGCTCTTGGCTGTTTCATGAACGAGACACGGCGCGGCCGGAGGCGGATTCACGTCGAGCACCTGCCTGAAAACGTTCGCGTTCGATGAGAGGGTATCCCATGGCCGCGCGCTCTTCGATATAGCGTTCTGCACATCGCCGGGCCAGGGCTCGCACGCGGGCGATATAGCCTGTTCGTTCCGCCACGCTGATCGCGCCGCGAGCATCCAGAAGATTGAAGACATGGGAGGACTTGATGCAGTAGTCATACGCCGGGAGCGTCAGGCGCTTGTCACACTGTGCCAACAGTCGCTTGCACTCAGCTTCATACGAATGAAAGGTCTGCACGAGCATCTGCACGTCGCCTTCCTCGAAATTATACCGGGACCCCTGTACTTCAGTTTCATGATGGATGTCGCCGTACCTGATCCGGTCGGTCCATGCGAGATCAAACACGTTGTTGACCTGCTGGAGATACATGGCAATCCGTTCCGTGCCGTAGGTGATTTCTCCAGTGATCGGGGCTAACTCGATCCCGCCGATCTCCTGAAAATACGTGAACTGGGTAATTTCCATTCCATCGAGTCTGACTTCCCACCCCAGTCCCCAGGCTCCCAGCGTCGGAGACTCCCAGTCGTCTTGAATGAACCGGATGTCGTGCCGCTTCGGATCGATTCCTAGACGGGCAAGACTCTCCAGATACAGATCTTGGATGTTGTCAGGCGACGGCTTCAACACCACCTGGTACTGATAGTAGTGCTGCAGTCGATTGGGATTTTCTCCATAGCGACCATCGGTGGGACGCCGACAGGGCTGGACATAAGCCGCGCGCCATGGCTCTGGCCCCAGCGACCGGAGGAACGTGGCAGGATGAAACGTCCCAGCCCCCATCTCCATGTCGTAGGGTTGCTGGATGACACAACCCTGATTGGCCCAGAACCGGTGCAAGGTAAGAATGAGTTCTTGAAAATTCACGGAGGGGGTCCAATTCACTCGGGAGAGACCACACGAAAATTTAATCTACCTGACAAACGCGGCGTCAAGCTAGCAAGAATGCTTTTCCACTGTCAAGCGACATTCCCTCTGCGATCAATGGCTTGTAGATTCCTGTGCTCATGGAAATTCATGCTGAGAGGGCCTCAGTAAGACAACGAACCGGCCAACACGACAGTGTGCGTCTCTTGACGGGAGAAGACGGATCGGACTAATGTGATACTTCTTGACTAACTAAGTCATAATTGTATCGTACGCCTATGAAGCTCTCAAAGAAAAGCGAATATGGACTCCGGGCTCTCCTCGAGCTCACCGCAGCTCACGGAACCGTCACCCTGCAACGTCACGACATTGCCGCTCGCCAGCATATTCCCATCGAGTTCCTGGAACAGATTCTCCTGGCCCTTAAGCGAGCCGGTCTTCTCACCAGCCGCCGAGGGATCAAGGGAGGGTACCGTCTCATCAAGCAACCGAGAGATATCACCCTCGGTCAGGTCATCCGCACCCTCGACGGCCCCTTGGCTCCGATCGGATGCGTCAGCAAGACGGCCTATCAAAAATGCAGCGAGTGTCCCTACGCCACGCGGGCCCGGTGTCCGGTCCAACAGGTCATGGGCACCGTGCGCGACGCGATCGCCGGCATATTGGACCACTATACCCTGGAGGATTTTGCCTCCGGTTCTCGAAAAGCATAGGCATGGATCAGCTCGTTCTTGTGCTCATCACGTTTATCGCCGCAGCGGTGAATGGTGCACTCGGGTACGGCTTTTCCTCCATCACGGTGCCGGTTGCGCTCCTGTTCTACACTAACCGGATCTTGAATCCGGCCCTGGTGCTCGTTGAGTTGGTGATCAACGCCTATGTCCTCTTCATCAACCGGAAGAGTATCCCCAACATCTGGCGGCGCGTCACACCTATCCTGATCGGACTGGTCATCGGCATCGGCATCGGCAGTTACATTCTTTTCTTGATCCAGCCGGCATGGATCAAGTTTGTCACTTATTTCCTGCTCCTGCCGTTGATTCTTCTTCAGGCTGCCGGTATTCGCAAGCCGATACAGGCTGAGAACGTCATCGCCGTTCCCTTTGGAATGGGAATCGGCACGCTGTATTCCGTGACCACGATCTCCGGCCCCCCCCTGGCCCTTCTCTTCAACAATCAAGGCTATGCCAAGCAGGATTTTCGAGCGGCGTTGGGGGTCATTCGTCTGGCCGAGTCGAGCCTGACAGCCATCGCCTACGGCTTCATCGGTTTCTACAGTGCCGGGGCCATCGATATCATTCCGTTGATCGTGCCAAGCGTGTTGCTGGGCATTCCACTCGGCACTTTTCTGATCCGATGGATGGATCCTGAAACCTTCCGGCGCATCTGCATGGCCTTTGACGCAGTGGTGGTGGGATTCGGGCTATCTAGGGTACTGGTGGAGTTAGACCTTGCCTCAGCGATAACCACCTATTGGGTCCTCTCGATCGTGCTTGTGGTGAATGGTTTTCTGCTGCTCCGATTTTTTCGAGGACGTGCGGTTCAAAAATTGGAGTAGCTATCTCGTTGTTTTTTGACTGTTTTATCCACTGACCGCACCACCCTCGATAATCCAGATTTTCCCTCATCTCAGACCCCTTCCTCCACAGTGCGTCGGTTTGGATAGCCAAATGTCTCAGTGTATCCAAACTTACGCTGAAGTGTTCGACAGCGGTCTGAGCACTGAAGGTTAAATCATTCACTTTTGCAGACCACCTATGCCTATCTACCCTCTAAGTATCTCGTTCATATCAACCACTCTGACATTTCCCATTGGCATGAGTATTGCTTTACGGAGTCAGACGCTAAAGAACGTGCCAATACGTATCAGGATGGTGCGGGCTTGCAGAGCATGACTGACGGGACCGTGAGCACGCGCGGAGCAACACCCCGAATCTGCCCTCGAATCTGCCCCCTTTCGTGATCTTTTTATGACCGATTCGATATTGAATTCGATCAGGCTCCGTCCAATGATCTGCGCCTTTATCTTCCTATATTCAACAGTATTGGGCCTGGCCTTCTTATCCTTAGCTGGGTGCGGATCAGGCGGAGAAGACGTACCAGGAGTTGCACCCTCTGCTGGTCCGACTGGAGCGATGGCGAGCTTGGCCTGGGATCCGGTTCAGGACCCAAGCGTGATTGGGTACCTCGTCCATTATGGAACCCAATCGTCGGGACAAGCGGGTTTATGTTCCTACGAGAATTCCAAGTTTGTGACTGCACCAAGTGTAACCATTGCTGGGTTGGATCCCGACACCCGGTACTACTTTGCAGTCAGCGCCTACAATGGCCTGAGCGGCCCCTGTTCCAACGAGGTCTCAATGGTCACCTCTGTCGACGAGACCTAGAGGAAGCCACGAAACGTATTATAGGACTCGGACGGGCTTACGATTTCCCTTCGACAATCTCCCGGTAATAAGCCTCAAGGATCGACATTCTGGACAAATTCACAATGACCACCTGTCGGTGGTCGAACGTGTTGGCACAATAGAGATACGCCAGAGTGCCTGAAGTTCCGAGTTCTACGTGCAGCTGACGGCCATCAGGCTCCTCACTGGTGGTCTCCTCGATCACCTGCCGAATTTCGAGGCGTTCCCACACACGTTGCGCGGAGGGCCAGTGATTTTCGTAGAGCGGTTGGTCTGACGTGCCCGAGCCGGCTCTGATCGCGGTCTGGTCGAACGGCATCCCTTCATCAGGATCCGGCCACTCATCCCCTACCAGCCATGCTTCATTCCCCTTTCGCAGCACGAAGAGCGGCCCATCGTCTACCGTTTCGTCGATAAGTCGGTACTGTATCGGAGCAGGTGACTCGATCATCTGAAATCCCCGCGCGGCCAATGCCCGCTGAAACGGCACACGCCTGGCCAATTGCCTGGTTTTCTCACAGACAACCAGCCGACCGTTCCGGTCAAGGACCGCGTTGATCTGATCGAGTCGGGTGCCGATCCCTGTTCGCCGTTCAAAGTCTTCTTGTTGGCGAGTGTCGTTGCGGCGATCGAATGTCCGCCAGCTTGCACTGGGAATGCCAGGATCATGTTCGGCCTGGACCAGCGCATGCGTGGACAGAATCGTGTCGTAGGAGCCTGCCAGAGATTGGTCCTCCGCATCCACGCACTCGAACCGGATATTCTTCAGCCCCAGCTCGTTTGCCTTCTGCCCTGCAACCGCGACCGACGTTGTCGAACGATCGATACCGACGAATTCTCCGCCGGGACACAGCCTCGCATAGAAGGTTGTCAGAATCCCGGTGCCGCAGCCGAAATCGAGAGCGCGCTTCGACCCGCCGAGACAACAGGCGACACGCGGGCCAACCTCTTCGAAATAGCCGTAGCGCTGGCTGTAGAGAACGGGATGGATGTTCGGACGGGCGGCCAGATCGTAGAATGCCATCTCGTCACGGCGATCGCCGCGACGTTTCCGTTCAGCAAACGAGTTGAGTTGTGTCAAAGTTT
>DASPGL010000113.1:0-8545 GCA_035620635.1 Nitrospira sp. | reverse complement strand
AGGTGCTCGTCGCGCGTACGGTCGAGGGGAGCGGGTATTTCGTGGGGCCGACGGTGTTTATCGATGTCGAACCACAACACCGACTGGCACAAGAGGAAATCTTTGGCCCCGTTCTTGCCGTGATGAAGGCAGAGAGTGTTGCCGATGCCATCCGCCTGGCCAACGGGACTTCGTATGCGCTCACGGGAGGTGTCTATTCCAGAAGCCCGGCCAACCTTGCCACAGCCCGCGCGCAGTTCGACGTCGGCAACCTCTATTTGAACCGGCCGATCACCGGCGCGTTGGTCGGGCGGCAGCCGTTCGGCGGTCACCGATTTTCAGGGGTGGGCTCGAAGGCCGGCGGTGAGGACTACCTGGCCCAATACATGATCACCCGCGTCATCAGCGAGAATACCCTCCGACGGGGATTCGAGTCGACTGAGTGAGTCTTTGGCCGGTTTGATGTCGTACTCTTCGAGTTCTTCCGTAATTTCCGTGACCACACCACGGTCTTCCTTCACGGCTGATAACTCCTGTCGCTCCGAATACTTCACAAGACCGACGCCCTTCGCAAACCAGGCCGTCATCACGTCCGATCCGGCAACGACACGGCGGCTGGCCGACAGATGAATGCGCATCGTCATCTTCGCCTCGACTTTCACGGCATTGGGAAAGGTCCCGGCCGGAACTGTGACAGTCTCATGGCCGACCAGGCTGCTCCACCCGCGGACATCCGCTTTTTCATCCGTCCCGTCATGATCCATATCGCTGCCGAAGTCGAGGCCGGCCCGATCGAACTGTTGAAAGGACGACGGAACCCTCAGGGGAAAGCGAAAAATCTGGTAGGGTGTGATCTGTTTTTCGAGCGGCGTGCCCGGCTCTGAACCGTAGTACACAATGCCGACCGCATCCCGCCGATAAAAACTGTCCGAGGGGCCGTGATTGCCGGGATTGGTATCATGGAACACCGTCACCGTCACCCCTTTGACTGACTTCGTGCCTTTCACAGTGGAGGTGTTCGTGAAGAACTTGTGCTCGATGATCTGGAGCGGACCTTCCGTGATCTGGCCCCGATAGACCCAGCGGTTCCCGACCGCGTCAGGGAAATAGTCGGCCGATTGAGCGATCGTCGTGGGCTCATCGGCGCCACCCGCGGCAGACCACGAGACGAATCCAGAAAGAAGGCACAGACCTCCCGCGAGAAGCCATCGCCCGGTCAGTGGACGTACGCGCATGTGGAAATTCTCCGTTCAACAGGCCACTGACGGTACCATACGAATCCCAAGAGCGGCAAGCAAACGGGCGTAATGCCCTCGGGCAGCTGAGACTTGCGTTCGTACGCCCCGCCTCGCATAATTCCGATCCGTATGACGCCTCCGTCGGCAATCAAGCGGTCGCCCCCGAAGAAGGACCGTGGACACGAGGCACCGCCGGCCGTGCTGGTGACCGGCGCCTCCGGCGGCATCGGTCGCGCGGTAAGCCTGGCCTTCGGCAAGATCGGCTGGTATGTCGGCGTCCACTACGGCCGGAACCACGCTGCGGCAGAATCCACGCTCCGACAGGTTATCAAGGCCGGCGGGACCGGCGACCTCTATCAAGCGGACATCCGGGACTCCGATGCGGTCCAACGGATGGTCGATGCCTGGTGCCGTCGCGCCTCCAGACCCTCGGCTTTCGTTTGCAGCACGGGCATCGGACCCAGCAGTCTGGTCGTGCGCCAACGGGAAAACGAATGGGCCGAGGTCATGGCTACGAATCTGACAGGAACGTTTTTTTGTCTCCGCGCCGCAGCGCCCATCCTCATCAGCCGAGGTGGCGGGTCTATCATCGTGGTCGGTTCTCATACGGGCTTCCATGGCGCGGAAGGTCAAGCAGCCTATGCGACCTCTAAAGCGGGCCTGATCGGCTTGATCAAGACTGCGGCGCAAGAATGGGGACCGGAGAATGTCCGGGTAAATCTCGTGCTGCCGGGTTGGCAAAAGACACACCTGACGGCAGGAATCTTCCCCAAGGGCGCGGGCTGGCTCGACCACGCGCTTCGGCGGCCGCCGGCCATTGAAGAATCTGCCGGCACCATCGTCTATCTCGCACAGCTGAAGGACGTGTCCGGGCAGATCTGGAGCTGCGACAGCAGGAATCTTTGAATGAAGCGCATACGGCGCATGGCAGACCCCTGATGGCGGGAATCAGATGGGACCCTTGGTCGAAATTGGTACCTTCAGGAAGGATGTGCCACCGGTCATCAGCCCTCCGCTCGTCACCATGAACGCCGGGGTCTTCATCACTGGAACTGACACGGGCGTCGGGAAAACCGTGGTCACTGCCGCCCTGGTTGCTGCCTTGCGCAGGCAAGGCTACGATGTCGGGGCCATCAAACCGATCGAAACGGGACTTTCGTCGTTCGCCGATACCGGGTCAGATGCCGTCAGGCTCGGAGCTGCAGCGGGAGGCCGCGATGCGCTCGCCGAAGTCAGACCCTACGGTTTTCGCCATCCGCTGTCTCCGCTCGATGCAGCGCGTCTGGAGAGGAGACGCATCCTCTTGCCGACCATCATGCGGAACTTCCGCAGGGTCCGAGCACGCCATGAGATTCTGCTTGCAGAAGGTGTGGGCGGGGTTCTCGTACCGGTGACACCATCACTGAACATCCTAGACCTCATCTATCGGATGAGACTTCCTGCCATTGTGGTTGGTCGGGCAGGCCTGGGCGGGATCAATCACGCGCTGCTCACGCTCACCGCACTCCACCGGCAGAAGGTGCCCGTACTCGCCCTGGTGCTCAACCGGATGCTTCCCTCCCCAACAGGGATCGCACGAACGCAGGAGAGTTCCACGGTCCGCCTGCTTCGCCGATCTGCGAAGGTACCGGTGTTGGGCCCGCTTCCCTACTTGGGTGACCTGGAAAGAGACTGGGAAAATGGTGTGGCCAAACTGGTTCGTTCCAGGAGCATCACGGAGCTGGCGGGGTTGGTGCTGACATCCGGGAAAGAAACTCCCTGACCGCCTGTGTGATATCGGGAGCCTTCAGAACCGCAGAGATCACCGCCACTCCATCAGCTCCCGCCCGCATCACTTCACCGACCCGGTTCGGCTGAATCCCGCCAATCGCGAAAATCGGCAACGCGGTAAGGCGCCGAATGGCCCGTAGCCCTGCAATGCCAACCACCGGATCGTGATCCGGTTTGGAGCCCGGGATGAATATCGGACCAAATCCCAGATAGTCCGGCCGCTCCGCGTCAGCCGCCCGTACCTGCGCGGGGGTATGCGTGGAACATCCGATCAGTTTCTCCGGCCCCATCACGCGTCGGGCCAAACTGAGGGGCATATCTCCCTGTCCCAGATGCACTCCATCCGCATCAAGGGCCAACGCCAGGTCACAACGGTCATTGACGATAAACCGTACGCCCAACTCACGAGCCCTGGCACGTAGCACTGCGCCTTCCACATAGGCGTCCTTCATCGACGCCGTCTTGTTGCGATACTGAAAGATGGTGGCCCCCGCTTCGGCGGAGGCGGTCAGGACCGCGGCCAGGGAGCGATCAGGACAGACCGCCGGATCGAGTATCACGTACAGCCCGGATAACCGCGACTTCTGCGGCGTGGTGCTCATGATCCGCCGAAGCTCCGATAAGTCACCGTCCAATCGGTCCCCTCCGCCGCCACCGCCCCGACCCATCCCGGTTCGAGGGAAAGAAATCGCACGGACAGGTCCTTTCCTTCGAGCCTGCCGCTCCCTCTGACCAACCGGGCTGTCCGCCCATCCTCGGACAACTCGACATGGTCATGGTGCAGCGGAAATCGCATCCCCGAACCTTCGGCCTTGAATACGGCTTCCCTGATGACCCAGGCTTGGAGAAACCGCGTGTGTCGCTGAGCAGGATCGCCCCCTTCGATGAACGCCCGATCGCTGCTGGACAAGAACCGGTCCGCCAGGCGCATCACATCGATTTCAGGCCGAAGCTTCTCCAGATCGACCCCGACCTCCCGATCGCCCGTCACGGCAATCAACGCTCGGCCATGGGAATGCGTGAGATTGAACCGGATCGCCGTCGTGCCGGTTAAGAACGGCTTCCCCTCGGAGGTCTTCTGAAGAACCAATGCGTGGGGGGGGCGTCCACAATACCGGCTCAATACTGTTCGCAGCGCGACATGCGCGACGATGAACTGCTGCCGATGCCGGGCTGACGTCACTCGATCCGCTCTCTCCACTTCTTCTCTTGACAGACAGCGTGTCGCAGTCGTGCGATCGACCCCATCCACATCCAAGACAAAGCCCCATACCTGAGCGACGCCGGAGGGAATCTCGATGAGAGGAGTCGGCTTCTCCTCCGGCACGAATCTGACCGGATCAAATTTCAGCACGGCACGATCCATATCTGGTTCTTTCTCCCGTCTGCCGGTACAGCCACTGAGAGAAACACATCGCAGAGGCCATTGCAAAACGCCGCCCGGCACGGTAAGCTCGCCGCACGTCGTCGAGCGCATGCTCCACACCTGCTCGCGATTCACTCACATAGGTAATCCGTCACATCGGAGAGGTGCGAGAGCGGCCGAATCGGGCAGTCTCGAAAACTGCTGTCGGGGTAACTCGACCGTGGGTTCGAATCCCACCCTCTCCGCCACATGGTCTCAGGACAAACCACGTTTGTCCTGAGACCATGTGGCGAGATCTCGTCATCTTGCACAGTAAGATGACGGATCCGCCACATCAATCATAAGGGAATATGTATTACCTGTATATTCTTCTGAATGAGGCGAGGACAAGGACTTATACAGGGGTAACCAACGACGTTGAAAGGCGGCTGAGAGACCATAACGCAGGGAAAATACAACCCTCTCGGCCCTATCGCCCGTACAAGGTAATTCATACCACCGCATTTGAAACCCTACGCGAAGCGCGCAAGCAGGAACGCTTTTATAAATCAAGCACGGGACGTCGCAGGCTTAAGCAAATGTTCCGCCACATGGTCTCGTCATCTTGCGCAGCAAGATGACGCACCTTCCCAGCAGTCTTCAGCTTCCCGCTTTCTCCCGCAATCCTCTCCGTAGCTCCATCATCGCCAACGTGTCGCGTTTGCAGTATTCCAGCAACGCCTGTTTGATGGCGGCCCGCTCGACCCAATCCATTTCCTTGAACACCATCCTGTAGTACTCCTGGGCCGCACTCCCTCCCTCTCGGATTGCCAGATCGCCATAGTCGAGCGCCGGCACCACGGCGGGCAGCACGGCTTTGATCGAGTAGGACCCGCCGAATGCCGGGTGATAATAATGGTCACGGATGACGGGGAACAGGTCCCAGAGCCGGCGGATGACCCGTTCGATGTCGCTGCGTAACGACGGATAGTGCTCGGCAAGCCGTTCCAGAATCGACTGCTCGTACGACGAGTAGACACAAATGCTGCCTTCCGTGCCGAGCGACTCCAGAAGCCGCACCGTCACCTCTTGACGAGGATCGCTCGCCTCGGCATGAAGATACTCGTGATGCCGCCAACTACCCGGTTCCTCCTCGATGTGATTCGACCATTGGACTGGTATCGGTTCATACGGCCTGGTGTCCGGATAACAGGGGATGCCCGGCATGATCGTTTCAAAGTCCAGATGATGGACGGGATATCGGACCCCTGCCAGGGCCCGCTTCAGTTTCGGAGAGATCCACTCCACGTTGTCCTTGACTCGACGCTGTACGATCGACAGCCCGACTCCGTCCGGAATGTCATCGATCGTCGTCACCCCCTGACGAACCAGATCGATCAGATGCTTGGTGGAGCCTGGCAAATGATAGATCCAGCGGGACGGTTTGTCTCTTGTGCAGTGGGCCCAGTAGGGACACTCGTAGGGCGTGTGGCAGTGATCATCGGGCTCGATCGGCGGAGGCTCAGGCTGCAACACCGCCTGTTGCATGGACACCAGACGGCTCGGCACCTCAAGTCCGCGCGAGGCCACGAGTTCGCTGACATCCTCCAGGGCGAACAACGTATCGAGGTCGAGCACGCCGCCTCGATAGACGTACTGCGTATTCAGGTGCATGAGGCAGGCCGCGCGTATGTTCACGCCCGCCCCCTGCAGGACGTACCGCTGAATCGCGAGATCTTCCAGATGCACGTGTTTGACACGCGAAGACGACTTGACCTCGATCAACCTCCAGGCAGGGGGCGCGCCTGATCCGCCGGAGAGACGTTCGAGAATGTCTACACGGACCAGCACCCCGTCATAGAGAAACGCGCCCTCGAAGATGGCCGGAACAGACGCATCGGCAACCACGGAGGCCGTATGAGCCAGAGCCGCCTCACGCTGGCGATAACTTTCTCCGATCAGCACACCGCCGGGAAACCTGCTCCGGGCCCGTTC
The DNA here is from genome assembly GCA_035620635.1 of Nitrospira sp. Taxonomy (GTDB): domain Bacteria; phylum Nitrospirota; class Nitrospiria; order Nitrospirales; family Nitrospiraceae; genus Nitrospira_D. The sequence goes on along the minus strand of DASPGL010000113.1, from coordinate 2,218 downwards.
TCCGATTTCCGTCCCCATATCGAGCATCGCCTGCGTGGAGGGGTCCGGCGGACTGGCCAGGTCAGGATGGTGCACATCCAGATATACCCGCTTGTGACATTGGAGTCCGGCCAGAAATTTGGACTTCGAGAGGCGGGGAACAGTCATGGGCATCGGCGCCTGGCTTGAGTCAGACATGATGGGTAGGACCCTAGCGAACGGCGAACCGGTTTGTCTAGCAGGCTGTTGACAACGTCCGTCAGCGGCGTTCTCGCGTCGCGTAGAGACTCAACGTACGGCAGAGAGTACGACGATTCGTCTCTTCGCTCGCGGCGGCCTTGCTGAACGGCCTTTCTGAACAGCCTGCAGGGCCATCTGATCACGTCCGTGGCCTCAGAGATCACTCTGTTTTCGAAGTCATCACAGGGTGTGTCAACACACGGCTAGCAAGTAGAGACGCTGCTTCTGTTAGGATAGGCCGCCATGGGTGGCCTACCACGCATCCGCAAATCCGTCCTGAGCCTTGCCCTTCCCGTCACGGTCAGCAGCCTGCTGCAACGGGCGGAGGGGATTGCGGCCGTATTTCTGGTCGGAGGCCTCGGAGCGGTGCCGATCGCCGCCGTAGGGTTGGGACAACTCCTCGCCTTTATCGCCACGACGCTGTTGTCGGGCCTGTCGGTCGGCACCAATGTACTGGTGGCGCAACTTTCCGGAGCGCGACGCACCAGAGACGCAGGCGAAGCCGCCCTGCATCTGGTCAGCCTCTCACTCGTCACATCCGTCCTCCTCGCCCTCGTGGGTCTGGCCACCAACCGCCTGGCGATGACCGCGTTGGGGGCCCAGGCCGACGTCATCGCCCAGGCCATTCCCTATTCCAATGTCATTTTTCTCGTGATTCCTTTCACGATCCTGATCCAGGTCTTGTCATCGGTTCTCCAGGGGACCGGTGACACAAAGACGCCTATGTACGCCATGATCGGCGTCAACGCGATCCACATCGCCGTGGCCTATCCGCTCATCTACGGGAAATGGGGCGCGCCCAGCTGGGGCCTCCGGGGCGCGGCGTTCGCCGTCGGCGTGGCGGAATCGCTCGGCACAGCGTATCTGCTCTGGTCATGCCGAACAATCCTGGCGAGGTCCGCGACCCTCCGGCTCGATTTGATCCGGTCCGCCTGGCACATCGGTGCGCCGGTCTCCGGAGAACGAGTGGTGCAGCAGGCCGGCATCATGCTCTACACGAAAATCGTTCTCTTCTATGGAACCCTGTCCTATGCCGCCCACCAGGTCGGGCTCTCGATCGAGTCGTTTTCATTTCTTCCCGGCTACGGCTTCGCGATTGCCGCGGCAACCATGGTGGGACAAAGCATCGGCGCCGGCAAATACGTCCGGGCCAGGATGGAAAACTGGGAAGCCAACCGGCTCGCCGCCATGGGCATGGCGGCGATGGGCATCGTGTTCTTCTTCTTCCCCTATGCATTGATGCGAGGCTTTACGCAGGACGAGGCAGTCGTCCAGCTGGGCACACAGTTCCTCAGAATTGTCGCTCTCCTGCAGCTTCCACTGGCCCTCACGATGGTGCTGGCCGGGTCACTGCGAGGAGCGGGCGACACGAGGTTCATCATGTGGGCCACGACCATCGGGATGTGGGGCGTCCGGGTGCCCCTGGCCTTTGTCTTCGGCATCTGGCTGGAGCTTGGGGTGTATTACGTATGGACCGCGATGATCGTGGACTGGACCGTCAGGATGGCCTTGTTATTGTGGCGATACCAGTCGGAGCGTTGGCGGGAAATTCAAGTCATTCGCTGATCAGACCAGGCATAAGCCGAGCCGAAGCAGATGCCGGCGACCGCCGCCAGCAGGAAGACATCCTCAGCGTGGATGGCGATGGCCCACCACACGATGGCGGCCAGCAGACCCGAGACCGCTCCAAGCAGGATCTTGCCTCCCGCAAGTCGAAGCCAATCCGTAAACAGCACCCAGGTGGTCATATACATAGCCCCGGCGGCAACCGCCGCCCAGAGGTGCATGAGGTCGCGTTTGAAGAACCAGACTTGGATCACTCCCACGATGGCCCCGAGAATGATGCCGGTCATCCCTCTTCGCAACAATCCCAACCATCGAAGCCTGGTTTCGCTCACATGGTCCTCTTGACGTCCGCGGGGAAGTCGGAGAGCCTCCGCTCTGCAGTATCTGCGCCGAGAGTCGCTCGGTTAGACTGAGGCAGGGGGACAGGTCGTCT
>DASPGL010000112.1:0-7597 GCA_035620635.1 Nitrospira sp. | reverse complement strand
CTGGACAGTTTGTTCCCTCATAGAAGATAGAACCTCTCGCCGGAGTTCTGCTGGAGTCGAGTCTGTTTGAGAACCTAACATAATCACCCCTGCCACAGAACTAGGAATTTCTCTCGTGCAAAGCCCCAGATCCTCCTTGCGAAGTGATCGAACCGGCGCCATGATTGATCGCACGATGGGCCCCTACTCGATAGGTGTAGCCTGCATCAAGGGTGACACAAACCTGCCCGCTACGGCTGAGGTAGTCAATGGCGAGAAACACCTGGTTCCAGGTCAAGTCTGGACAGAGCACAGTCACTTCTTCCATGGGGCAATCAGTCCCCAATTGCTCTAGTGCATCATGAACGCGGGCGATGATCGCCGAGACGGCCATAGGACACCTCCTTTTCTCCCCTCTAGACTACGACCTATGATTCCCTCCGCGAGTAAAGGATTCATGTCCGCTTCGTTACTTTTTTGCAAAAGGTCTCCCTCTAGCCCCGATACTCTCCCGCTCATCAAGCCAACAAACAACGCGCTCGCTCGCTGACTGTCGAGACGGTCAGGCACCGCTCGTCGATGAATGGGGGGCCGCCGTGAACTCTAGGCGAAAACCAGCGAGGGGGGAACTAGGGGAAGGGAGAGGAACACGAAGAGATATTACTGGGGAGGCAAATTGGCCTGCAGCAACCGATCGCGCGCCAGATTGCCGGGAGTCAGCCCCCGGCCCCGCCCAGCCGCCTGTCCGGGAGCAAGGTGTGCTCTGGCCCCACGCTCACAAACTCACCAGACCTTCAGCAATGGCGTACTTGGTTAACTCGGCGGTCGAATGCATGTCGAGTTCCTCCATCAGTCGAAATTTGTGAAACTCCACGGTCTTCACCGAAATGTTCAGAAGGGTGGCGATCTGCTTCGTGCCTTTCCCTTCCGCGACCAGTTGCAACACCTCCCGCTGGCGCGATGTGAGCGATGCCACCGGCTTGGTGCGTACCGGCGGTCCTTCGGCAGCATGGAGCGCCGTCGCCAGCACATCTTTGGTGATAAGCGGGGTGATGTAGTGCTGCCCACGCATGACCGCCTGAATCGCTTGCTTCAGCTCTGAAGCGGCCGACCGCTTGATCAGGTAGCCCGACGCCCCGGCTTTGAAAGCCTCCGTGGCATAGGTCGGCGTGGCATGCATGGTCAAGAAAATCAGTTTGCTGTCCGGCACCAGCTTCGCGAGTTGTCGCGCGGCATCCAGTCCGTTCAGAAGCGGCATGGAGATATCCAGCAGAATGATGTCCGGCCGAAGCCTCTGCGCCTCTTCCACGAGCGCGCGTCCGTCTTCGACTGCAGCGATCACTTCCCCCTCTGTTTCGACGAGCTTCCGGAGTCCCGCCAGCACAATGGAATGATCGTCCGCGATCAAGACGCGGGGACGGGTCATGACGCGTGCTCCTGGAATGGAATCCAAGCGCAGACCTTCGTGCCGCCGGTCGGCCTGGAATGAATGCGCAGGGATCCGTTGAGGCTTCGCAGCCGTTCCTGCATGCTGATCAGCCCCAGGCCGGTAGGATGACCCGTCGTGTTTCCCGCGTCGAATCCTTTCCCGTTATCGGTGATGGAAAGACCGACCCCGTGCGATGACCCGCTGAGTTGTACCGTCACGTCGGTGGCATCCGCGTGCTTGGCGACATTCTGTAGTCCCTCCTGAACAATGCGGAACAGACACGTCGACTGGTCGAGGGGCATCGCCCCGAGAACACCCCTGGACTTGAAGAGGATGCGCAGGTCAGTCCGGCCGGTCACCTTGCGGATGTGGTCCTCAATGGCTGGTTGCAACCCCGCATGAATCAGGAGAGAGGGGTGAAGCTGATAGGCCAGGTTGTGCACATCGTCCGCCAGCTGTTCGAGCTGCTCCCGAACCGGCTCGAGCACTTTAGGAATCAGCTCGGGCAGGATAGGAGGTCGTTGTTCCAGTGACGCGACATCGATCACCAATGCGGCCAGTCGTTGACTGAAGTCATCGTGCAGCTCCCGCGCGATCCGCTGCCGCTCGCTCTCCTGGGCCGTGAGAAGCTTCGAGGTCAGGCTTTGTAGCTGGGTTTGATACCCTTGCAACTCCACCTGCTTCTGATAAAGAGCGTCCTCCGCTTCCCTGCGATCCGTGATGTCCACCGCGAGGCCGCCCACGTATCGCTTGCCGGAACTGTCCTGATAGGGAAACTTGTGGCTGAGCCACCAAGACCGACGGCCGTTGGCTTCCTCCGCCTGCTCAACCACTTCCAGAACTTGGTTTCGCTTCGACACGGCGAGATCGTTAGCTCTAAACTGTTCCGCCACTTGGCGCGGCCACAGGTCCAAGTCGGTCTTGCCCTGCCAGCCGCCGGAGCGGAGACCGAAGCGCCGCTCGAAGCTTGCACTGACATAAACGTATCGCCCCTCGGCATCCTTCATCCAAGCCACCGTCGCGCTGTTGTCCAAGAATGCCCGCATCAGTGCTTTGCGCTCACGTAATAACCCTTCAATTTTCTTACGCCCGGTGATGTCGGTGGCAATGCCGCCCGTCGCGTAGATACGCCCATTGCCGTCTCGCAGCGGGAACTTGACGACAATGTTCGAATGCATGCCGTCGGAATAGCGCGACTCCTCCTCAAATTCCATAGCCGTTCCCGCTTCGAGCACCAGACGATCGTTGGATTGAAACTGCTCGGCCTCTTCACGCGGGAACAGTTCAGCGTCCGTCTTACCCAAGACGTCTTCTTGCTTGAGGTGGAACGCCTCCTCAAACCGGCGATTGACTAAAAGATAACGTCCATCACTGGTCTTCATAAACGCGACACTCGGCGCATGATCGAAGAAAGCACGAAACCACTCCTCGCTTTCGCGCAACGACTCTTCGATCCGCCCGCACTCGACCAGCTGCTGATCCTGGCCCCTGTTCAATTCGTTCAATTGCGCTGTTCGTGCCTGAAACTCACACTCTGGCACACGCTCATCCTGTTGCATCTCTTTCTCCGCGGTATGCGCATGGCCCCCGGCTCGGGTGACATTCGCGAGCGACGAAGATTCGCCTCGTCCGATGAGGGCCTGTTCGGATTTCTTGTGCCGGTGCAGGAGACCGCTCGATTGTTTCCCGGACTTGGAACCACGTGGTGGGGGAGTCGTCACAACTTGCTTGCGCGGCGATCGGACTTTCGCTTGCCTCGGCGCGAGCTTCTTCTTATGAGCTTTGGTCCGCATGGAGAGAGCGTAATTCTAGGCGCCTGAGTGTGTCCCTGCAAGATCGAAACAATCCAAACCAAACGCGCCAAACGCGTGGATGGTGTACCGGCCCCTGGTGAAATCTGTGCGGCAGACTAGGACAACCCCCAGACGCCTCCACAAAAGCATGGGGGCAGGACGAGGGCCGCGCGCAGCGGCATTCTTCCTCTTGTTTTCAATGCATTATGGATGCGAGGCCAAAATTCACACCGAATACCTTGACTGCTATGGTCTGGTAAGTTCGCCGCGTGCAACTCGGAGGTTGCCCAGTTCCGTAATCCGCCGAAGTTTCTTAACGTGGCCTCTCACATTCATGGGCTTACCGCGTTGTAGCGTCTTGGAGCATCTCTCACGCGCGCCACTAACACACAGGGAGGTGATGTATGCCTCTTGAAGAATTATCGGCGTCTGCCATCCGGGAGTCAGTGCCCGATCTATGGGAGCCGGCCTTCGCGACACCGACGCTGCTTCCCGTCTGTTGCAGTTGCGGACTCGTTCGAGACGACTCGGGGTCTGCGTCCGACGGCGGGCGATGGGTGACGCAGCTGATATATCGATCGCAGCACGGCGTGAACCCGGCCGACTGTCCTCTCACCCATACCTACTGTCCAGCCTGTTTCGAGCAAGCCCAAGAGAGGGTCAGGACTTTTCTCCTGATGATCGGAGCGTTGCCATGATGCCGTTCATCGGCTCTCCACGTCTCGCCTCGTTCTTTTCTCCCCTGATCGGGACATCCCGTCAGATTCCAGCCCGGGAGAGGGGTCCGTGCGAGGAGACATCACATCTGTCCGATGCACCGTGCCGGCGCTGCGGCGGATTGATGGTGCCCAGTTACACAGCAGCCTTGGAGAACGACGGCACCGGCAGACCGATGCAGCTGTGGCGTTGCGTCAACTGCGGCGACTACCTGGATCCCTGTATCCTGTCCAACCGAACGAACGGCTTGGTACCGACACGGCAGCCCATGGGACCTGAAGCTGGCCCCCGACACGCCGGAAACCAGCCTCAAACGCAACGCGGGGATAAGACGAGCCGCGAGTCGGTCAGTAGTTCGGGCATGCAGCGAACAAGGAGGTGGGACATGGAGAAGAGTCCGAGCGATGCATCGGATCAACTCTGGTCGATCGTCTTGGCAGGCGGGGAGGGCACGAGGCTGAGTTCGCTGGTCCATCGCTGGTTGGGCCGGCCCAAACCAAAGCAGTACTGTGCCTTCGTCGGCTCCCGCTCCATGTTCCAGCACACGCTTGACCGCGCCGCCAGCCTCACTGCACCGGATCGCACGGTGACCGTGGTCGCACACACCCATCGGCAAGAAGCGCTGGCGCAGCTGGAAGGCAGGCCCGGCAGCACCATTCTCTTTCAACCAGCCAATCGCGACACGGCGGCCGGAGTGTTCCTGCCGTTGACCTATATCCGTGCCAAGGCCCCGCAGGCGACGGTGGTGATCTATCCTTCGGATCACTTCGTCTATCCCGAAGGACGGTTTCTCGACGCAGTCCGGCGTTCGCTCCTCATCGCGGAATCGCGACCCGACCGCCTGGTGTTGCTAGGCATCGCCCCCGATCGCCTGGAGCTGGATTACGGGTGGATCCAACCCGGCCGCTTCATCGCCGGCCCGCCCGGCGAACCGGTGCAGGCGGTCCACTCATTTCTCGAAAAGCCCGACATCGCTCAGGCCGATACCGCCTTACGGGCAGGGGCGCTCTGGAACACTCTGGTATTCGCCGTCAACGCGGACCTGCTCTGGACATTGGGCTGGCAATGTATTCCGGACATCATGCCGCTCTTTGAGCGGCTGAGCCGGGCCGTCGGAAGCCCCGAGGAAGGACGTGCCCTCAAGGCGATCTACCAGGACATGCCGGCCAGGAACTTCTCGTCCGACGTGCTGCAGCGCGTTCCGGGACACTTGGCGGTCGTCGAACTGAGCGGCGTGCTCTGGAGCGACTGGGGCAAGCCGGAACGGATCGCCGAAACCCTGCGACGGATCGACCGGCGGCCCGCGTTTCCCTTGACCTGTCTCGATCATCCATTCGTCCCTTTCTCCATGAGCGCCGCAGAGGGCGGCCTGCCCATGACTGTGTAGGCGGAAAAAGGAGACGGGCATGAAGTCGGTCCGCATTCGCTCGGAGAAACCACGCCGGAACATGCAGGCCCTCAGGTCGGCACCCAAGGCGGCGGCAGACGAGGAGCGACAGATGCTGATCGCAAAACGGGCCTATGAGCTTTACAGCGAGCGGGGCTTTGGGCACGGACACGCGCTCGATGATTGGCTGGAGGCCGAACGGGAGATTCTGAGCCGGACTCCGCCATAAGGGGGGAGAACAAGAGAGCACAATGGGCGACACCGTGCGTGACCGTCGGCTTGCCTAAACGGTTAGACCGCCTGCTTCTTCGATCGCGCGTGAATCCATGCGAACGCGTGACCGAGAAGATTCCCAATCGTAAACCAATGGAGCCCGCCAAAAAGGGTGGTCAGAATGAATGCCCTGAGGTTGACTCCTTGATGCCCGTGATACCACAAGCCGGTCCACGATTCGGTAAGGCCTGAAAGAAGTCCGACCTTACCTTCGATCTCGAACGCCCATGGAACGGTCGGAGCATCGATGACAAAAAAGAGAAAATAGGCGAACACAGATTGGCCTTCGGTACTGGTGTGGCAATAGAGAAATACCAGGAACGACACAAATGAATGAATCACGAGGAGGGTCGTGCCCAGCACCAAGCCATCGTTCACGGACCGATTCATGGGCGTGGACTCAGGACAAGATCCATCGGGAGACCGTCGGGCTAGGAATACCGCGGATCGCTCTGGAGGTCATGCTCTCAGTGCTCGTGTGCGCCGGCTTTCTTCCCTTTATGGATGTCGTCGTGTAACTGCAACTCCTGCAACTTCGCCAATTCCAGGAGGAGCGCCCGCTCGCCATCCGACAAGTCAGTGGGGGTCCGGACCTCCACCACCACGAAGAGATCGCCCTTCCTCTTCCCTCCGACTTTGGGCATCCCCTTCCCATTCAAGCGAAGCGTCGTGCCGCTCTGGGTTCCGGCCGGAATCACCACTTGGAGTGGCTCACCCCCCAAGCCCGTTACACCCACCTTTTTCCCTAACGCTGCATCGGGAAATGTCACGGATTGCACCATATAAAGATCGTCACCATGACGCTCAAAGGTGGGATGGCGCAGGACATGCGGACGGATAAGAAGGTCGCCCGGCGGACCTCCATTGGCGTTAGCCTCTCCCTGGCCCGCCAACCGGATCACCATCCCATCATCGACGCCCGGCGGGACCTTGACCTTCAAGGTGTGCGGGAGAAATCGATAGCCGCTGCCCTGACAGAGCGGACAGGGAGATTCGACGATCTGCCCCCTCCCATGACAGTGCGTGCAGGTCGTCAAGGTCACGAGCCGGACGTCGTTCCTCATCTTCATATCTTGCTTCTGTCCGGTCCCTCGGCAATCCGGACAGGACAACGGCTTCGTGCCGGGTTTCGCCCCGCTGCCCCCGCAATCCGCGCAGGGTTCCGATCGTGTGAGGTGCAGTTCGCGTTCACCCCCGCGGGCCGCTTCTTCCAGGGTCAACTCCAAATCGTAGCGCAGGTCCACCCCCCTCGCCGCGCCGGCTCCCGGTCTCATGCGATGGCCAAACAGGTCGCCGAACATCCCCGACAGATCGCCGAAGCGCCCCCCGAAAAAATCCCCGAACTGGAAATCCCGCATGAGGTCGTCAGGCGACCACCGTTCGCTCACGCCGGCGTGACCGGTCGTATCGTATTCTTTTCTCTTCGTATCATCGGAAAGCACGGCATAGGCTTCCGCGAGCTCGCGGAACTTCGCCGTGGCGTCGGGGTCCCGGCTCTTGTCCGGATGGTACTTCAGCGCCAACTGGCGATAGACGTGCTTGATCTGGTCTCGAGTCGCAGTCCGATCGACCCCGAGCACTTCATAATAGTCCCTTTTGGTGTCGGTCACGGGCACCGGTAGCCCCCCTTACCCCTTCACTTCTTGGGTCATATCATGGTCTCCCGGCTGGACAGTCGGCCCCGCTGCGTTCAGCAAGCAACTCCTTCTCGGCAGTCATCGCCCTGACGCATAAGGGCGGGAGACTGCGGCGGCTGGTGAGACACTCCAATGAAGCGGAGGCGACAGGTCCTCTCCCTTCAACGCAAAGGCCATCAGTGTCTACCCCCTGTGGACCAATACCGAACAGGGGGCACGTTTCACAACCATGTCGGCGACACTCCCCATGAAATACTCCTGCGCGCTGCGTCCGCTGCGGGACCCGACGATGATCAGGTCGGCTCGCTCTCGCCCGGCGAGTTCCACCAGAGCCGCCCCCGGAGGTCCGGCTACCACAATTCCTTTCGCGGGGAATCCGTCT
>DASPGL010000111.1:0-13730 GCA_035620635.1 Nitrospira sp. | reverse complement strand
CGGGCTCAAAGCCATCCGCGTGAACGGCCATGACCAGACAGCCATGGGCGCAGGAACCGTAGCGGTGTTGGACCCGCTAGTGCGTCCACTCGGCAGGTTCACGCCAGGGGTCGCAGCCGCCGAGACCGGGGCAGCGTCCGTGGCATTTATTAAGAAGGGCGTGGAACTCGCGCAGATCGGATGCATTGACGGCATTGTGACGGCGCCGATCAACAAGGAAGCGATCAACTTGGGCGGCTGCCACTATCCGGGCCATACGGAACTGTTGGCCGATCTGACGCAGGCGAAGGAATCCGGCATGATGATCGTGGGCGGACCGCTGCGCATCATGTTCGTCACGACCCACGTTGCAATCAAGGACCTCCCCTCGCTGCTCACCAAGGCCAAGATTGAGAGGGCTATTCGGCTGGCCCATCTGGCACTGACCAGGCTCTTCGACATCAAGGCGCCCAGGATCGGCGTGGCGGCCTTGAATCCGCATGCAGGCGAACATGGACTCTTCGGCAACGAGGAGGCGCGCATGATTCAGCCCGCCGCACGGGCAGCCCAGGCGCAGGGCATTCTCGCCAGCGACCCGCTTCCGGCCGACACTCTCTTCGGCAAAGCGGCGAAAGGACAATACGACGGCATCGTAGCCTTGTACCACGATCAAGGATTGATCCCGTTGAAACTGGTCGCGTTCGGCACCTGCGTAAACCTGACGGTGGGGCTGCCGATCATTCGCACATCAGTGGATCATGGGACCGCTTTTGACATTGTCGGCAAAGGCCTTGCCGATCCCGGCAGTTTGCTCGAAGCGGTCAAGCTCGCGGCAAAAATAGCCCTGAGCCAGCAGACTGAGTGCGGAGTCCTGGACTGACCATGGGACAACCGAGGTCTTCGCGCCAGACTGTGGTCCAACAGCAATTGAAGGAACTCGACGCACTCGCCAGGCAGACTCTCCAGGACTTGAACACGGTGGCGGGGACTGAGCGGGTTGCCAAGTGGAAAGCCCGCACCGTTGCCCTTCTCACAGAGGCAGCGGGGCTCGAAGAGGGGCGGAAGTTTGCCGGCATTCATCCAGGCCCTTCCTTCACTAATGACATGGTCGAAGAGTTTACCGATCTGGTGGAGTACTACCGTACCAAGCTGGCAGCGCTGGCCGAATAGCCGAAGGATGCTTGTCCCCCTTCCACCGGGAACTGAACAGTGAGCAGCTCCCCTCCTCCTGCTGCCATCAAACGACTCGGCCAGAATTTTCTGATCGATCCCAACATCGTTCGCAAGATCGTCACTCTCGCTCGAATCGCGCCGGGCGACAACGTGCTGGAGATCGGACCTGGACGCGGCGTGCTGACGAAAGCGCTGTGCCGGACTGCCGGTTGCGTCACGGCAATCGAGGTAGACTCCCGGCTCCATGCCTATCTGTCGGAGCACCAGGCGGAGTTTCCCAACGTCACGTTCGTGCTTGACGACGCGATGTGCTTCCCGATGGAGAATCTCGCGGTCGGGACAATCGTCGTGGCCAACCTGCCGTATTACCTGTCTACTCCCCTGCTCTTCCGATTACTGGACCATAGACATCGATTCCCGCGCATGGTGCTCATGCTGCAGGACGAGGTGGCCGACCGCCTCGTAGCCCTGCCGGGCTCTTCACAGTACGGAGTGCTTTCTATTATGGCTCAATACGGCGCAAAGATCGCCAAAGCATTCAAGGTTTCGGCCCAGTGCTTTAGACCCAGGCCGGAGGTCGCATCGGCGGTGGTGTTGGTGCAGAGCAAGGCGCGGAGGGAACTGAGCCCGGAGGAAGAACCGCGGTTCGCGGCATTGGTACGAGCCGCCTTCGCCCACCGGCGCAAGACACTTGTGAATTCGCTCAAAGACGAGGGGTATGATCACAGAGCGGTGCTCAGTGCGCTTGCATCGCTTGCTCTCTCTCCCACCGCCCGTGCAGAGGTGTTGTCAGGTGAGCGGTTTATTGAACTGACTCGCGTAATCTTCCCTCACTAACGCAGCAGGCTCAGACTTACCTGGCGCCCGAGTGAGTTCACGGACTGACTCGCCAGGTAGTCCCGATAAAATTCCAGCACCTTTTTCACGTAGGCCCTGGTTTCCTTGAAGGGTGGAATCTGCCGGTAGTGATCGACATTGCGCTCACCCGCATTGTATGCGGCCAGAGCCAGCGGAACATTTCCGTGAAAGCGATCGAGCAGGTACCTCAGGTGTTTGGCACCGCCCGCGATGTTGTCCCGCGTATCATAGACATCGCGCACCCCGTGTCTGGTGGCCGTCTCCGGAATCAGCTGCATGAGGCCGATAGCCCCTGCCCTGGAAATCACGTTGGGATTAAAGCCGGACTCCGCCTTGATCACGGCCATCAACAAGGCCGCCGACAGGTGATATTCCTGTGAATATTGTGACACGGCCCCTTCAAGTTCTCGATCGGACACGGAGGTGTGATAGTGCCGTCTGTGCGTCATCGATTCGAATCTCCGATCGTTGGGCACATTCGTCAAGTGGATCGTACCGTCCGGGCTGATATACCGGTAGATCTCTCCCTCCGCACGCACGATTGGTACGATCGCGAGTGCAAGGAACAGAACCGACGCTGCACCCGTTCCGAGTTTTCGGAACGACGCACGACCACCGGCGTCCTTCCACGCCGCTTGGTTCTTCAGCACTTCTCCTGACATTGGACGTGTCGTTCTCACTCTGCCTTTCCCATTCTGGAGTTCAACCGGAAGCCGTGCAGCCGCCTGGGAACTTTCCCTGTTCATCGCATCTGATCGAACGATTCAGCAGATAACATGCCAACTCTCATTTCCTTGAAATGACCTTCAAAGCGAGAAATAACAACCGGTTACATGTTGAATGTCTTCCCAACTTCCGTAGGGGCAAACCGGGTGGGCCTGGCGCACTTTTTGTCCTCGCTACCGCACTTTGCGTTGCTCTGGCTGGACCCGATGCATGTCAGTGCGCCGCGCTCGCGGAACTGTCGATTGGCACCCCTTCGCTATGCTATGGTTGCTTTTGAGATCGGTTGGTTGATAGTTCCACCGGAGCAATGGGAACAATGGGAATCGATTCGCTGATGAATGTGGCGCCCGCCATTCAACGCATATCCGGACTTGTCCTTCTGCTCGGTGTTGTGAGCGGATGTGCCGATGAGTTCGTAATTTTCCACAGTCGTTCCGGTGACCCGCTGCTAATCGCACGCCGGGCGTATACCGCCGACGCCTGCATTGAACGAGTGAAAGAAGATGCCGCTCGGATGGGTGTTACCTTCCGACAGATTCATGTGCGAGGCAGTTTCGTCGGACGCTCACTGCTCTGGCCGATCGAAAAGGGCTACGCCTGCGAGGCCGCAATCGGCCCAGAACAATACCCGGCCGGTGCTTACCCGATCGATTCCAGGATCATTCGTCAGGCTTCCTGACTAAGGAATACCTGATGAAAGGCACCCCGTTTCCCTCCACCTTCCCTTGATCATCCGCCACCGGACTATCACTGCCGGCACCCATTGACAACACAGGACCTAGTACAGTATTACTCCGCCTCTACATCCTGTTGTGGATGTTCAAGAGTCTTTTCGGTCTCACGAAACCGTGCTGAAGGGAGGTGAAACGGAGGTCAGGGCCGTTGTCCTGCCTGAGAGCCTATCGGAGTGATCGAGTCAGTCGGTACGGTGAGCCTTCTGCCCGGCAATACGGAAGGTCAAAGAGAGCGAACGGTGTCATGAGAGGAATGGATCAGAGAAAGGAGCAGGAATGGAAGATCTTGTTATAGAGGATGGCGCGTCATCCGCACTCGAAATTACGCTGGGTGACTTTCTCGTGTTTATCAATTGGATGAACCAGATGGAAAAGGCGCTTGATCGTGCTGAGGCCCCGCCTGCCATGCCGGAACTGGACTCGGGAAAAGTCAAAGGGTGGATTCAGCTGGTCCAGCGGCTGGAAGAGCGATTCCGCCGGAGCGAAGAAAAGAAGCTGGCCCTTGAGGCGAATGTTATTGCACAAGAAGCCCAACTCGGCCAACTACTGTCCCACCTGCATGCCAACATCGCTTCTCTCTATGAAAACCTCGGACAGGCACAAAAAGCCGAGGAAGTTCGCCGCCGAGCGGAAGCATTACATTGCAGCTGAGAGGGAGTTGCCGCCATGCCGGAAGAGGCGACCTGTCGTGTCGCCTCTTCCTCGGTATCTTCCTGCCATCCATCCCATCCCTCGCCTAACCCCGGATCCCACTTCACTGTTCCCGCGGCGGTTCCCTTCCGTAGGAAAATCGACCGATTATCAGATTCTCTTGTTTAAACGGGATCTTAGGATATACTTACGATGTCGCCTCAGGGGTATTCTGTCATGCTCCGGAGCGGGCCATGATACCGCAGGAATGAGATGATCAAGGTATTGCTGGTCGAGGATAACGACATCGATGCGCAGCTGACCCAGGACATCCTGGCGGAATGGAATGTTGAGCAATTCGATATTACGCATGTCGCGCGTCTGGCGGAAGCCTTTACCCAGCTCGCCCGGGTACGGTTTGATGCCGTTCTCCTGGATCTTTCACTGCCGGACGGTCACGGACTGTCGACCCTTCGGCAAATACAAGCCGCGAACCCGACCATCCCCATCATTGTGCTCAGCGGATTTAGCGATCAGACCCTGGCTCTCCAGGCTGTTCAGAACGGGGCCCAGGACTATCTCGTGAAAGGGCATGGCCAATCGGAACTCTTGGTTCGTTCGATTCGCTACGCGATCGAACGCAAGCGTGCCGAGGAACGCCTGACCTTTCTCGCGCAATACGATCAACTGACCGGGCTTGTCAATCGTACCTTGTTCCGGGACCGGCTGGTTCAGGCCATGGCACGCAGCAAACGCCTCCAGCAGCCTCTTGGTCTGATGCTGCTCGATCTCGACCGGTTCAAGGCGGTGAACGACACGCTCGGACATGCCGTCGGTGATCAGCTCTTGAAGGCGGTCGCCGATCGCCTCCGGGAATGTGTCCGCGAGGTGGACACCGTGGCACGCATGGGCGGGGATGAGTTTACGATCATCGTGGAGGGTTTATCCAACGAGCAGGACATCGCCGTGGTGGCAAGACGAATTACCACGTCTCTGGCCAACCCCTTTCATATCCAGGAACACGAAGCGTCGATCGGGGTCAGCATCGGGATTACACTCTATCCTTCTGACGATCACGAGATCGACGAGTTGTTGAAACACGCGGATGCCGCGATGTATCGCGCCAAGCAACAAGGAGGGAATTCCTTTCAGTTCCACGTTCCCACCGCCGTGCCATCGACTGCGCCGGTCTCCCGCTCTTCCTAGCCTTCGACACGCGAGACAGACTATCGTCCGATCTCAGCCAGTGGCTGATCGGTGACATGACAGGCTCCACGAGGATTTCCATCAAGGCGGTTGACGGCTGGGAGCTCCCTCGGCCCAGGGTTGGGATGCGAATCCGGTGTCATCAGCACGCCCCAATGCTGATTGCCTCGGCAGACGTTGTCCACGATCAATCCCTCTGCATGATGGAAGAAGAGAATGCCGCTGAGCATATTGGCTTCGCACCGATTGCGCACCAGCTCCGGACGGCTGCCGGGATCCCGGACGGCGATACCGAAATGGTGATTATCGGAACAGCAATTGTCCGCCACCCGCGGCTGTGCGCCGGCAAAGACAAAGATACCTGACTCGCGGTTCCGGCACACGTCATTCTCGACGAAGGTCGCGCGGCACTCAGATCCATAGAGCACGACGCCTGAGAGAATCCCGTCTGTCGCCCGACAGCCGGTGATGACACAAGTGGAATCAAGGATGTTCATCGCTGAATGTTGATCGCTCCCGACATAGCGAAACGTGATGCCGGAGATGCACCCTCCCGTCGCGCGCTGCAAATACAGCGGACCGCCGCGCCGATTGAAGATCACGACCAGATCGCGCCCGGCCCCGATCAACCGCACCGATCGATCGTTTACAAACAGCTTGTCCTCATACGTGCCGGGACAGATATAGATCTGGTCACGGCCGCCGGCATCCTTCAGTGCGGCACTCGGGAGCGGATAACAGCGCGGATCTTGTGCATCAACGATCAACGTCTGGCCGCCTAGGGGATTCTCTGGGATGGATTCTTCGGTCCTCATGCCATCTCGTGCGCCTTATTGCCGACGGTTTGCTGCCGCCTCTGAGAACATGGACCGGTAGTACCGGGCACTGGTTGCCTAGCACACCGAAAGCGACACGACCCGTACAAATCTGTTTCCCCGCCTTCGAATGGCCATTCGCTGTCTCGTTCTGGCCACAGAGCCTGAATACACAAATTCATGTTTTTCAACGGTTTTCTCAGCAAGGAGAGTTTCGCTCCTGGCACATCGATTGCGTGAGTCCCGCATAGGGCCCCCGCCCGACGAATAGATAAGTAGGGAGGCAACCCAATGGCACGGAATCGTATGTGGATCCCCCTCATCCTGACCATCCTCTTATCCGGAGGTCTCTCTCAGGCTTTGGCGGCCCCTGGGCAGGTCCACGATACGTCGCGTCGTTTGTACGATCGTGTGATGGAAGAGTTCAAGCATCGAGACTATGAAGCGGCTCTGGCCGGATTCCGGCTTTTCATCGAACTGCACAGCCACTCTGCTCTGGCAGCCAATGCCCACTATTGGATCGGAGAATGCCAGTATCGTATGGGGCGCTACAAAGAAGCGCTCAACTCCTTCTATAACGTCGTGTCGTACTATCCGCTCAGCCCCAAAATTGCCGCGTCGACGCTGAAGTTGGGCCAGACCTATACGAGATTGGGTGATCAGGAGAAAGCGCGCATGATGTTCGACCGCGTCGTGGATCAGTACCCCGACAGTTCCGAGGCAGAACTTGCACGTAAAGCCATCGACGTGATGGCGAGCAAGGACGAGCCGAACGCTCAACCGCAAGAATAAACCGATTGACCGACCGCCGCTGCTTCCTATTCATCCGGATCAAGGTCCAGAATGCGTGCCAGATCGGGAATCGTGTACGCCATGTCCGGCCGTAGGGTGACGAGTTTGATGCCGGCAGCATCCAACACCGATTGAATGACGCGACGGCGCTCCGCCTGATGAGGACGGGAGGACGAGGTTTCAAGCTGCACAACTTGCTCGACCCGCCGCGATCCTGGATGCACCAAGGCAAAATCGACCCGCTTGAGCGCCATATGGCTCAAGACCTTGGACCGCGCTGTGCCCATGGCTTCGACAGACACAAACGACCAGAGAGGGACGTGAGCCAGCACCAGATAGTGCTCCTGGACGGTCATCCGGATGAGATTGTAAAGAGCAACCTCCGGTTCGGTCAGTAACGGAGCCGCTACAATGGCCACCCCGGCCGGCAATGCAACCGCCCCTGGGTGTCTGTCAACCTTCATGGACCGGATGAGCACCCACGAGATCAACACCAGTAACGCACCGGCTCCGGCCAGCATCGTCTCCAACATCGTCGTTTACTTTCGTCGCGGAGGCAAGGGCCATCGAGAGAGCCACCCGGGCCCACTTGGGACAATGCACCCCAGCAGCACGGGGCGCGTGGCGCCGGTGACCGCCGGCACGTTCCCGCACTGCTCCAGCGCAGTCTGGTAGGCCAGCACAGCAAAAGCCACAGCCTCCAGCGCCTTACTGTCCCACCCGTGCGACTCAAACGTGCCGACTGGTACGGGTGCAAAGACTTCGTCCAGATGAGCCATGATTGCCCGGTTGCGGACCCCGCCTCCGCCGACGATCACCTCATCGATCCGGCCATGGAGCCACCGCCTGGCGGTGCCAACGGCCTCGGCAGTCCAGCGGCTGCACGTGGCCAGGAGATCTTCGGTCGACAAGTCCTGCGCCTGCTGCATCGCAAGGAGATCATCCAACATCTTGGCTCCGAACGCCTCCCGCCCCGTCGATTTAGGAGGGACCTGCGAGAGGTAGGGATGCGCAAGGAGTTTGGCGAGTAATCGCCCGTCTACCCGCCCTCGGGAAGCCAGCCGCCCCTCGCGATCCATCGACAGCCGCGCATTCGTCTTTCGGGCCATGAGTCCGTCGAGGACCATATTGGCGGGGCCCGTGTCAAACGCGATGACCCCTTCGACTCCGACACCCTGCGGGAGATAGGTCACATTGCTGATGCCGCCGAGATTCACGATGAGCCTCGATCGGCGCGGATGACGGAAGAGGATCGCATGCACCCCCGGGGTTAGCGGGGCCCCCTGCCCGCCGGCAGCCACATCGCGAGGACGGAAATCGGCCACTACGGTAATCCCCGTGCGTTCGACGATCACGGCCGGCTCGGCAATCTGGAGTGTGGACCGGATCGCGCCTACGCCGGCATCCCGGATCCCGTGGGGGAGATGATGCACGGTCTGGCCGTGAGAGCCGATGAGATCGATATCTTTCGGATGCAACTTCGCAGCACGAATGACGCCCAACGCGGCATCGGCAAACCATTCGCCCAGGAGCGCGTTGAGGTGGCAAATTTCCGAGACGGTGCCGGACACGGAGGCGGCCAGAACCCGTTGCTGAAGTGAGCGCGGATAGGGGAGGGGATGAAAGGCGATCAGCTTCACCTGAAGGCCCGATTTCCGACGACCGATCTCGATTAGCGCGGCGTCCACTCCGTCGCCGGAGGTTCCTGACATCAATCCAATAACTTTCATCGGCAGCACATCCTTTCGTACCTGGACTCACGGGAACAGGCGTTCGGGTGTGCTACGCTAATCGAACTGACGACGGCGGTCAAGCAGACCCTGACCCTCGCCGGAAACGCGCCGGCCCTCTGCCCGGCGCGTTGACATCAAGAGGCCCGGATGCTACGGTCGATTCCCAGGTTTCCGGTACACTACGTGAGACTCCTCTTCGCGGCCATCCTCATTGTCCAGTTCTCTGCGGTTGTTCCCCTCTCTTCGCGGGCGGAAGTTCAGGGGCCGGTCCCTGTCGTGGTTACAATTCCGGTTCTCAAGGACCTGACGGAGCAGATCGGGGGCACTCATGTCCGTGTCACCTCCCTTTTGAGCGGCTATGAAAACGAGCACACCTATTCGCCGAAACCCAGCGATCTGGTGGCCGTGCGGAAGGCCCAGGTACTGATCCAGGTCGGCATCGGACTCGAGGTCTGGGCCGCCTCGCTGGTGAAGAATGCGGGGAGCCCTTCGCTCCTCGTAGTGACCACCTCCCAGGGCATCGGACTGATTCGCGATCATGCGAATCACCACGCGGGGACACATCCGGAACGCGAGGAGGCTGAATCCGGAGGAAATCCCCATGTCTGGATGGACCCCGAGAATGCGGCGATCATGCTGCGCCACATCACCGAGGCCCTGATTAAGGTGGCTCCGGCCCACACCGCCGACTTTCGGAACAATCAAGCGGCCTATCTCCGCCAGTTGGACCAGCTGCGAAACGAACTCTTGAATCGCGTCAACGCGTTGTCCGACCGCCGCTTCGTCGCCCACCATCCGGCCTGGCCGTACCTGGCGCGACGTTTCGGCTTCGACATCGCCGGGACGATCCAGCTCCAATCCGGGACCGAGCCGTCAGCGCTGCAACTGCATGCCCTGATCAACAAGATCAAGAAGGACCGGATCAAAGTCATCGTATCGGAAATTCAGCTCAGCCAAAAACTCCCAGACCTCCTTGCCAAGGAAACAAAGGCACGGGTGGTGGTACTGACTACCCTCCCCGGTGGCCTCCCGGGGACCGAGACCTACCTCGACATGCTCCGCTATAATGTGCTCCAATTGGCCAACGCACTGGAGGCTGCCTAACACCTCATTGCGCCAGTTCCACTTCTCCGCGCGGGAAGGAGCCGGATTCCTTGCCAGACTCCCACGAGCCAATCATCCGGTTTGACCACGCCTCCTTCGGGTTTCCCGGCGTGACTGCGCTCAAGGATATCTCCCTGTCTATCCACGCCGGGGAGTTTATCGGCGTCATCGGTCCCAACGGATCAGGGAAAACCACCCTCTGCCGGGCGGTCCTCGGTCTCATGGCTCCCGTCGAAGGACACCTGCATATTTTTGACTGCGCCTGTGAGGAGCTGCGCTGCCACCACCGAGCCATGATCGGCTATCTTCCCCAGAAGGGAGTGGTAGACCGGAATTTTCCTGTGACGGTCCTGGAAACGGTCATGATGGGCCGCTACGGAGCGTTGGGTCTGTTCAAACGGCCAGGACGGAAGGATCGCGAGATCGCGATGGAAGCGCTGGCCCACGTCGCGATGGATGGGCACAAGGATACCGCCCTTGGCCATCTGTCAGGCGGCCAACAACAGCGTGTGTTCATCGCGCGAGCCCTGGCTCAACAACCGAGGGTCTTGCTGCTGGATGAACCGACCACCGGGTTGGATATTACGACGCAACATAACGTCCTCGAACTCATTCAGCACCTCCACGAAGAATTGCAGCTGACCGTCCTTCTGATCACCCACGACATCAATATGATTCGTTCACGGGTGGATCGGCTGGTGCTGCTCAAGACCAGGCTCTTCGCCGCCGGATCGCCGGCTGAGGTACTCAAGCCCGACATTCTCAGCCAAGTCTACGGGAAGGACCTCGTGATCACGGAGAACGACCTTGTCATCGTCGAGGATTATCACCACCATCACTGAGCAGGCACTGGCTCCTAATGCTTGAGCTCTTCACCTACGACTTCATGCAGCGTTCTCTCTTCGCCGCGGCGATGGTGGGAGGACTCTGCTCGATCATCGGTGTGTTCGTGGTACTCCGCGGCTTGTCGTTTGTCGGCGCCGGAACGTCGCACGCCGCATTCGCGGGCGTGGCGCTCGGCTACCTGATGGGCTGGCCGCCACTGCTGCTGGCCATCCTGTTTGGACTCGCCACCGTCTGGATCACAGGGTGGGTTGAAGAGAAGGGTCGGATGAAGCTGGACGTCTCGATCGGCATTCTCTACACGACGACAATGGCACTAGCGATCCTCTTTATCGGCCTGATGAAAACCTACAACGCGGAGGTGTACGGCTATTTATTCGGCAGCGTGCTCTCTGTGACCAATGAGGAGCTGCGCATCGTCGGCGGGTTGAGCATCCTCGTTCTCGGACTCCTGCTCACTTTCTCGAAAGAGCTGTATTTCATCGCGTTCGACCAGGAAATGGCCGAAGCGTCCGGCATCCCGGCTCGGCACATCTTTTTTCTCCTGTTGACGCTCGTCGCGCTGACGGTGGTGGTGTCGCTTAAAACCGTCGGGGCCATCCTCGTCTTTGCCATGATTCTGATTCCCGCCTCGACGGCCTATCAGCTCACCCATAGCCTCAAAACGCTGACCCTCTACTCCGCGATCATCGGAGTGGTCACGGCGGTTGGTGGAGTATTGATCTCCGCCGCCTGGGATGTGCCGTCGGGACCTGCGATCGTCCTTCTTGCCACGGCCTTGTTCTTCTGCTCGGTCCTACTGTCCCCCAAAGGAATGCGCCGCCCGTCCCCGGCTCACAGTCACTAGGCGGGAATAAAAGAAGGTGAGCAGGGGATGGGGTAAAGGCAGGCGGCTGTCTATTCGGTTCGGGCCTGTTTGGTCCGGCTCCAGACCATTCCGGTCTGTTCCCTAGAGCTGAAACCCAACTTCTCATAGAACTCTGGCCGCCGCGTGCAAAGCCAGAAAAGTTCGACCTGCTTAAGACGCGGGTGGTTGAGAATGCGTCGCACGATTTCAGTGCCGATGCCTTGTTTCTGATACGCCTTGTCGACGATCACGTCCCAGATAGTCGCGCGATAGACGAAATCCGTGAGCACCCGACCGAACCCCACGAGTTGCTCACCGTCCCAGGCGCACAGTGCGACATCGGTATGTCGCAACATGGCTTTCACATCCTCGATCGTCCTCTCCTTCGCCCACGGGGCCTGCCGGAAGAGCCTGAGCAGTAACTCAGGCGCGAGATCCCTCCTTTCCGAGAAGGTCACAGCGGTCTTGAGGATAGAGGGCATGTTGTATTAGATTTGCAGGTGATCGGTCGGCCTCTGGATTTCGGAGTGTACGAGGAAACGCATGGCAACGCAAGTACGCAGCTGCCCTAAATGCTTTCAGCTTATGTGGCTGAAGGACGACCAGTACGAAGTACTCGATGAGGAGACTGTTCGGGGCAAATGCCCGCACTGCGGATCGACGGTTCGCTTCAAACTGGTATCGGCCGGTGCAAACGCCATCGGACCGAAGATGGGTCATTGAACGGGACTGGGTCGGGCGTGAGGGTGAGGGAAGAACTGCCACTCGAGTAATGTGTCAGATCCCGCGACCCGCCCCGCCCAATTCCGGCTTATTGCCAGGCAAAATTTTGTGAAGTGCTGCGCGGTATTCGGCAATCCGCTTCTCGTCGATCCTCCCGGCCTCGATTTCCTTGTCGTGCTGCATCCGATCCAGATGGTCAAGGACGGCCAGCAGCGGCTGCACCGCCCCCAATAGTCTCCCCCCTTCAAATGCTTCGAGAGAATCGATCAGGGAATCCCCCAATCCCTTGTATCGGGTTCCTGCACTGTGCGTTCGGACGCGCGTGATGATTTCTTCATAGCTCTCGATCGCTTCCAGTGTGGGCTTCACACCCGTTGGGACCGCCGCCAAGTGGACGATTGGCGGCAGTGTGTTCGCATAGGCTTTGAGCCGAGCCGTCAAACCTCCAATGGCTTCAAGGAAGTCGGCTGTCTGCATCGTTGGGTCCTTCCAGGTTGTACTGGACCGGCGTCAGTGGACCGCCGGTTGCGATTTCGTGCCTCTCTCGCGAAGGGTCGACTCCTGGAGCGCTCGAGTGACGGCCTCCATATCCGGAGGCAAGGGTCTGGTAAACTCCTGACGCTCGCCTGTCACCGGGTGAACGAATCCCAGCGTCCTTGCATGAAGCATGACTCGTGGAATCTCCACCTGTGCGATCGTGCAGACTTTTCGTCCGCCGTACATCTGGTCGCCGAGAATAGGGTGGCCGAGGGACGTGAGATGAACACGGAGCTGGTGTGTGCGCCCTGTCCTGGGATAGAGGAAGACATGAGCGGCCTCCTGGCCATAACGCTGGTCCACCCGGTACTCGGTTACGGATGCCTTGGGATTGGTCGTGCGGGCGGAAAATTTCTTCCGGTCCTTGGTATCACGACCGATGGCAAGTTCGATGAGTCCATGCTTTTTCTTAGGAATGCCCCAGATGATGGCTTCATACACCCTGCCGATCGTGTGGGATTTGAATTGCGCGGCCAGCGCGCGGTGGGCCTGATCCGTCTTGGCGATGACCATGACCCCGGAGGTATCCTTGTCCAGTCGATGCACCAGGCCCGGGCGTTCCTTCCCCCCGATCGTCGAAACCGTGCCGCCGGACGTTTGGAAGTGATGGAGCAGTGCATTGACGAGCGTGCCGGTCCAGTTCCCCGGAGCAGGATGGACGACGATGCCGGCCGGCTTGTTCAGCACGAGAAGCACATGATCCTCGTAGAGGACTTCGAGCGGGATGGATTCACCCTTGAGTGCCAGCGGCTCCGCCTTCGGTACATCCATCGTAATCCTGTCGCCCGGCTTTATTTTCTGGCTGGGTTTGACAACGGCGTCGTTGATGCGGATCCGTCCGAGTCCGATCAGCCGCTGCAGGGCGGATCTGGAGAGATCCCGTTCACGATTGACGAGAAAGACATCCAACCGTTTCGGCTGTTCTCCCGGTGTGACGACAAATTCGGTGATCATTTGAGCAACGTTGCCCGACCCGGCAACTTCGCGTAAGCTGCCACAGGGAAAGAAGGGATTACAAGGGAGCGCAGTC
>DASPGL010000110.1:0-6381 GCA_035620635.1 Nitrospira sp. | reverse complement strand
AGCGCGAACTGGCGCCTCGCGAGCGCAACCCGATCTCGACCTTTGTCTTCTCCGGAGAATGGGGCAGACCTTCACCGCTCGCTCCATAGGCCTATGCCGGTATCCAAAGCGGCGGAACTGCATTTGACGCGTGTCGATCCCGTGATGCGCCGATTGATCAGAGAGATCGGGCCCTGCACACTGGTCCCGAACACAGGGCGGTCGCCGTTCGAATCGCTGACGCGGGCGATTGCGTACCAACAGCTCCATGACAGGGCGGCCGAGAGCATTCTCAGACGATTCATCGGCCTGTTTCCCGGTCACCGCTTCCCCAAGCCAGACGAACTGCTGGCGATGCGGACAGGGCGCATAAGACAGGCCGGGTTTTCGCGGCCCAAGATCTCCGCGCTACGCGATCTGGCGGCGAAGACGCTCGATGGAACGGTGCCGACCGGAGTGGCGATTCGACGGCTCGACGATGAGGCGATTATCGAACGCCTCGTCGCGGTACGGGGGATCGGGCGGTGGACGGTCGAAATGCTGCTGATCTTCCAGCTGGGACGTCCGGACGTCCTGCCTGTGGATGACTTCGGTGTGCGCAACGGATTCCGGATCGCGTACGGCCTTCGCACGATGCCCGCGCCCAAGGCCGTGCTTCGGCACGGAGAGCGCTGGAAACCTCACCGCACAGCCGCGGCCTGGTACCTCTGGCGTGCCGCCGATCGCGCAAAAGCAGGGGCGAAGGTGCGCTGATGGCAGACCGGAACAAGCGGCTCGATTCCAACGTTGCGGGAAATTTCTACGTCGACGCGACCTGCATCAACTGCGATACCTGCCGCCAGTTGGCACCGGAAAGTTTCGAGGAAATCGGTGAGTTCTCGGCGGTCAGCTGCCAGCCCGAGCAGGACGGACAGATCCACCGGGCCTATCAGGCGTTACTCGCCTGTCCCGTCGGCTCGATCGGCACCGAACAGGGCGATACACAGCGGCTCCAGGCTGCCATGGCCAGCTTTCCGCTGCCTCTGGAGGACGGCGTCTTCTACTGCGGCTTCAATTCCGAAAAGTCCTTCGGGGCAAACAGCTTCTTCGTCACCCGTCCGGACGGGAATTGGCTCGTGGATTCGCCCCGCTACGTCAAGCATCTGATCGAGGCGTTCGAGCGGCACGGCGGTCTCTCGCATATTTTTCTTACGCACAAGGACGATATCGCCGATGCCGACAAGTATGCCGGACATTTCGGGGCGAAGCGGATTATCCATGCCGCCGACGCCGATGCCGCACCCGGGGCCGAATGGATCGTGGATGGATCGGACAGCCTCCGGCTCGCCGATGGCTTTCGAGCGATCCCTGTGCCGGGTCATACGGCCGGCAGCATGGCGCTGCTCTACAGCGAGAAGTTTCTTTTCACGGGGGATCATCTGTGGTGGAATCCTCACCAGCAGGCCCTGGGGGCTCCTCATCGGCTGGTATGGCGGGCGAAGGTGCTGCTGGCGTCCATTGAGAAGTTGCTCGCCTATCGATTTGAATGGGTCCTGGCCGGGCACGGGGAGCGCGTGAAGCTGTCCGTTGAACAGATGCGGGATCAGCTGAAAGCCCTGTTGGTCCGCCGGAATCACGTGTCACTGCATGTCTTGTAGCCCCACGGGGGGATTGGATCGGGAGGGGAATGATCCTATGGCGTCACTCAGCGGGAAGGTCGCGATTGTGACCGGGGCGTCAAGCGGAATCGGACGGGCCATCGCGGAACGATTTGCGGCGGACGGTGCCATCGTGGTGGTGAATCACTCGAAGAGCGGAGAAAAGGCGCAACAAGTGGTAACGGCCATTCACGCGAAAGGCGGGAAGGCAGTCGCCTTCCAAGCGGATATGAGCCGAGTCTCCGAGGCGAGACGCCTGGTGAAAGACACGGTGCAACAGTTCGGTCGACTGGATATTCTGGTGAACAACGCCGGGCGGTTCATGCCGAAGCGGCTGACAGAGACGACCGAAGCCGATTTTGATGCGGTCATCGCCTTGAATGCGAAAGGCCCCTATTTTGCGATGCAGGAAGCGGCGTTGGCGCTCACGGACGGCGGTCGGATCGTCAACATCTCCACCGGCGGGACCCATTTGAGTTTTCCCGGAGCCTCGGCGTATCTCGGGAGCAAAGGTGCGCTCGAACAGTATTCGAAGGCGCTGGCCCAGGAGCTGGCGCCGCGCGGGATTACCGTGAATACGGTCTCTCCGGGTTTTACCGACACCGGGATGATGACGGAACACTACCGGCAGATCGGTATCGAGATGTCGCCGATGAAGCGGTTGGGGCTCCCGAACGATATTGCCGATGTCGTGGCGTTTCTCGTGAGCGACCAGGCCCGCTGGCTGACCGGGCAGAATATCCAGGCCGGCGGCGGCATTGTCATGTAGCGATATCCGTCCGATTGAACCTTCCAAGATCCGCTATCACCCGGTGATCCACACACTGTTCAGCTGGATTGATCGCAACATCCTGGCCCTGGGCCGGGAGATGCGATTGTCCTACCTGCCGCCGCTCATGGTCTACATGGCCTATGGGATCTCCGGTCTCACCGGCATTGTCGGCACATTTTTCGTCAAGGATTACCTCGGCCTCTCCGCGTCGTTCCTCGCGGCGCTCGGATTCTGGGCCGGCATTCCCTGGGCGCTCAAAATGCCCATCGGTCATACCGTTGATCTATTGTGGCGCTGGAAGAGTTGGTTGGTCGGCCTGGGCGCGGGGCTTCTCGCCCTGAGTCTCGGCATCATGGCGGCCTTGATCGGCCATCGCGAGGCAATGACGGCCATGCTGTCGGCCGAAGCCTGGTTCGTCGCCAGCACGCTGCTTGCCCCCATCGGCTATGTGATCCAGGATGCGGTGGCTGATGCCATGACCGTCGAAGCGGTCCCGCGGGTCGATGAACGCGGGGAGCGGTTCGATGAACAGAAGCGAAAGCTCATGCACACGACGATGCAGACGCTTGGCCGCGTGGCCATTGTCGGCGGCGGCATTCTGGTCTCCCTGGTCAATGTGTACGTGTTCACGGGTGCCGAAGGACTGCCGCAAACAGAGATGGTCCGCCTGTATCAACGTATCTATCTGATGGCGTTGGCGATTCCCTTTGTTTCGGTGCTCGGGCTTGGAGTCGCGTGGTGGCTGAGACGGCGGCATCGGCGACAGCTGATTCAGGAAGGCTTCTCGCGTGAACAGGCAGAACAGATGGTGCAGGTACGGGAAGAATCGACCGAGCCGACCAAGCCGAACTGGTCGATTCTCGGCGGCAGTCTTGCGTTCGCGTTGTTCATCGTGACGGTCGGATTCGGGGGATTCACCTATAGCGAAGAAATCGTATTTGTCGGCTCGATGGGGATCGTACTCTTTCTTATGACGAGGCTCGTGCGCGAATTGGAGCCGGACAAGCGATTCACCCTGGTGGGAACGGCGGTCGTCATCTTCATCTTCCGGGCCATCCCTGGAACCGGCCCCGGCACGACCTGGTGGATGATCGACCAGCTGAAGTTCGATCAGCAGTTTCTCTCAGTGTTGTCGCTGATCGGCAGTACGCTCACCCTGGTGGGCATGTTTCTCTTTCGGCGATTCATGGCGGAGCGGTCCATTGCCTATGTCGTCGGGTTTCTCACCGTCATCGGAACGATGCTCACGGTTCCCATCGTCAGCATGTACTACGGCCTGCACGAGTGGACCGCCAGAATGACGGGCGGGGTGGTGGATGCGCGGTTCATCGCCCTGATCGATACGGCGCTGGAGTCGCCCCTCGGACAGATTTCGATGATCCCGATGCTGGCGTGGATCGCCAACAGCGCACCAGCCAACCTGAAGGCGACCTTCTTTGCCGTGATGGCCTCATTCACGAATCTCGCGCTCTCGCTCAGCCAACTGGGCACCAAATATCTGAACGAGATCTTTATCGTGACGCGCGAAGTCCGTGACCAGGCCTCCGGTGCCATCCAGACCCCGGCCGATTACAGCCAGCTGGGCGCGTTGCTCATCTGCCAGTTGCTGTTGGGTCTTGGCCTTCCTTTCATGGCGATCGCGTTTGCGAAGGTGACGAGGTTTAAGAGCGCGTAGCCAGATGGTTATTGCGGTTGGTTGCCGACAGCAGCGCCTCGGCTCACGTGTTGGATCATGGCCATGACAGCCGGGCTGGCGTTCTCGGGCTGGAGCACAATGCCGGGGTTGCGCTCGGCAAAGATGCGGAACACCTCGTCGGTAAAACCTTGTCCGACTGATCGCACATCGCGAAAGTCCAGGACGATCTCGCGAAACTTCTCCAAATTGGCCAATAGACGCCGCGCCTCGGATCGTGACACATAGTCAGCCTGCAGGAGCTTGACTAGTACTTTAGTCTTTTGAAACTGGAAATCGTACTCCTGAGGAGCAAATTCGCCGAAGACCTCTTCGAGTGTCCGGCGAGAGCTACGCTGAAGCGAAAATTGCACCGAGGTTCCACGCGTGAAACGCGGTTGCGAGACGAACACGTCCTGCTTGACCCGGCTCCATTCGATTTGGATGCGGTGGGATTTCAACGAGAACGTATCACCGACTCGTGAGGTGAAAAAAATTCCCTCACCCGTATGGGCCTCCGGCATCGTGGTTGTCTTGCCTTTGAGGAGCTCGACCAGCGCCGTTTCCTCGTCAGAGAGGTGGAGCTTGGACGCGATGGAATGAAACACACCGATCCCCTGGTCGCGAATCTCGAAGGAAACGAGGATCGCTCCTACAACAACCCGAATGGTACACTGAGCGGATTGCGAATGCTCGATGGCATTATTGAGCATTTCTGTAAACGCGTAACGCATGATCGCCAGGATGTTGGGACGGAGCACCCGCTTGAACTGCAGACGGGTCTCCACTTCATCCCAGACACGATCCTCGTTGCAGCCTGTTGTTGTGAGGGAACGAGTCAGCGTGACAGGATGAGCCGCTCGGTTCGCCAGCATGTAACTCGCTCCCCTGGTTGTTCCGGACTTGACGACTTTATGGTCTGCGAGCAGGCTCCGAAGATGTAGACTTAAGGCCTGTCGGCTGAGCCGGAGGTAGGCCCGTAGTTCTCCTCCTGTCGCGGACCGTTTACGTGATAGAAAGCTGAGGATTTGTTGCTTAGGGTTCATGCGGAGACGGTGTCATATTGTCAAGTAATTGTCAACGTCTAAACTTTTCAATTGTCAATGTAGCCAATCTAGCTCATATGACCCTCCGGGGGCAAGGTGAGCAAGAACACGAGTGTCTGGCATCCCCTTGACCTGTGCGGTATGATGATCATCGTATAAGACACGTCGCTCGTGAAGGGTGAAGCGTATCTCGCAAGCGGAAAATTGAGGTTCGGTCGTGCGCTTCACGAATGACGAATGACGAAAGGAGGGGGCGACCGGTTTCGACGGGGATAGTGAGGCCATCGGGGCATGTCGAGCTCTCGGGGACTCGTAAAACTCCGGGAAAATGCAACTGCCAATCAAGAACTGGCACTCGCAGCTTAATCAGCTGTGACGTCGTTCCATCTGAGGCCCGCGGGGGTGGGACGGCGCGATGCAGCGGGCTGGTCCAAGGCTGGTGCTCAGCGGCGGCGGACGAGAACGTTCTGGGCTAGCGGCTATTCTAAGCCAGCCGATAGGCGTGGGTGGCTGCGAAACTTAAACGATCGGCTACACATGTAGAACCGGTGAGCTGAAGATCTTCGGACAGGGGTTCAACTCCCCTCGCCTCCACCAAACCTCCCTAGCGCGTGCCGGTGCCTCTTTATCGCATTATCGTGATAGAAAGGCACCGGATAAAACCCACCAGTGATATTTCCTGTTCCCGTTCGGTTGACCCGCGGGATCTTTTCCGCTGTATCGAATAAGTGCCCGCGGATAAACGCCTCAAGGATCTCGATCAAAAGAACAGCCGACTCAAGCGAGCGGGGGCGGCGGTGGAGTGAAAACGGCCCAGAGTTCTCCGCCAAGACTGTGCGGGAGTGGTTCCAACGCGTCGGTGTGCGAACCTTGTGCATCACACCCAGGAGTCCCTGGGAGAACGGTTCTATCGAAAGTTTCAAGGGCGGTTACGTGATGAACTGTTGGATCGGGAGCTGTTTGTTGCCCTATGGGAGGGCCACGTGCGGATGTGACGCTGGCATTGGACGACCGGCCGCAAGCACCGGAAGCGATCGTGCCGCGTTGCGCCTGACGCACAGTGTGGTGATCTAAGCCAGCCCGGGCCGGGGGCCCTGCGGCGCCCGGCCCGCCCTCTGGACTCGACGGCGGGCTGGGGGCCCGCCCCGCGGCGCCGGGTCGGCCGGTGCGCGCGCCTACAGCCAGGTGACGCGTTCGGCCGGGCGGATATAGATGGGCTCTTCGACCTGGATGCGCGCCACTTCCTTGCCCGACTTGTTGAAGCCCAGCACGGTG
>DASPGL010000109.1:0-5702 GCA_035620635.1 Nitrospira sp. | reverse complement strand
CGGTGGAGCGGGCCACGAAGGAGATGCCACAGCGCCAGGCCAACGCCGCGGAAGCGGACGAAAGGAGGCCCCATGTGGTTACTCATCATGGTGCTCCCGCATGAGATACCGGGATTCACTCACACCACAGTGCTGAACAGGTACGCCACGTCTGAGCAATGCCAGAGTGCACGGAATCACGTAGGCTTTGAGATGGCCGCTGCCTATCCTTACGAGCGGGATTTTGTGATGACCTGTCAGTTGAGCCCCAAGCACGGCGCCTGAGCGGGACTGTGGTGTCGGCGATCTCGAATAGATTGGCTCTTGACAGCCTATTCTGCGCCAGGAACAAGGCTATTGGCCATAGCGTGGGACGAGCTGTTTGAAGGAGCCTCCATCTTGCTTCATGACATCTCCCCCCGCTGATGACAGGGCAGACAACTGGTCTTTGGCCTGTTTAATCGCGTTCATGTTCTTTTGGAGCTCGTCCACGTTCTTCTGCATCTCGACCAGAGAACTCCCGATCTGACTCACGGATGTCTTCAACCCCAGCAGCCCTTGAGCGGAGGCCACATGCAATGAAAGCCCGCCCAAAGCAAATCCGAGCAAAAACGCGATCACTGAGAAGAGATACGTCGATCGTGTGGTTGTCATAGTTCCCTCCCTGGTTATGTGATTCCGGAGTGCACGCTCACTCTGGCCGCTGTGCTACTCACTTCTACTTCGCCACAACCTGCTCCTTGATCGTGACCATGGCATCTGCCACGGCAGACTCAGTCGCGCTGTACAGTGTCGCCTATCGATGGTGAATAGGTGCCCTTCACACCTCGACGACATCCTCGTTCAAACTCTGGACCGAATGATAAGGGGGCAGCCTCTCCCCCCTCACAATGGGGTGTCCGATCGGGATTCGAGTCCTTCCGCCAGGCTCCAGGCTCGAAACAGATCAACCGTCAGACTCGCGCCGTACGTGGGACCGAAATCTCTGGTACTGATGTTCCCCAAACTATCGTTCCACGTCTCAAACCGCACCGGCCCGCCGGTGATCGCCGCTGACCAGAAGAACTGTTTCTGGCTTTCTCCAACTTGATTGACGAAAATCCCCGAATCCCACATCAGGGCAAATTCGATTTCCCACGTCGGGACGGTCTCGCCTTTCCTGTTGACGGCATACTGGCCGAAAGCCAGCGCGGGCTGCACAAGCCCCGAGGTCTGCCTGATCGAACGGATCACGCCTCCATCTTCCTGATAGCTGACCCGTCCCAGAACGGAGGCCCGCCCACTCACCGCTCCCCAGCTTCCTTGATAGAGGGTCGGGGTCACCTGCAGCCGGCGAATGCCGGCTCGTAGAAACCCCTGCTGATAGAGGGTCCCGACGGAAAAGCCCCCGCCGAGAAAGACCGTTCTGGGGTGAATCAGAGGAAACCACTTCGTCACGGAACCATCGGCCGTCACATCCGTGCCCCGACGGGGCTGGACTGTGGGGACCGGCGGAATATGACGCAGTCGATGGACGAATTCATTCTGGAAGTACGCGGTGGGTTCATTGCCCGTCGGACTCACGCCGAGAGTGAGATTCGTGCTCCATCCTTCCCAGCGTCCCTCCCAATGTTGCGTCCAACTGAGCGTAATGAGATTGAAGCCGAGCGTATTCGGTACCGTGGAATCATACCTGGTCCCGTTGCCGTCGGTCGGGGTGAATCGATTCAGCGTGAGCCCCGCGGCGAGCGTGGAGTACTGATCGGGGAATGCCATGGTGCCCCAGTGAACAGACGGGGCGGGAGTTTCACTCCGCGCCTGAGGATCCGTGAGCCCGACGAACAGAAGGACGCTGATCGCGAGGGTCAGTCCTCGTCTCAGTGCCGCACGGGAGTGTTCCACCGCATGGAGTTCGTGCATTTGTGTATCTGTCTCGTTGATGCCGCTCCACTGATGCTTCGCTGACACAGCCGGCAGGCCGGCCATGGCCGAACCCTGCCCTCCTTGAGCCCGGACATTGCCGGATATCCGCCGGGCTTTGATCGAGATCTTCTACACAGTACCTCGGCCCTGAAAACGCACCGTGTTGCAGGTCACGGGACACTCCACCGGACGAGGGGAGGGCCGAATCGTGAGGGGCATGGGACCTCACAGGGAAACCTATTCTAGGGATGTCCGGTAACCCGGTGCAAGGCCGCTTGAGAGACGATGACCGAACAGTCATTACAACCGGGTCAGTTTGGTTTGAAGGCTTCGCAAACTTGGATTGTACATGGGAACCTCTTGGCAGAGATGCTATGGCGTAGTGGAACGGTCAACGTTCTCGGGGAGCGTGTGTCTCCCGATCGCCAGCGGTGTATCGCTTGTCCGGCAACGGAGCGATCGCGATCCGATAGAGGGCAAATCCCGCCAGTGCGACCACCACGAGGCCGGGCCATCCGCCTAACGGAGGCTGGTCAAAGACGGTCAACGGATCGGCGCTGAGGCCGGGCCACAGGGCGGCCAACGCCATCGGGATTGCCAGCAGGATACCCATCAAGGCTTCGCCAGTAATCAATCCGGCCGCGAAGAGGAGTCCCCGTCGTGACGGATCACTGCTCTTCCGCCCTCCGCTTCCAGCCAAGGCCGAAATCAGGCCTCCTGCACAAATGGCGGCCGAAAGCTTCAGCGGCAGATAGATCCCCAGCGCGACGGCCAGCACGGGCAGACGAAAATCGCGCCCGAGCATTTCTTGCCGCCGATCCGCCAGAATGACAAGGACGCCGATCACCGCGCCTAATCCGACGAGAGGCCAGGGCAGCCCAGCTCCGAAAACTGCGCGCGTGAGGCTGGCCATCAGCGTGGCCTGCGGTGCGCTCAGGGGATGCGGATGGGCTATCGTCGGTTCTCCGATCCCATACTTGGCCTGCAGCATCGACAGGACCGGTACCAACACCAGGGCACCGGTCACCACTCCGACAACCTGCATGATCTGCTGTTTCCACGGCGTCGCCCCGACCAGATGACCGGTCTTGAGATCTTGTAGATTGTCTCCACCCATGGCGGCGGCACAACAGACGACCGCCCCGATCACCAGAGCCGCCGCCGGCCCGGCCTGGTGCCCCGGTCCCATGAACAGGACAAGCAACAGAGCAGCTACCATAATCGTGGCAATCGTCACCCCCGACACGGGATTGCTGGAACTTCCGACCAGCCCGGCCATGTAGGCCGCAACCGACGAGAAGAGGAAGGCTGCGAGCACCATCACGACCGTCATGAGAAGGCCGATCAGGGGACTGTCCACGACCGTGGTATAGATCCAGGCCATCGGGACCAGTGCCAGGCCGAATGGAACGACGATCCACAAGAGAGATGCGTCCCGCTCCGTCCTGGCGATGACCTCCCTGGCTCCGGACGACCTCGTCGTACGGTAACTTGCCTGGAGCGTCTGTAGGCTCCGCCACACCGGCTCGCGCAATTTCGTCAGCGTCCACAATCCGCCGGTCAGCATGGCCCCGATGCCGACGTAACGGATCTGGCTGCTCCAG
The DNA here is from genome assembly GCA_035620635.1 of Nitrospira sp. Classification (GTDB taxonomy): domain Bacteria; phylum Nitrospirota; class Nitrospiria; order Nitrospirales; family Nitrospiraceae; genus Nitrospira_D. The sequence goes on along the minus strand of DASPGL010000109.1, from coordinate 2,217 downwards.
ATCGCCATCGCCGCCGACAGTCCGGTGCGATCGGAGGGCAGGCCGTGCACGAGCCCATAGGCCGGCATCAAGATCAGCCATCCCACGACACCGCCGAGAAAGACGACCATCGCCGTGTGCAGGCCGATGATGAAGCCCACCGCGAGCAGCGCGGGCGACAGATTCAGGCCCGCATAGAGCACCGTGCGTCCGATCTGCGCCGCCCCTTCCAAGGATTCCGCCCACAACCGCACGCCGCTCTCGCCAAACTTGATCACCCCTCCCACGAGGGCAGCCGACCATAGCGCGCGGAAATCACGGGTCGATTCGGCTTGGCCGGGCCTACGCCAATCCTCCGCCGCGACCTTCAAGACTTCCGCGGTGGCCACACCTTCGGGGAACCGCAAGCGTGCAGTCACGATGAGGGCCCGCCGCAACGGGATGGTGAAGAGCACGCCCAGGACTCCGCCAACTGTGGCGATTAACGTGGTCTGCCAATAGTCGAAGTCGGACCAGTAGCCGACCATCAGCAGCGCAGGAATCGTGAAGATCACCCCGGCTGCCAGTGCCTCGCCCGAGGACGCCGCCGTTTGAACGATGTTGTTTTCGAGAATATTCGACCGTCGGAACAAACGAAGGATGGCTACGGAGGCGACCGCGGCTGGAATGGACGCAGACACCGTCATGCCGGCAAACAGGCCTAGGTAGGCATTGGCGGCGGCCAGGACGGCCGCGAGGATCATCGACAGGATGACCGCTTTGACGGTGATTTCAGGGAGCGTGCCGGTGGCAGGGACGACGGGCTGGTCGTCCTTCATGAGCTAGCCTGTCCCCTTTGCTTGCGACCTACCAGGCATACGCTTCCGGCGCCGGCCCGCCTGGCCCCGGGAAGATCCCGTCCAATCGCGTGAGCTGGTCGCGACTCAGGGTCAGCGTCAAGGCCCGCATCGAGCCATTCAATTGGTCCACCGTGCGCGGGCCGATAATCGGCGCCGTCACCGCCGGTTGATGCAGCAGCCACGCCAGCGCCACATCGGCGGGCCGCTCGTCCAGATCCCGGCAGAACGCCTCATAGACTTCCAGTTTCGGACGATGCTTCTCAATCTCCTGTTTCAGGTCCTCGTCCGCACGCCGCCCGACCGTCGCCGGTTTCAGCGCGCCCGCCAGCAGCCCGCGCGCCAGCGGGCTCCAGGGAATCAGGCCGATACCGTAGGCCTCACACGCCGGAATCACTTCCAGCTCGATCGTCCGCTCGACCAGATTGTAGAGACTCTGCTCGGAGATCAGCCCGAGAAAGTGGCGGCTCCTCGCCAGTTCCTGCGCCCGGGCGAGGTGCCAACCGGCGAAATTACTGCTGCCGACGTAGAGGACCTTCCCTTCCCGGACCAGCTGTTCCATCGCCTGCCAGATTTCCTCCCATGGCGACTCCCGATCGATATGATGCATCTGATAGAGATCGAGGTAGTCGGTACCCAACCGCTGTAGACTCTCATCGCAGGCTCGCCGGATGTGCAGGGCCGAGAGTCGTGACTGGTTCGGCCAGTCGCCCATGCGGCCGAAGACTTTCGTGGCCAGCACCACCTTCTCGCGCCGCCTGCCGCCCTGCCGCAACCAGCGCCCCACGATTTGCTCGGTCCATCCCTCCCCCACCTTCCAACCGTAGACATTCGCCATGTCGAAAAAATTGATGCCGAGTTCCAGCGCCCGGTCCATGATCGAGAAGCTGTCGGCCTCGTTCGTTTCGGGCCCGAAGTTCATCGTACCGAGACAGAGCCTGCTGACTTTCACACCCGAGCGGCCGAGGTGGACGTACTGCATGGGTCCCTTATAGTGCGCGACGAACCTTGTTGTCGAGGGCTCAGGGTGAACCCTGTGCTCATGACACGGGCCCCAGATGATCGGTCCACTGGCGAGCCAGGAGGGCTCCCACGTCCTGAAGACGCCGAGTCTCTCCGACGGACAGAGGGTGAAACCGTCGCGCACGGACGAGATTCTCTTCGAGCTCGTGATGGGTGGCCATGCCGATCACGGCACAGCAGACGTGGGGCTGGGTCAGGACGTAGCGAAAGGCCAGGTCGTGATACTCAACAGGCATCCGGGAATGGCTGAAGGAAGAGGGGGGCGGGCTCTGCGCCCCGCCGAATACCTTCATCGCGATGAGTCCGATGTTCGATTGAGCGGCTGCCGGCCAAACCTGTTCCTCAAAGTTGTAGGTATGGCGGTCGATGAAATTTACCG
>DASPGL010000108.1:0-23998 GCA_035620635.1 Nitrospira sp. | reverse complement strand
CGGCTCATCGGGGGATCGGGCATGTTTTCTTGTTGCAAGGCAAGTTCCGAGACGCTGAGACGGCCCTCACCAAGGCCATCGACCTGGACCCCAACAGCTGGCTGTCCCAAAACTTGCTGGGACTCGTGTACGACCAAGAGCAACGTCACGACGACGCCATCACCGCATATAAAGCCGCACTGGCACTCCGTCCTCGCGAACCTGGCGTCTGGAACAATCTCGGGCTCGCGTATGCGCTGAGCGGAGATCATGAGGCTGCCATCCAGTCTTATGAAGAAGCCATCCGAGCCGGCTCTGCCGCCACGAAACTCTACAACAATTTAGGAGTCGCCTACGCGCATCGCGGGCGGTATGCCGACGCGCTCACCGCCTTTAAACAAGCAACGGACGAGCCGCGCGCGTATAACAACCTCGGAGTGGCCCTGCTCGGCATGGGACATTCCAAGAAAGCGGCAGCCTGCTTCGAAAAAGCCATTGAGCTGAACCCCCAATTCTACGAGAAGGCCACGGAGAATCTTCGCCAAGCCCGCCAAGCACTTGGGACCTCTGCCACTGGAGTCTCCGTATCAGATTCATCAAACGATGGCTCGTGCCCGTGATCCTGGCAACGACCTTCTCACGGCCGGCAGTCACAGAGCACCGTGCCCTGGAGAAACTGTTCGAGGATGTTCTTGCGGGCTTGATTGAGGCCATAGATCCGATGGCCTGAAGCACTCCCGATGACATTTAACCAACCTCTCGCGGCCAGAGAGTTGAGCGCTCCCCTTACAGCAACCATGTCAGCATCGACTCCCTGGCTACGAAGCCACCATTTTTGAACTCCCTCCGCCGTGTCTTTCGCATCAGGATGTGCACGGAGGTAGCCGAGAATCAGCCACAACACAGGATTGTTTTCTTCCCCAAAATCCGGCTTGCCCATGATAGCCGGGATAGAGCAACTTCAGTGCCGGATCGATCGCGTGGGGAAATTGGCCATTTTCTCAGATCGGCGTTTTGCCTGAGCACCTTCTGCGGCAGGCGTCCCTCAGGGCAAGCTGCCTAGGCCGCAGAAAATATCCGTCGATCCAGCCCATGCTTCTGCAGCAGACGCTGGAAGGCTCGCCGCTCTTTCTTGGCCGCGCGCGCCGCCTGGGAAATGTTGCCGTGATGGGCAGACAACAACTCACAGAGATACGTCCGCTCGAATTCATCGATCACCTTCGATTTCAAGGCCTGGAATCCACCCTCGTCGGAATGTCTTTCCTGAGACATGAGCATCATGGTCGGCCTCGCCCGCTCCGGTCTCTCGGCATCAGCCAGATCGAGAGCCTGAGCGTCGAGCATCTTCCCCGTCGCCATAATCACAGCGCGATGAATGACTCCTTGCAATTCTCTCACATTCCCCGGCCAGGCATAGCCCAATAGCTTCGACGTCGCTGAGGGCGCCAACGTGAGAGGACCCTTGCCGAACTCTTTGGCGTAGCTCTTTAGAAAATGACCGGCAAGCAGGAGGATGTCCTCTTTCCGGTCTCGCAGCGGAGGGAGCACGACGGATAAAATATTCAAACGATAGAACAAGTCTTCGCGGAATTGACGAGTTTCGACCAAGTACCGCAAGTCCGTGTTGGTCGCGGCAACGATCTTCACGTCGACGGTTCGACTCTTGGTCGAGCCGAGCGGTCTAAACTCCTGATCCTGAAGCACGCGCAGCAGTTTGCTCTGCACCGCCATATCGAGACTATTGACTTCGTCGAGAAACAAGGTCCCGCCGTCGGCTTCATGAAACAAACCCGGTTTCTCGATGAGCGCACCGGTAAACGCGCCCTTGTTGTGACCGAACAGCTCATTTTCGACCAGATGGTCCGGTAAGGCGGCGCAATTGACCGGCACAAACGGTTTTCCCCTCCGCTCACCCGAATAATGGAGCGCCCGCGCAAAGAGTTCCTTTCCCGTTCCGGTCTCTCCAGAAATCAACACTGTCGATTTAGACGCGCTCAAGAGCGGGATCATCCCGATCACCTGGAGAAAACACCGGCTATTCCCGATCAATGTTTCTTCCCAATTATTAGACATCTTCGGATCTCCTCTGCTCTGCCATACCTCCCGCACAGCCACGTCTCTGCCTACCGACGTCACCCTAAAACGGAACGTACAGTTCGACCCCGCCGTAACCCCCATTCTGAAATGTTTGGGAGTATTGATAGCCACCCTTGACGGTCAAGTAAAAGCGATTGACCGGCACCTGGACGAGGGGGCCGGTCAGGACCGCATAGAAATCCTTGTTCCCCATGCCCGTCAGATCCCAACCGAGATAAACGGAACAGCAGTCCTGTTCGCTCTTATGGACCAGCCTGGTAGCCCTGAGTCGGCTCCAGACCAAATCGTCCAGATTCGTGTACGAGACGATGGCGTGAAACGTTCCCTGCTCGTGCCAGTGAAACGCTTCCCCCTGAAGCTGGAACCCGATGTCCCGCTCATTGCTTCTGCCTCCCTCCGGCAGATCCTGCTGTTTCCAGCGAAACTGAGGACCGGCGAATCCAACGAAACTCCATGGACCCTGCATATATTTCAGTCCTAAAGAGGGCGTCGCAAACTGGACTTCAGCATCACGTTTCACACCGTTATCTTTGAACGTATAGCCGAGTCCGGCTCCCATGACTTGAATGAACGGTTGCAGATTCGACTCTCCAGATGTGATCCGGGTGCGAATGCCCGAATAGGCGTAGTACTGGCTGTGATCGTCGATTTGGAAACCGGTAAAGACATCGCCGGCTGCGACGACACAGGGCCATAGCAAGGCCATCCCCAGTGCTAGGCCACGAGCGCAGTGAGTTCTCGCCATTGATCCGCCCCCTTCTCCACCCGTTCGACCGTGAAGCCGGCCATCACCACATCTTCGCATTGCATCGACCATGTCCGATGTATCTTCAATACAAACGCATCTACGTACAGGATTCCTTGCTCGCCGACAAGATCGACCGTCCCGGGAATGTTCACCGACAGCCCGGTTTTTGAAATTTTTCCAAGGGTACCTATCAAGATGCGGTTATTAAATACCAGGCGACAGTCTTGCCGATAGGGCATGCGGAGATACCGTCGGCGCGACGTTCTTGACTTGGCAAACACCATTCGAAACACGCGGAAGATGGACCACAAGCTTCGGAATATCCCGGGCTCGACTTCGGGCTGATTCCATGCAGAGGGATCGCAAAACGCCGCAGTAATCAGTGCCTCGGCCTGTTTGTTATCGACATCGATGAATTTCAGCCCGATCTCTACGACGATCGAGGAGAGCCGTTCTTGGCGGCAGATTCGGGCCGCGACCGTGAGACGATCCCCCGTCGTCCGATCGATACTGAAAAGCAGCCGGTCGTTGCCCCCCAACACCTGCTTGCTTACGCGGATGAGCGCGCCCGTTTCATTGATGTCTTCCAAGGTGCCATGCAGGCGTTCCTCTCCCGTAACCAATTCACAGGGCAGCCGACGCTTGATTCGGAAGAGGCTACGCCATTCCGGCAGTTCTGCGGCGGCCAAAATGGCCACGCCCACCAAGATGAGATTGACGCCCCCCCAGAACAGGCTGACCTCCAATCCAGGAACCGGCACATGCTCCATCCAGAGACGGACTCCCGTGGTGAGTCCCGCGATGAGCAGTCCCATGATCATTACATGAGGCAGACTGTAGGACAAACGTGAAAGCCCGCGCTTTTCTTTTCCCATCCCCTTGGGCGTAATGACGAACGGTCGTGGTTTTCTCGGCCTCAGCGCAGTCTTGAGTGCGACCCAACTGAGGGCGATGCTGTCTGCTGCTTCATAGATATCGGACCAGAAGGCATTGCGTGTACCGCGGCTGACCGTCCTCAGCATTACAAGTGTCGCTACATAATACGATCCAAAAAAATTGACGAGCGATGGGACATCGGCCGTGATGGGCGTGATCCCGAGCAGCAGGGCGAAGAGCGGTGCCACAAGACAGATGACGCGAGGAATGCCATGAAAAAAATAGAAGATGGAGGCAAAATACCCGAGTCGCTGAGGCAGCGTAAGTCCACGCATTGTGAACGGATTCGCCTGAAACACAATCTGCACATGACCCGTCGCCCACCGGATCCGTTGCTTGATAGAACTCTCGAACGTTTCCGGCATGAGTCCTGCTGCGAGGACCTTATTGAGATAACACGATCGATAGCCCTTCGCATGGATCACCATGCTTGTGTGAATGTCTTCGGTAACGGTTTCCGTGCGAAACCCACCGACTTCTTCCAGCACACGACGGCGGAACAGTCCGCAACTCCCGGCAAAAAACGCACTGTTATGCCGATCACGGCCTGATTGCAGTACACGATAGAAGAGCGCCTGCTCATTCTTAAGGACTTCTTCGATCTGTAGGTTCTTCTGAAAGACGTCGGGGTTATAAAAATGATGCGGCGTTTGGACAAATGCCACTCGTTCATCCTGGAAAAATCCGACCGTATCTTTTAAGAAATTCGCGGTTGGAACATGATCGACATCGAAGATCGCACAAATCTCTCCGGCAGTATGCTGCAAGGCATGGTTCAGATTTCCGGCTTTTGCATGTAATCGGTCAGCCCGGCTGATGTATCCGCAGTTCAATGACGCGGCTAAGGTCTCGATCTCGTCCCGTCGGCCATCGTCGAGCACATACACCCGATAGCGACCTTTGGGATACTGCTGGTTGATACAGCCGATCAGAGTACGGCGGAGAATACCCAGAGGCTCATTCACGACCGTCACAAAAATGTCTACGGTCGGATAGCCTCGCAGAGGCACCGGTTGGCGTTCGAGCGGAGACCAGGCATGGTAGGCGAACAAGAGAATCTGCACAAAGGCGTAAATCTCCGCCGTATACACAGTCCAACTTACCAGGAAACTCACCCAGTCTCCGTCATTCAGCGTATAGAAACCGCGCCAGAAGAGGTACCGCGTATACAAGAACAGGGTCAGCGCCAAAATGACCTGACGCCCCTTCTTTCTCCAGCTCAGTAGGCTGATCACCGCCAGAATACCGAGCGACAGCGGGATGGCTACCGAAGAGCTATAAAATTGATTGAGCCACGACATAAGACGTTTTCTCTCTCACTCTCCCTTGTCAGGAGCCACTTGGTGCGGTTGTCTCTCCCCTGTGGCGCACCTGTCGCAGCCTAGAAGAACCGTCCCTGTCGCGCCTATACCGACGAGGTAGGGAGCTTGCCTACTGGAGGAGTACTCCTTTGGGGGGATCGCGGAAGCGGCGCCATCCTTCTTCCCTGACACCGCAGTTGGCAGCCGACAATTCGACAGCCGATGTCGCCTACTGATTATCAAGAAAACATGGATTTCTGAGCGTGGTCTGGCTATGGTGCAGGAAGAGACTTGGGTGGAAGTCCTCTCTCCCATGGCCATCAAACTGATCTCATGGCTCCTCGTCGCCTTTGGCTTCCTCGCGATCGGTGCGTTCCTCTCGCGTCCCTCTGAGCCAATCCAACCGACCGAATCGACTTTAAGGCAGTCCGGAGACCGGATCGTTGCGACCGTTGGGACCCACCCCATTGTCTTGCGAGAAATCGAACAGGCCGTAGCCCTTCCCCTCTACCAAGCAGACCAACAGCGCAGTCAACTCCTACATCAAGCACTTCAACGGAAAATTGAGGAGACTCTCCTGGAGGCGGAGGCATCCCGGAGAGGCGTGAGCGTCTCACAACTTCTGGATGGGGCCTCACAATCAGAATCCATCGCTCGGCTGGCAAACCTCCCGGCTCCGGTCAAGCGCTTGCGCTCCGATACGACGCAGAACGACCGGGGTTACGATGCATTGGGTGATCTACAGGAACAGGCCAGGATCCGGCAGGCTTTGGTGGTGTCCCTCCGCCGAAAAACTGATATTCGCATTACCCTTGAAGATCCCGCTCCCCCGATTCTCCCGGTCACCATCGACGACGACCCTGTCATTGGGCCGATTGATGCGCCGATCACCATTGTGGAGTTTTCAGACTTTCAGTGCCCGTACTGTCGAAAAAGTCTGAACGTTTTGAAAGAGCTCCGCCAGCGCTACCGTGGGAAGATTCGGCTGGTCTACCGGGACTTTCCCGGTCCCAACCACCCACATGCATCCCAAGCCGCCGAAGCGGCCCAATGCGCTGGCGAGCAAGGCAAATTTTGGGAATACCACGACCTCCTGTTTGACCGACAAACTCCCGGACAGGGTTGGGATTTTGCTACTCTGGCAAGAGAACTTGGCCTTCGGCAGGACGCCTTCTCAACCTGTGTGCAAACCAGACGCTATCGCAAGGAAGTCGCCAAAGACCTTCAAGATGGGATCACACTCGGCATCACGAGCACACCGACGTTTTTTGTGAACGGGCGACCGCTTGTGGGGGCTCGATCGATTGCCGAGTTCCAGGTTATCATTGAAAGACTTCTCACACAGCAACTCCCGTCGTAATTCAACATTTCCTGCTTGTAAGACTTCTGCCTCCTGTCTTATCCTGCATAGGAGGTCACAATGGACGCCCCCACCAGACTGACCAGAACGAAAGAACAATGGGCTAAAGCGCGGCGCGGAGGTGATGAACGCGAAGTGTTCTATGAGGGTGATGAACGTCTTCCCCCGGGACAACATCTTGTGGACAATTTTCCTGTGCTGGACCTGGGATTCAAACCGGAGATCCCGCTGAGCGAATGGCAACTTACTGTCGGCGGATTCGTGACCACGCCTCTCAGCTGGAGCTGGGAGCAGTTTCGGGCTCAGCCGCAGTTCAAAGACGTATCGGATTTTCACTGCGTGACATCATGGAGCCGGTTCGACAATGAATGGGTCGGCGTCAGCTTCAAACACATACTGTCGGTGGTGAAACCGCTCCCGCTCGCCAGGTACGTCCTCTTCAAGTCGTACGACGACTACACCACCAATCTTCCGCTGAACGTTTGCGACGATGACGATGTCCTGCTGGCTCACTCATGGAACGGCACCCCGCTGACCAGAGACCACGGCGGACCGGTCCGCGTTATTGTGCCGAAGCGTTATGGGTGGAAAGGCGCAAAGTGGATCAAAGAGATCACCTTGGCTGACAGAGACGAGAAAGGGTTTTGGGAAGTGCGCGGCTATTCCAACACCGCATTACCCTGGAAGAATGATCGCTACGGCTGAGCGGTTTATTTCTTCACCCAGCCGCCGGGACCTTCGACGAAGTTTCCCGGCTTCGTGTTTTGAACCGCCTTTTCCCCCGCGAGGGCCTCTACCGCACTCACGTTCGTCCCGTTCCGTCTGGCAATTTCCTCATAGGCCTGGCGGCGTTTCTGGTTGATCTCCTTGACCAGTGCTTGAGCCTCCGAGTTACCCGCCGCGACAAGCCCCAGGTAGCCGTCGGCTTTTTCCCCGACCAATCCATGCGACTTCGCATCGTCGAGTGAGAGGGCGAAGAGCGGCTGGCCCACTACCAGACATCCGATCATCACGGCCCACGCAATGAGTCGTCTCCACCTCATCATCGCCATCCTCCTCCTAGAAAAGCCCGCTTTCGTCCGACAAGACCTTGTCGAGATCCTTGTCCACCTTCACGCGAATTTCATGATCGATCTTCACGTTGAGATTAATGGTAATCGGCTTGTCCGGTGCCGCCACCTCGACACGCGGGGTGCAGGCCCCGCCCACGACCATCCCGTTCACCATCACCGCCGCCATTGCGATCCTCCGTAAGGTCCGCCCATACATAGTCTGCCTCATAGGGTTCATGGCCGTTTGTATTTCTTCTCCACAGCTTCCTGAAGGTCCTGAACCAGGCGGAGACTCTTCAAGAGGGTCGGGATGTGTTCCTGCACCGTCAGGTTGAAATGAATCGGGGGAATCTTCTTCAGATCAGGATTCCTTCCCTCCAATCGCGCGCTGAGCAGGAGCGTGCCATTTTCCGCATAGTCTACACCAACTCGCAGTACCGTGTAATGAAAGTTATTCAGCGCCTGCGACACCAGATGGAGATTGCTGTCGGTCTCCGAGATGAGTTTCGACGATTCCGGCGTGGTCCCGTAGCGAATGGTTCCACCGGGCGGCTGGGCTTCTACCACGCCCTCTTTCACCGTCACCCCTTCGAGCGCAATCGTCACCGGGAGCGTTCCATTGAGCGTACCAGTCCCCTGGATCCCCTGCTGCTGTTCCACGCTCAGCACCTTGGCCAAATCGAGCCGCTGCAATGAAACCACCGTTTGATATGGTGGCTTGGCCGGGTCGACCATCAGCCCCGGACTCGTCACCGTCCCACCGAACACTTCACATCGGAAGTCTTTGACTTCAAGGACCGGAAACGGATCCGCCAGCTTCCAGGTCGCTTGAAAGATCGACGACAGGTTGGCAACCTCGACCCCGGTCTGGACCGAGGTGATGGTCACCGTCGCTGGGTGGGCCGTGGCAACCGACTCGAGTCCCTGCGCACGCAGATCAACCGTCGTGCTGATCCCCCTTGCGACATAGTCCTGATATTGACCAGACAACTGGTCAGCTACGACCTTCGCTGTCCCAGAAGTCACCCGAAACGTTTGCGCCGGATTTGCCGGCCCGCCCGACCAGGCTGCCTCAACGACAGCGGTCATGCGGCCCCCGGTAACATCCATGGCCGGTGGCAAACCAGTCACCAATTTACTCAGCCGGTGCCTCTCGCTGTCGAACACGACCGGCCCGATGGTGGCATGCAGCGTGCCCTGGGCTGCATTCAGCGGCTGTTCGATCCGGGCCTCGATCAGTGCTTCTCGGAACGACGCGTCCACTCTCAAGTCGGCCCTGATCCCTTCCTGATTGGCCGCAAACCGGACCTTCCCGTCCAGAGGCGGGACACGCCAGGGCGTAAGATCCAGCGACAGGCCGCGCAGGTCCAGCAGGCCCTGCGCGCTCCACGACACGCCGGTCTTTTCGACCTGCTGTAGCAGCAGCGTGCCCTGGGCCACACGCAAGTCGCGGCCCACGAGTCGCAGGGCGGGAACCAGAATCGCCACGGTTGTCGGCCCGGCGCTGCAGTGTCCCGCGACAAGTTCGCACTGAAGAGACAGGGCCTCGGCCAGCAGCAGAGTCACCGTGGGAACAGCCGTCCCTCCCTGCTCGACCTGCTTGGCCGTCACGACCGAGGACGGAAAGACGACCCCCTGAACATGAGTCCGGGCCAGTGTCGCCGTGCCACGCAAGACTCCCGTGGTTTCTCGAGCGGAGAGCATATCCGCCAGCCCCTTCGGAAACAGGCCCTCGACATGGTAGGTTCCCTCCGCCAGCACGACTTCACTGCCGATCACCTCCGCACGGCTGGCTTCGAACTCTGCCACCAATGAGCCCTCGGTCCGTCCGTAGATCATGTGCACCGGCCCTTCCGCAATCATGCGCACCGGAGTTTCTGCCCAATAGAGGGTGCCGTGGACCGGCTTGGCGTTTTCTATCTTCAACGACTGATCTCCGCGAGGAAGCAGTTTCCGAACCGCGTCGGGAATTGGAACGATACGAGGCTGCGCGTTCACCGTCGCCGCCAGCAACACGCCGGGGACCTGGGTCCATTCCAGCTGCATCGCATTACCCGTAAACGTACCTTCGTACGCCAGCGCAATATCTTTCGCGACTCCTTTCAGGGCCGGCAGAGTGATCTGGGCCTGGATGGTTCCTTCCAGATGAGCGCGTGCGTCCTGCCACAGCGACGTGAGCGTCGACTCCGCCGCCGCCGTACCCGTCCAGTTGACCGTAACCTGCCCTGTCACCCTTCCCAACTCGGGACCGATAGGGACCAGCAGCGCAATAAACGGGGCCAGTTCCCGAACATTCATCTCGAGCTGCCCCTTGACCTGAATCTGGGAGCCATTGGTTTCCGCCTGCGATTGCCAAGAGACAATCGGTTGCGCCTGCTGACGCTGAGAAACCAGCGTGGCCGACCAGGTGCTGGCTGACTGCCCGGCCACGGAAAGGCCATAGGAGGCCGTGTTTTGCCCCTGGAACGAGAGATTTCCTTCAATCTCGCCGCCCCGATGCCGGACAGTCCCGGCTATCGTCACTTTGCGCAACGGGCCGGTCGCCTGTTCCCGAAATATCGTCACGCGATCCAACTGCAACTCGTGCAGGGGGAGAATGGGAAGGCTCCGCAGCAAATCGCCGGCGGTCAGCAGGGTCCATGGCGACTCATCATCTGCCGACTCATCACCGGAACTTTCCGCTTCCAGAGGAGATTCCATCCGGTGCACATTGAGGATCTGAATGGCGACATAGGGCAGGATCACCCGTTCTGCCCGTCCCTTGACCAGCTGCGTCAGGCGATAGTGGACTTCGGCATCCGTCAACGAGAGCAACAACTTCTCCCGGCCCAGATCCTGTTGGAAGGAAACGACCGGAATCCGTATCCCCCGTAACCCCGGATACCCAAGTTGGACAATTACGTTCGAATACCCGTACCGCTGAAGCCCCTGCGCCAGGAGATACGAGGCTCCCAACGGCATGAGCAGATAGAGCACGAGCACCGCGGCCGACCCGAAAAACAGACCGATACGGAATCGAGATGTGAACATGGGTGCCTTCGTTGGCGGCCGATAGTATGCTGACGGTTGTCAGGTAATCGCCATGGATCTGTCAAGAGCCGCCGGAACATCCGTCTGTCCGCCAGAGAATCACCAGGCCGTGGTGGGCGTAGCATCGGACCGGTTTTCCCGGTACCATGCCGACATGGCAACGCTCGGCCCCGCCCGGGGCCTGACCGTTACCCGCACAACCTCTGTCCAATGAACGATCAGGTCATCAGACAGGTGGAATTCTGGCCGGTCGACATTCCGATCACGGACCCGTTCGTCGTGGCTACCGGCGCGCGGGTGATCGCGGAAAACGTCTTTGTCCGCATCGTGGTGGGTGACGGCATTTCGGGTTATGGCGAAGCGGCACCGTTTCCCGAGGTCGGAGGCGAAAGTCGCACGTCCTGCCTCAGTACCCTCTCCAGCCTGGCTCCGTCGCTCATCGGCCGGCCCGTTCATGACTACCGTTCGTTGTCTGCGCGCATGGCAGAGCAGGCCCCCGCACAACCAGCCGCACGTTGCGGCCTCGAGACCGCGCTGCTGGACGTCTACTGCCGAACCTCGAAGATTTCGCTGTGGCAGCTGTGGGGCGGAGCCGATGTGCGCCCCCGGGAAACCGACATCACGATTCCCATCACCACGCGCGAGAAGACCCTGTCGCTCGCCCGAGGCTGGTACGAGCGCGGCTTCCGTCTCTTTAAAATGAAAGTCGGCACCGACGTCGATGAAGACATCCGTCGGCTGGAGGCCATGCACCACACCTTGCCCGGCATCTCATTCATTGGCGACGGGAATCAAGGCTTTTCGCGGGAAGAATGCCTCGCCTTCGTCGCAGGTGTCCGGGGATTCGGCGGGGCGATGGTCTTGCTCGAACAGCCGGTCGCCCGGGATGACCTTGAGAGCATGACGGCCATCCGGCAGCACACCGGCATTCCCGTGGCCGCGGACGAATCGGTTCGATCGCTCGCTGACGCCAAGCGAGTCGTTGAGCGGGAGGCGGCGGATTATATCAACATCAAGATCATGAAATCGGGCGTACTGGAATCGGCGGAGCTGGCTTCGTTCGCGCTCAGGTCCGGGCTGAAGCTGATGATCGGCGGCATGGTCGAATCGCGAATCGCGATGGGATGCTCATTCAGCTTGGTGCTCGGCATGAAAGGGTTCGATGTCTTGGATCTAGACACCCCGCTGCTGTTGTCACACGATCCGGTCGAGGGCGGATACAAGTACCGCGGTCCACAGCTTCAGCCCTGGACCGCTGCGGGCCTGGGAGTATCACTCGAAATCCTTCCGGAGGTGCAACGCATACCATGAGATTTCTTGCGCGCCACTGAGCGATCTGATCCGCGAGGTCTACCGGGAACCCGCGTTATTCGCCTGCAGATTATTTGAGGCAGAAATTCATGTCGAGCAACCCATCTGCTGCCACCGTGGCTTCTCCGCCTTCCCGACAACTGAGTTTCCGCTCCTGGCCTGTCTGTCCTGCTGCCGCTCCGCCCCCTGCGATTGGATTTGAGCCGGAATCCCCGCCTGGGGGAGACAGCCCGTCCAGCTGTGCTGCCAGAACGTTCGAGGCACCCTTTGTGAACCCGACCTGCCCGTCTGGAGCCCGACTCAAGAGGAGGCCAGTCTGGTCTGACGAACCACTCAGCGGCAGTGCCAGCGCGTAAAACGCCGCGCCTTTACGATCTGTCCGAATTTGAACTGCGAAGTACTTGAGTGGAGCAGACATGGAGAATCCCAGCGTCTTGAGATCATCGGTATAAGATCCGTGGCCCGCATGGTAGAGGAGTTCCAGCCGATGAACTTCTGCAAGCGCCACTTCAGCCTCCACTGCTTTCGCGCGCTCAGTGAAATGTCGGTAGGACACAGCGGCAAGCGCGGCAAGGATGCCGACGATCGTCACGACCACCATCAATTCGACGAGCGTGAATCCTCGTTCCAGTTTCCGGCTGCGGACCATCCGTGTTTCGCTTCCTACCCGTTTGTAGATTTGAAGGTGAATCGCGTCAGCACCTTGGCAAGGTCCTCGGAGGCTTTCCGGGCCTCTGCGAGAGCCGGCTGAGCTCCGCCATCCACCTTTGCCAACGCCGCCTGTACCGTGGCATTATGCCGTTGAACAAGCGTGAACGACCGCTCGATGTTTTCCAGGGCCTGGTTCGCCGACAACGCCAAGTCGTCCAAGCGATCGCTGCTCCGAAATTCCACCCGCCGGCTCAGGTTTCCCTTCGCCCACTCCCGGATTGTCTGATCCAGCCGATAGAGCGGTCCTGCTATGCGCCGGGTCAGAATCAAGCTGAAGATGACGGCGCCGAAGAACAGCACCGGAACGGCCACCCAGACTGTTTCACTGAGCAACAACATTTCAGCCGCCGCCGCCTGCCGCTCTTCGAGTGCCCCTTCGGTGTACAATGTCACCATCGGCTTGAGGTGTGGCCCGTAGAAGGCAAGAGTGAAGAAGAACGTCGAGTACAGAAACAGGATCAATCCGATCCAGGCTGCATAGCCCTTCTGGATGCGATGGACGAAAAAACCGTCCCGGCGATCCGTCGCCGGTGCTGTGGTGGTGATAGCAGTTGGCATGATTGCGCTCCTCCTCGTCTACCCGATCGCAAACGGGTCTGAGCCACTACTCTGCCCTAAAAGTTAGCACCAGACACCCTATCGGCCAAATGAATCGCAGGTTTCTGGGTGACTGTCGAATGTGCGAAGGGACAGTAGATTAGCGGGGGGGATCGGAGGACGGCTCCTCGCATTTTTTGCAGTTCAGGACCGTGCCGAGGTACTGCTGACGTCCGGCTTCGGTCTGTACCCAGGGACGGCTGAAAAACGGCGGATGGTGCCGCACGTGCTGCCCATGACCGCAGGCCAGATCGGCCACCCAGTCGCCCTCTTCATCCTGATGATAGCCGACAATCGATTGGTTCATGGTGGCGTCATCGCGAGCCTCGCTGAGGAGACAGACTCTCTAGCGTTTCTCAAAAGGCCGCTCCGGGCGTTCGGCAGCCGTGAAGCTTCTCCAGTGCCGTTCCCCGTCCTCATCGAAGCTGCCGAGGAACACCACCTCCCGATCGAGATGACGGAACTCGGAAAGCCTTGCCTCGCAAGTACGCGAGTCAATGATTCGTGCATCGAACTGCCCGACCACATAGACCATGCTTCTCGCCGCCAGATAGATGTTCCGTCGACCGGCATAGCCTGTATCGGGAAAGAGTTCCGTTGACGAGGAGCACCCACCCTGACCCATCACCGTCATGGTGAGGTTATAGCGGGGAAGGAACGGATCGGTCGCCATGCGCACGATGGTCAGCCGAAGATTGCCTGACGGAATGTCCAGATAGGCGGGCTCCGGTGTGCTGCTATTGCACGCAGAGCAGAGAAGCGCCACACTGAGTCCAACGACTGGTCCGAGTCGTCGCCTCACTTGGGCGCTGACACCTTCGGCGCCGCACCGACGACATCAAGCCCATCCTGCGCGCAGGCATCATCGAGATGGGCCCCGGGCGCTCCACCCACACCGATGCCACCCACCACTTCACCGCCGATTTCGATGGGAAGCCCGCCGCCCAGCATCAAAATCTCCTCGTTGATGTCGCTCAGGGCTTGAAGCGTTGGAACCTTCGCGATGAGTTCGGCCAGCTCCGTCGTGGGACGCCGCAAACTCGACGCCGTGTAGGCCTTCTTGCGGCTGCTGTCGACGGTGTGCGGACCGGCCCCGTCGGCGCGCCCCATCGCGCGCAACACACCGGCGCGATCCACGACCGACACACTGACCCGATAGCCGTCCTTCTTGCAGGCTTCCAGGGCTGCGTGAACCGCCTTGTCGGCTATCGCAAACGGTAGCACCGACTCCTTCGGCAGGTCATCGGCCAGCGCCGGGTAACCGGCAGTCAGTCCGACCGTCAGAATCCCCAGCGAGCCCGTCACGCTGCCCATCAACCACCGATCACGCTCACGCGATTTACACCGGTTCCAGAGCGTCATTATCGTCCTCCTCGGATCGTTGATCCACATCGAAATGCCAGAATTGTGATCGAGGGTACGGTTGGCTCCAACGGTTGTCAAGAGAGCCTGGGACCCACGGTGGGATAATGTGCGGGGACAGTGCCTAGACACTTCCATGAGAACCGACAGGATAGGTTGTTCTCAGGTGCCGGATTGTTGCCTGCGCCGAGCCGATGCAGAACCAGCTGCTTTGCCACGGCGCAGCACGATTCGCCTGGCACCGTCTCGTTTCTTTTCAGCCATGATGTCCAGATCCTCGATCATTGCACGCAGCGGTTCGGCCACAGACCAGGCCTGGGCCGGACAGCCGCGCGGGTGATGCGGGGACTCGGCATCGAAAATTTCCGCAACCTGACCCAGACAGTCCTGTTGAAGGTGATCAGCCAACCCATCCAGAAACGACCGGGCTTGCGCCTTCGTCTTGGCGTTCCTTCCAAACACTTTCAGCCACGCCGTCACGAACGGTCCCAACAAGAATGGCCAAACCGTCCCTTGATGATACGCACCTTCCCGCTCGACGACGCCGCCCTCGTAGCGCGGGCGAAACCGGCTGTCGTTCGGAGCAAGGGTCCGGAGTCCAACGGGAGTGAGCAGCTGGTCTCTGACGGTCTGCAACACTTTCCTGGCCTGCTCTCTGGTGGCGAGGTCATCGCACAGGGCCAGGACATAGAGTTGATTCGGACGAAGGGAGGCATCGTTCCCCCCTGGCCCGTCAATCACGTCATAGAAGTATCCGCCGGCTTCGTACCAGAATTTGGTTTGAAACGAACACGCCGCTCGCAGGCGGTCGTCCCGACAGCGTGCGACAAGGGCTGGTTCTGTAAATTGTGTCGCAAGCCGCTCCCCAACCTGCAGCGCCCGCACCCATAGCGCTTGAATTTCAACCGGCTTCCCGTGGCGCGGCGTGACAACCCAGTCCCCGACCATCGCATCCATCCACGTGAGTTGGGCGCCTGGCACGCCGCCGGCCACGAGTCCATCCGTATCCGTATGGATCCCGTACCGAGTACCGTACCGGTATCCGTCGAGGATCTGTTTGACCACGGGCCACGCAACCGTACGAACCCGGGTCTCATCCCCGCTGTAGGTCAGATACCGGTCAACCGCATGGATGAACCAGAGCGACGCATCGATGGCGTTGTACTCGGGCTGCCCGCCTTGGTCGGGAAACCGATTGGGCACCATCCCTTCAGAGACATAGGCGCAGAAGGATTCGATGACCTGCCATGCCGTCTCGTGTCGGCCCGTGACAAGGCAGAGACCCGGGAGCGAAATAAACGTATCCCGCCCCCAATCGGTGAACCAGGGATATCCGGCGATGACAGTTTGATGGCTCCCCCGGACCGAAAGGTAGGCCTCGGTCGCCTGCCACAGTGCGCTCGCCAATGGATCCTGGCGCGGAGCCGTCTTTTCAAGGCCGGCTCGTCTCTTACGTTCATCTTCCGCGAGAGTCTGGACTGCGAGCGGATCGCCTGACTCAGTCGTGAGAACTAACGTCGCCGTCGACCCGCCGATCAGCTGATAGGTAAATTCACCCGGCGACCACCAGTCCTCCTCGGAATCGAGGCCGCGTGTCCGCTCAAGCTCAAACTGGATGCGACGATACCATTCCGGCGCGTGGCGGTACACTCCGTTATGTAGCGCGCTCACGGCCGGCACATCCCGATAAAGATGCCAGGTCACTGCACCTTCCTGGATCGCTGCGCCAGTCGTGAGCCCGCTGTTTTCATGATGCGTCGCATGGTAATCACGGCCGCTGAGCTTCGGCCTGATCCGCAAAGTCACGGGAGCGCTCCCATTGCCGTCGAGTGTCCAGCGGATCACGACCAGATCGCGCCCGCGCACGCAGAACACTTCGCGTTGCACAGAGACATCCCCGCAGTGGTACGCCCAGGTAGGCCAGGGCTCCGTTGTGAACCCCGTGCAGTGCCGGTAGCCGTCCGGATGAACAGCGTTAGGGTAGAGATTCGTCGAGAACGAAAGGGTGCGACCGTCGAGATCAATCCATTCCTCCAGATGATTGACGAGGACGAATCGTTCGCCCGGCGGCCGGCGTGCAGTCAGCAGGAGCGCGTGGTAGCGACGGGTATTGGCGCCGGCGACCGTGCCCGAGGCAAACCCTCCGCGACCGTTCGTCTCCAACCATTCAAGACTCAACCCACGGGCCAGGTGCCGGCACTCCATCTTTCCAATCTTCATACCCACCATCCTGGCGGTGCAGATTGCATGGTTTCCCGCTGCGCGCATGTTTTCCCCCCACCCTGGGTGTGCGCAAGGGATACACCGATCGGTACCGTTCTCACTCTCCCGACTGCTGAATCAGCTTCGCCACCAGGGCCGTCCATCCTGTCTGATGGCTCGCGCCGATACCCGCGCCGTTGTCTCCATGAAAATATTCATAGAACAAGATCGCATCGCGCCAGAAGGGATCATCCTGAAATTTGGCCGCGCCGCCGAAGACGGGACGTCGTCCGGCCCGGTCTCTGAGAAAGATGTGCGTCAATCGCCTGGAGAGCGCCGTGGCGACCTTGTTCAAAGGAATGACCCGGCCGGATCCGGTCGGATACTCGACTCTGTACTCGTCGCCGAGAAAGTAGTGGAACTTCTGGAGAGATTCGATCAGCAGATAGTTCACGGGAAACCAGATCGGCCCGCGCCAGTTGGAGTTGCCGCCGAAGAGTCCCGTGCTGGACTCGGCCGGCTCATAGTCCACGCGATAGTCCGCCCCCATGACCGAAAGCCGATAGGGGTGGTCCTTGTGGTAACGCGAGAGGGCGCGGATTCCGTAGGGAGAAAGAAATTCCTCTTCGTCCAACATGTACCGCAAGACCGATTTCAGCCTGGTGCAGCTGACCAGGGAAAGAAACCGACGGACCTCTCCGTCCTGTGATTGTGTCTCGACGTGAGCGCTGAAATCCGGCCGGTTCTCGATGAACCACTGCATGCGGTGTTTGAATCGGGGCAGGCGATCGATGAGCTCGGAATCCAGCGTCTCGACCGCAAACAACGGGATCAATCCGACCAGCGACCGTACCTTCAACGGAAACGTCCTCCCATCGGGAAGATGAAGCACGTCGTAAAAGAACCCATCTTCTTTGTTCCAGAGCTCAATTTTCTCGCCTCCGATGTTGTTCATGGCCCGACAGATATAGACGAAGTGCTCAAAAAACTTGCTCGCCACGTCTTCGTAGGCCCGGTTCTCCCTGGCCAATTCCAACGCGATCGAAAGCATATTGAGACAGTACATGCCCATCCAGCTCGTCGCATCCGATTGCTCGATATGGCCGCCCGTCGGCAACGGTGCACTCCGGTCGAACACCCCGATGTTGTCGAGGCCCAAGAACCCGCCTTGGAAAATGTTTTTCCCCTCTGCGTCCTTCCGGTTCACCCACCAGGTAAAATTCAGCAGTAACTTATGGAACACGCGTTCCAGAAAGACCCGATCGCCCTGGCCCTTCCGTTTTTTCTCGATCTTATACACACGCCAGGCCGCCCAGGCGTGAACCGGCGGATTCACGTCGCCGAACGCCCACTCGTAGGCTGGAATCTGCCCGTTCGGATGCATGTACCATTCGCGGAGCATCAGAATCAGCTGTTCCTTGGCAAAGGTCGCGTCGACGATGGCTAACGGAATACAGTGGAAAGCCAGGTCCCAGGCGGCATACCAAGGATACTCCCACTTATCAGGCATAGAGATGACGTCAGCATTGTAGAGATGCGTCCAGTCCGAGTTCCGCCCACGAAGCCGCTCTTGGGGAGGCTCCGGCATGCCCGGATCCCCCTTCAGCCACCGGTTGAGGTCGTAGTAGTAAAATTGCTTGCTCCAGAGAAGGCCGGCAAACGCCTGCCGCTGAACCAGACGTGCATCCTCGGAGAGGTCCGCCGGTGCGAGATCGGTGTAAAACTCATCGGCTTCCTGAATTCGCTGCTTGAACGTCGTGTCACAGGCCTCCCGGCTAAATCCCTGCTCGCCATCCTCGTTCGTCAGGCGCAGGTGGATAGTGTCTGACGCGCCGGGTGCCAGTGCGAAGGTGTACTGCGCGGCCGCCTTCGACCCGACCCGGTCGGGATTGACCGCATCCTTCAGGCCATACACCACATACTCATGGAAGCTATCCTTCACATACCGGGCACCTTCCATGTCGCCGTAGAGCCGACGGGTGTTGGTTTCATTCTCTGTAAACAGCAAGGTCGGCCGTCTCTCACACCAGAGTCGGCGGCGACCGTAGTACTCATGATCCAGCTCAACGATGCTCATACCCTTGGTGGCCTGACCCTCGCGCATCCGAGGTCGACGCGCATCAAGCCCCCAGGACCAGGTATTCCGAAACCAGAGGGTCGGCAGGAGGGTGAGTTCGGCGGGGCTGGGTCCCCGGTTGACGACGCGAATCCGTATGGCCAGATCTTCAGGTGATGCTTTAGCATATTCAACGAACACATCGAAGTAGCGGCTTTCCCGAAAGACGCCCGTATCAATGAGTTCGTACTCCTGGTCTGTCCGGCCCCGTCGACGATTTTCTTCCACGAGCCTGCCGTAGGGGAACTCGGCCTGCGGGTACTTGTAGAGAAACTTCATATAGGAATGCGTCGGGGTGGAATCGAGGTAGAAGTAATACTCCTTGACGTCCTCGCCATGATTTCCTTCATTCCCGGTAAGCCCGAACACCCGTTCTTTCAGAATAGGATCGCAGCCGTTCCACAGCGCGATGGCGAAACAGATGTATTGATGACGATCGGAAATGCCGGCGAGGCCGTCCTCGTTCCATCGATAGGCACGTGAGCGGGCATGGTCGTGCGGAAATGCTTCCCAGGCTGTCCCATAGGGGCTGTAATCCTCCCGGACAGTCCCCCATGCCCGTTCGCTCAGATAAGGCCCCCACCGCTTCCAGTGTTTTTCACGCCGCGCATCCTCCTGAAGACGTTGCTGCTCGGCAAGAATCGGCCGAGGGCCCTGAGACGCTGCTTGCCTGGGTGTCGTCACGTTCGACTTCAACGGAGAATCCGGCCCGCTCCGAGATTTGATTGCATCGGTCAAGGTATGCCCCGGGAAATACCTTCGCACTTACGATGCGCCGAGTCGAAGCCGATTTCAAGCGGGGCAGCATGACGGAACCGGTCGTCCGGTCGAGTCGCAGCTACCGCCTCATAATCCTTTTCGGTTGTGTCAACCACACACTCAAGGCGACCTCCACCCTTGGTCGACTGAAACCTGTAAGGCTTACGAGTGGACTCGCGGCACCGGAACATCGGCCTGAAGCTCTGGAGCCTCGATCGGCCCTTGAACCGCTGGGAAAGTGGAGAAGGGATGCGGGGAGGTCGACGGAGGAGAATCAGCTCCAGACCACACGTTCTTGATTGAGGAGGTAGTCGATGACTTCGATGCTGTTGCGCATTTGGGTCTGTGCCTGCTCAGACATCGGCAGCACTGCCCCAACCAATTTGCCGGACTCCATATCTTCCAACGAAGGGATTCCTTCACCCGGCGGTTTTTCGAGATCCTTGCGGAAGCTAGCCAAGGGAGACCTCCTGGTTGAGTCCTTCTCGGCCCGACCATGGTGTTTCTTGAGTCGAGAAGTGGCTGTCGTGTACAAATAGCATACCACACGCATTTCACCTGTCAGAGATGTCCCACTATCCTGTTGTTTTCAATCTAGTTTTTGTGATTCTTCAGGGTGATTCTGAAAGCGGAGGGAGGGCGCCGAGATAGGCGAACTCCCCCTTATTCAGGAGAGCCGAGTCCGGCCGGAGATGGAAGTCATTGTGTTCGACATCGACAAAGCCCGGGTCGATCGCCAGATCCGAGGGCGACTGGAGTTCCGGCGCCGGAATGTTCGGGAACCCGGCACGCATGTAATTGCCTTCGCTGTTATTCAGCGCATTGTAGGAAGTCTTGGCCTGACCTGCTCCTGCGAATAGAAACCCGACCCTGTTGAGACCCACGACATTCCCTGCCACCTCGCTCTGCGACGACCCCAGGAAGGCAGCCCCCCCGCCATTCTTGACGAGCGTGTTGCTGAGCAGGACAGCCTTGGCACGGTCATTCACGACCACCGCTTCGAACAGACTCCGGGTAATGACATTGCGCTCCAGCCGGACGTCTGATTTGCCGGCCACATTCACCCCGTGATCGTTGTCATGGATCAAGTTGCCCACCAGCACCGCCTGAGAGTCGGCAAACTGCACGCCCGTGGTCTCACTCCCACCGATGACGCAGTTTTCAATCCAGACATCCTGGGCCTGCTGGCCAAAGACCATACCCTTAACATGGAGCTGCCGGAGCGTGATGCCTTTGGCATTGAAGATCCCCACGGCATGGCCTCCATGCTCATTGATCGTCATGCCGCTGATTTCCACGTGGGTCGCGCCGTACGGCCACTTACCGACATGGAGCACGCCGACCCGTTCGCCGTGCCCCAGCAAGGTCACTTTGTCCACCCCGGCCCCGATCAACCGGATGCTGTCTTTGCTGTGAATCGTGACATCTTGAGGATAAACGCCCGGCGCCAACGCGACTGTATCACCCGATCTGGCGGCATCCACTGCCTGTTGGATCGACGTAAAATCTCCTGTGCCGTCGAGTGCGACCGTGATGGTCCGCGGGTTGAGGGGCCCATGCTCGCCAGGGTGCGCGAACCCCTGGCCCGCCAGGAACAAGCTCATCGCTACGACCAGACTCACAAGACGCATGGTGAAACTCTTACCGTCGCACAATCCTGGAAGTCAACGGGGCCCCCGCAAGCGCCTCAACCTCGACCTTCCGTTCAGTCTTCTGTATGCTTGATGCTCATGATTCTCGTGGGGCTCACAGGAGGCATTGCGACGGGGAAGAGCACCGTGGCGAGTATGTTCCGTCACTGCGGCGCGGTGGTCATCGACGCCGATCAACTGGCGCAAGACGTGGTCACACCGGGAAAACCGGCCTGGCGGGCGATCGTAAAGACATTTGGCACACCCATCCTCAACCGAGACCGCACCATCAATCGCCGTGCGCTCGGCGGCCTCGTGTTTGCCAACCGTGCCACGCTGCGCCGGCTGGAGCGAATCATCCACCCCCGCGTCGCACGGGAGCAGGCCAGGCTGACCAGACAGGCCGCCAGGAAGGATCCGAAAGCCGTGGTGATTTACGACGTGCCGCTGCTCTTCGAAGCCGGCATCGACAAGCGTGTGGACAAAACCATCGTTGTCACGGCTGACCGCGCAACTCAGATTGCCCGCCTGCGGACGCGGAACGGGCTGACGCGCACCGAAGCGACCAGACGCATCCGTCACCAGCTTCCGCTGGCCGAGAAAGTCCGCCGCGCCGACTTCGTGCTTCGGGGAACGCTCACCCCCGCCGCCCTCCGGCGAGCAGTCCGGTCGGTGATGCACACCCTTCGCTCCTCCCGTTAGCCGACGCCGCCATGCAATCTGTTTTCTTCCTGTGCTACATTCCCGCTCATGCAGTCTGTCGTCATCATCGGCTCCGGGCCGGCCGGATTGACCGCCGCGGTCTACACGGCGCGGGCAAATCTATCTCCGCTACTCATCGAAGGATGGCAATCCGGCGGGCAACTCACCACGACCACAGAAGTCGAAAACTACCCTGGTTTTGCCAAGGGGATCATGGGCCCGGAGTTGATGAAGGAGATGCACGCCCAGGCGGAACGGTTCGGTACGATCTTCAGAACCGGGGATGTCACTGCCGTCGATGTCACGAAGCGGCCGTTCACGATTACCGTGGACGGCGACCAGACCCTTGAAGCCCACGCGATCATCATCGCCACAGGTGCATCCGCCATACCGATCGGCCTGAAGAACGAATCCCGACTGACCGGCCACGGTGTGTCCACCTGCGCCACCTGCGATGGATTTTTCTTCAAGGGGAAGGAGTTGGTCGTGGTCGGTGGGGGAGACAGCGCCATGGAGGAAGCGACCTTCCTGACGAAGTTCGCAACCAACGTCTCGATCGTCCATCGACGGGACAAGCTCCGCGCGTCGAAGATCCTGCAGGACCGGGCCATGCGGAATGAAAAGATTACCTTCGTCTGGAACTCCGTCGTCGAGGATATTCTCGGGAAGGAGGTCGTGACCGGCGTCCGGCTCAGAAATGTGGTGACCGGCAAGTCATCTGAGCTTCCCTGCGCCGGCCTTTTCGTCGCTATCGGCCACCGACCCAATACGGCTCTGTTCACCGGTCAGCTCGCGATGGATGAGAAAGGCTACCTGATCACGACACACGGCACCGCCACGAGCATCCCCGGCGTCTTTGCCGCCGGGGATGTCCAGGACTCCAAGTACCGCCAGGCCGTCACAGCCGCCGGTTCCGGCTGCATGGCCGCCATCGACGCCGAGCGATTTCTCGAGAAAATGAGCCAACGCTGAAGCTGCGGTTAAGGCATAGATGACGAATATGCACCAACATCCGAACTCAGCCTTAACCTAAACCTCGACCTTCATTCCCTCATGCGTTGCGTCATCGTCCACTATCACGAGCTGGCCTTGAAAGGTCGCAACCGCGACTACTTCGAGCGGCAACTCGTGCGAAATATCCAGCTCGCGCTGAAAGGCTCGGGCATCACCCGAGTGGAGACGCTGAGAAGCCGCATCCGCGTCGTCCTTCCGCCCGACACCGCAGACAGGTTCGTCAAAGAGCGACTCGCGCGCGTATTCGGGATCGCCAACTTCGCAATCGCCCGTGCGATCCCGCTTGACCTGACCTCACCCGACCTGGACACATTCTGCGAAGCGATTTGCGGCGAA
This sequence comes from Nitrospira sp., assembly GCA_035620635.1. Classification (GTDB taxonomy): domain Bacteria; phylum Nitrospirota; class Nitrospiria; order Nitrospirales; family Nitrospiraceae; genus Nitrospira_D. The sequence goes on along the minus strand of DASPGL010000108.1, from coordinate 754 downwards.
CTGACAGGCCGTCCGTTTACAACCTTCCGTGTCACCGCCAGGCGTGCGGACAAGCGTCTGACCGTCACATCCATGGACGTGGAGCGCGCGGTCGGCAAGGCCATCTGCGCGAACCTGGACAAGACTGTCAGCCTGACGAATCCGGAGCTCACGGTGTTTGTCGAGCTGCTCTCGAAAGAGGCGTACTATTCCACCCAGAAGATCGCGGGGCCCGGCGGGCTGCCGGTCGGGGTCAGCGGGAAGGTGGCCTGCCTCATCTCCGGCGGGATCGACTCGCCGGTTGCGGCCTATCGCATGATGAAGCGCGGCTGCCGGGCTCTCTTTATCCATTTCTCCGGCCGTCCACTGGTCAGCCGCGCATCGGAAGAAAAAGCTCAGGAACTCGTTCAGACGCTGACCACGCACCAATATCAATCAACTCTCTACGTGGTGCCATTCGGCGAAATCCAACGGGAGATTGTCGCGCAGGCTCCGGCTCCATTCCGTATCGTGCTCTACCGCCGACTCATGATCCGGATCGCCGAAGAATTGGCCCGGCGGGAGAAATGCTGGGGTCTCGTCACAGGCGACAGCCTCGGCCAGGTCGCCTCGCAGACGCCGGAAAACCTCTCGGTCATCCAGGAGGCGGCGGAGTTGCCGATCCTGCGCCCGCTCATCGGCATGGACAAACTGGAGATTACGAACCAGGCTGAACAGATCGGCACGTTTACGACGTCCATCGAACCGGATGAGGACTGCTGCTCACTGTTTACCA
>DASPGL010000107.1:0-16900 GCA_035620635.1 Nitrospira sp. | reverse complement strand
TACTTGGCATACATCGCGGCGGCCAGGAGCCCCGATTTTGAACGGAAAGGATCCGGCCAGGCGATGATGTCACACCCAGACGATCGACGCTCCGAGGCCCCGAATCAGCAGATCCCAGTGGTCGCACACATGATGACACCCGGCGTGGTTCAGATTCCCGGCGACCTTTCGGTCACCGAAGCGGCTTCCCTCCTGGAGCGCGAACAGATGCCCTGTCTGCTCGTCAAGGATACGGACACGCGCTTCGGGCTTATGACTCCGACGGATATCGTGAAGAAAGTCGTTGCCCAGGGTCTGGAGCCGGATGAGATCGAGGTCCGCACCATCATGAGCAGACCCGTACAATTTATCGAATACGATCGGGCTGTGGAAGAGGCGTCGACGCTCATGATGTCCACCGGCACACCGATCCTCATCGTCACGAAACAAGATCAGCCGGTCGGCGTCCTCACGGCAAGAGACCTCGTGCTGTCCCACAAACGTTGCCTGACGAACGTCCCGGCAACGGTCAGCGTGATCGAGGAGCGGGGCCCGGGAGCCGACCATCGCGCGACGATCGTTCAACTCAGCCACATCGGCGCCCTAGTGGAGTCCCCTGCCCTGCTGCTGCCGGGCACCAAAATTATCCTGAGTTTCACACTCCCAGAGCAGGCGACCGCTCTCACCGTTCGAGGGACGATCCTGAACGAGTATGACGGGATGGGCAAGACAGGGACCACGCCCGGCACATTGACGCCGGCCGTCGATATCCAATTCACCAATCTCTCTCCCGCAGACCAGTCGAGAATCCTGGCCTGGGTGCTCCAGAATTCGCCGAAGTCTTCCGATCTTGCCTAGGCCACAGCCGATCACTCAAACCTTCTTTGACCAACGGCCGATCCATTGGTAAGATTTTTATACTCATCGAATCCTCTCACGAGAAGGAACGACGCATGAACACATCCAGCAAGCCATCACAGGCTCGACCGCGCCCCACCCTGTCGAAAGAAGAGATCCTCCAACAGATCTGCGCCTTGCTGGACAGTCCGGAAGACGACCTGCACGCGGCCCTGATGCGGGAGCTCCTCACCGGACTGCTCAAACTGCATGACACGCATCTCGACCTTCTGGACGTGAAGATCGTGAACCGAGCGGTCAAGGAACTGCGCCATGCATTCGGCGTGTTCCACGGCTACCGCGACCGGCGAAAGATCAGTATCTTCGGTTCGGCGCGCACCGCCTGCGACGATCCCAACTATCAACTGGCGTACCGTTTCGCGCAGGCCGTCGTTCGGGAAGGATTCATGGTCATCACCGGCGGGGCGGACGGCATCATGCGGGCTGCACAGGAAGGCGCAGGCCGTGAGAACAGCTTCGGCGTCAACATCATGTTGCCTTTCGAGCAGGGCCCCAATGCCACGATCGCGGACGATCCGAAACTGATTACTTTCAAATATTTCTTTACCCGAAAGCTCATGTTCCAGAAAGAGGCGAACGCCATCGCGCTGTTTCCCGGCGGGTTCGGCACGCACGACGAAGGATTCGAAATTCTCACGCTGGCACAGACCGGCAAGAGCGACCCCCAGCCGATCGTGTGTCTTCAGGCGCCGGGCTGCGATTATTGGGACGACTGGTCGGCTTTCATTATGAAGCAGCTCTTGAAGCGGGGCTTGATCAATGAAGAGGACCTGAGTCTCTTCACCATCGTGAACACAGCCGAGGCGGCGGTCGGTCATATCCTCCGCTTCTATCGGCGTTATCATTCCATCCGCTTCGTCGGCCGGCAACTGGCCATGCGTCTCAAGGCGGCGATTCCGGCCGACCAGCTCGACCGGCTTCAAACGCAATTCGGCGATCTCCTGTCGGACGGCCGCTTCGAAGTGAGCGGCCCTCTGGAGGAGGAACTCGACGAACCGGACCTGCGGGACCTGCCGCGGCTCGTGTTCAATTTCAACCGGCGCAGCGCCGGCCGTCTCCGCCAGCTGATCGACCATCTCAACGACCTCTGACCCGACCGGGAACAATCGAGGCCATCACGGCCGATGATCGCACGGCACCGGACGGGCGCAAAAACGTCCTTTAGCCCGCGACACCAGTCGTGTTATTCTGATAGCCTTGCTATGAAGGACTCACCTTCCGCCCCCCAGTTCCATCACCCGCCCGACATCGTCCTCTACCACGCCGACTGCTCGGACGGATTCGGAGCAGCGTGGGCCATCTGGAAGAAGTTTCCCGGCGCCCGGTTCCTGCCGGTGCAGCACGGCTGTCCGCCTCCCCCGGACCTTAAGGATCATCGTGTGGTCATCGTCGACTTCAGCTACGCACGGCCCGTCCTCGAGCGCATGGCAGCCGAGACGAAGGAGCTCCTGGTGCTGGATCACCACATCACCGCGGAACAGGCCTTGAATGGGCTCCCCTATGCCTACTTCGACCAGACCAAGTCGGGGGCGGTGCTCAGCTGGGAATGGGCCCACGGCACTGAAGCGCCCTGGCTGCTCCAGCATGTGCAGGACAAAGACCTCTGGACATGGGCGTTGCCCGGCAGTCGCGAGATCAATGCGGCGCTGGCTTCCTATCCGTTCGATTTCAATCTCTGGAACGGCTTCTCCAAGGCGGGGCTGGAGCAGGAGGGCCGTGCAATCCTGCGTTACGAGCGCGAGCTCGTCGCGAAGCTTGCGGCACAGGCCGTCATGGTCGAATTCCAGGGCCACATCGTCCCCTCGGTGCAGAGTGCGGTCCTGACGAGCCAGATCGGGGAGCGACTCTCGCCGCACCACCCGTTTTGTCTCATCTGGCACGACCGCGACGGCCGGCGCTATTTCAGCATGCGCTCCCGCGCGGACGGCATGGATGTCGGCGCAATCGCCACCTCATTCGGCGGAGGCGGCCATACCCATGCCGCGGGGTTCTCCGTTCCGCTCGGTGCCGACGGAACGCTTCCGAGCAACCCGGCACTCCCGCATGCGGTCGCAGACCGTCGCCGGACACCCTCGCGTCTTCCAGCGTGATTCCGCTTCACGACGATAACCCGACCGAACGAACCCCTCTCGTCACCATCCTTTTCATCGTCATCTGCGTCATCGTGTTCTTCTACCAGGCGAGCCTGCCCGGCAAACCGGGGGAAATCTTCGTCTTCAAATACGGCGCGATCCCGTCCATCGTCTTCGGTCTCGATTCGCTGCCAGAGGAAGTGCCCGCCATTCCCGCCGGCCTGACATTGTTGACCAGCATGTTCCTGCACGGGGGCTGGATGCATCTCCTGGGCAACATGCTGTACCTCTGGATTTTCGGAAACAACATCGAAGACGCTATGGGCCACGCGAAGTTCGTCGTCTTCTATCTCCTCTGCGGGATTCTGGCCGCCCTCAGTCACGCCCTGATCGACCCGTCCTCGCAGATTCCGATGGTCGGCGCCAGCGGAGCCATTTCCGCCGTCCTCGGCGCCTATCTGTTGTTGTTTCCCCATGCCCATGTGCTGGTCCTTCTCCCAGGGATCGGCATGACCCGCGTTGCCGCCGGCATCGTGCTGGGCATGTGGTTCGTGACGCAGCTGGTGAGCGGGGGAATGAGTGTCGGGGCGACCGGAGGCGGCGTCGCATTCTTCGCGCACATCGGAGGCTTCGTCGCAGGAATGGCCTTGATCGGGGTCTTCAAACGTCCTGACGTGCCGTTCTTTTCACCGGGGCGTGTACACAGATGGGATCGCTGAGGATTCGCGTCGCGACGGGGGCAGGCGCGATGCGCACGAAGTCCCGGTTCCTCGACATCTAGGCGGCGTCCAGCACATCCCTGACCTTCTCGATCAACCCCGCCTGGCGATAGGGGTGCTGCAGGAGGCATCGCCGATTGATGCGGTGATGCTGAATCGCTTCGTCGTCGTAACTGGACACAAAGAGCGCTTTCATGCCCGGGTGCTGGCTTAGGAGCCGGTGAGCCAGTTCGCGCCCGCCGATTTGCGGCATGACGAGCGGACTCACAGCGAGATGGACGGTGCCTTTGAACTGTTGTGTCAGCATGATCGCCTCCACCGACGAGGCCGCTTCCAACACACGGTACCGGTGGCGCTGCAGAACGGACAGCGCCAGCTTCCGTTCGATTTCATCGTCTTCGACGAGCAGGATGGTTTCACCCTCCCTCGCCAGCAGGGTATTCGCCATCGTGTCTTCCCATACCGCCGGAGCCTGCACCGCCGGGAAGCAGACCCGGACCACGGTGCCCTGCCCCGGCCGGCTTTCCACCTCCACGGTACCGCCATTCTGTTTGACGATCCCGTAGACGGCCGTAAGCCCGAGGCCGATGCTGGTCTCCTTCGTCGAGAAGAAGGGATCGAACATCCGCGCCTGAGTCTCGAGATTCATACCGGTGCCGGTATCACTGATCTGAATGAGGGCCTGAGGAGGTGTTCGGCGCGCACCGGACACCGGCGCCGCAGCGGCGGATTCCCCGATGGTCTTGACTTCGACGGTCAGATGCCCTCCGTGCGGCATGGCATCCCTCGCGTTGACGACCAGTTGCAAGAGGATGGTTTCCAGCCCTTCGCGATCGACCTCGGCACAAACCTCCCCCTTGTCCAGCCGCACCTCCAGCCTGATAGAGCGGGGCAGGAGACTGTCGATGGTACGCTGGAGATCCGACACGATGCGATCCACTGAGATCACATGCCGAACCGGCCGCTCGTCAAGACTCAGCGCAATGAGCTGGGCTGTCAGCGTCGCGGCCTTCTCCCCCATCCGGAACAGCTCATCGGCGGAAGCCCGGAGGGGATCATCCGGTCGAAGGCGGGACAACAACACACCGGTTTGTTTGCCGATCACGGAAAAGAGTGATCCGAACTCGCCGGCGATTCTGGCGGCGACCCGGCCGACCGCCTCCATCTTCTGCGCGTCATGGAGCTGCCGTTCCAGCCCGCGCCGCACCGCCTGCCCCTCGCGCAGATCGGCGGTGGCCTTCGTCAGGTCGGCCTTCAACGCCCTGATCCGCGTCTCCAGTTGAGTCTTCGCCGCCTGCAGTTCGCCTTCCGTTTTCTTCAGTTCCTCCACATCGTTCAGCAATGTGGATTTTTCCTTCTCCACCACCGCCACAGTCTCCAGGGCGACGCCGTAGAACACCGCCATCACCAGCAGCACCGGAATGCCCAGCAGCTGCCCGACCGCCATGCTGCCGGTCTGAACCATGCTTTGACAGACCACCGCGGCATAGCCTGCACTGAGCAAAAGAGAAAGCGCCAACAAATGGCCCAGCCGACGGACGGACGCCGCCACCAGGATGAGCACGAAATAGGCGATATAGAGCTCCGACCTGGCATTCCCGGAGAGATAAATCGTGCCCGTCACGAGCAGCGTGTCGAGCGCCACCAGCCCGGCGCTGAACCACGCGCTTTCCAGAGCGGGCCGTGGAACACTCGCAATCACTGCAAGGAACAGCCATAATCCCACCGCCAGTGCGTCGCGCATGAATCGACTCAGGACGGCATCGGACCCGAAGAGCAACTCATAGGACAGGATGATACTGACGAGACTTTGGAGCAGCAGATTGCGGGAACGGGGATGGGTCAGAAGTCGATAGAGTCGGCCGGACATCTGGTTGGAGCCGATACCAATGGCCTGTGTCGACATGGCGGATGAGACTCCTTGTGGCGCGTAGGCACAGGGGAATCAGCAAGTTTTATACCTCTCCCCGCCGAAAGAATGGCCCTGTTTACTGAGTCTTTCCCGCTCATCCTGGCTTCCGCCCAACCCAGAAACCTCCAGACACTGACAAAATGGAACGATGCCTGTTCCTGCCTTGGACAGAGATCTGAGTGCGCACTGGTTGTTCCCGGTTGTTGTCAGGCAGAGGCCTGACGGACTTGGGAGAGGCAGTTCATGAACCGGCGTGCCCGTTCTTCCGCCACATGTCTCTGAGGAGCCAGGAACGTGACATGGCCCATCTTTCGCCCGAAGCGGACGACTCGTTTGCCATAGAGATGCAGCACGGCCTCCGGCGTCGCCAGCAGATCGGCAAACCCGTGGCCAGAGGTCACAGACCGGACCTCCTCGCCGATAAGGTTCACCATCGCCGCAGGACTCAGGAGCCGCACCTCGCCCGGCGGCAAGCCACAGAGGAGACGTACCTGCTGCTCAAACTGCGAGACGCCGCACGCATCCAGGGTGTAGTGGCCCGAATTATGGGGACGAGGGGCAATTTCATTGACGAGCAGGTCGCCGGCCCCGGCGTGAAACAGCTCGACACAGAAAATCCCGACGCCATTCAGGGCAGCGACGGCCTGGGCGGAAAGATCCGCGGCCCTCGACGCGACCTCTGAAGACACCGCGGCCGGCACCAGCGTGACGCGCAGGATGCCCTGCTCATGCCGATTCTCGACGACCGGATACGTTCGGCATCTGCCTCCGTCATCACGCACCACGAGGACGGAGAGTTCGCGCTCGAACTCCACGAACTGTTCGAGCACCCATCGGAGCCCCGGCCTGGCGGTCGTCCGAAGGGCCCGCTCGACCTCAGGAATCTCTGAGGGCTGGCGGAGGAGCCACTGCCCCTTCCCGTCGTAACCGGACGTGGCTGTCTTGCACAGAGCCGGCAGGCCGATCGCGCCGACCGCAGCGGTGAGCTGAGCAGGGTCGTCGAGCGTGATGAACGACGGAGTCGGAATCCGGTGTGTGCGCAGGAACTGTTTCTGTTCGACACGATCCTGAATAGTCCGGAGCACAGCGCCGGAAGGCCGCACCCGGCGGCGCCGTTCGAGCCATTCACACAGCTCGGCTGGCACATTTTCCCATTCAAACGTAACCGCCTGGACCGTCTCGGCGAACCGGGCGCGAACCGTCGGATCCGAAAATGGCGCCGTAAACGAGTGGCTGGCCAGCTGATGCGCAGGCGCATCGGCATCGGGATCCCACACTGCGACGCCATAGCCCATCCGGCGGGCCGCACCGGCAAACATCGACCCCAGCTGGCCACCCCCTAACAGGCCGAGCACTGATCCCGGTTCAAGGATCGTGTCGTTCACGACCGCCGACTCGTCTCATCGGTTCCCAGGTTGCCTAAACTCGTCCCCTTCGCTTCGGCGGAATTCAACACGCTCTCGGTCTGGACGGTTCGATAGTGCTTCACCCGCTCGGCCACCTCCGGATAGCGCCCCGCCAGAATCTGCGCCGCCAGCAGCCCGGCGTTCTCAGCCCCGCCGATCGCGACAGTAGCCACGGGAATGCCCTTGGGCATTTGAACGATCGACAGCAAGGAATCCAGACCGCGAAGATTCTCCGTAGGAATCGGTACGCCGATGACCGGCAGGTGGGTCTTGGCCGCTAACATACCGGGCAGGTGAGCCGCGCCTCCTGCGCCGGCGATGATGACCTCGATGCCCCGGCCTGGCGCGGTTGCGGCGTACTCAAAGAGACGGTCGGGCGTCCGGTGGGCTGAGACCACCAGGAGTTCATAGGGAACATTCAACTCGGCGAGGATGGCTCCAGCCCTCTCCAATATGGGAAAATCCGACTTGCTCCCTCCTAACACCCCGACGATCGGCTTGCCGTCATGGATGATGCGACTGCCTTTGTATCGAGACCGATTCGATTGCCGTCCCGTTCCGCTCATGAACTCGCGTCTCCTTCCATAGGCTCTGAACCACGTTACCTCGCACGCATCAGGCTGCCCACCTTAGCGACTCCGTTCGGCACGGTCAAGGCGGGCAGGGGCAGGAGGGCGGTGCTAGTAACGACTCACTGCTCAGATTGCCTCGTGAAGCAGGGGCTTCATCGTATGAGAGGGGGCGGTTCACTGGTTTGTCTCGTGCTACGAATGGAGCTCCGTGGCTGGCCAGGATTCAGGTGTTCGCTGTAAGAGAAGTGGCCTGAGTGTCACTGAACGGACGTCCAGGTCCGTTGGGACCCTGTTCCCTCCTGTGATCAGACAACCCGGGCTGAAGCGATCGGATATTTCGATGTATAGTGCCTTTCCATGGAGTGGCTGAATTACCATCACCTGTTGTACTTCTGGTCCGTTGCCAAGCACGGCACCGTGGCGAAAGCCTGCGAGGAGCTCCGCCTGGCTCAGCCGACGATCAGCGCGCAGATCCGAGTGCTGGAGGATACTCTGGGCGAGAAACTGTTCGTGCGTTCGGGGCGGCGCCTTGTGTTGACGGAAATGGGGCGGGTTGCGTTCAAGTATGCCGAGGATATCTTTTCGCTCGGCCACGACCTGATGAACACGATAAAGGGCCTCGGGAGCGGTCGTCCTGTGAGGCTGGCCGTCGGCATCGTTGACGTGGTCCCGAAGTTGGTCGCTTCCCAACTCTTGAAATCCGCCTTCACGTACTCACCCTCCATCCGTATGGTCTGTTGGGAAGACAAGCTGGACAAGCTGTTGGCCGATCTGGCCATTCACGGACTGGATCTGGTCATTGCCGACACGCCAGCGCCTCCCACCATCAAGGTGAAAGCCTACAACCACCTCATGGGGGAATCGGGAGTGACGCTCTTCGCTACGCGGACATTGACGAGACGGTATCGTCGAAACTTTCCCCAGTCCTTGCGTGGCGCACCGATCTTGCTTCCGACTTCCAACGCAATGCTCCGCCGGCAGATGGACGAATGGCTGGCACGCCACGACTTACGACCCACTCTCATAGGCGAGTTCGAGGACAGCGCGACGCTCAAAGCCTTCGGACAGGAAGGATACGGACTGTTTCCCGGGTCCACTGTGATGGAGGAGGAGATCTGCCGACAGTACAGAGTGCACGTGGTGGGGCAACTGAACTCGCTCAAACAGCACTTCTACGCGATTACGGTCGAGCGCCGTCTCACGCACCCCGCAGTCCTTGCGGTCGTCCGATCCGCCCGCCGAGAACTGCTCGGTTAGCCCACGGCCCCCCTGCATTCCATGAGTTCCTTGCGACACACTCTCCGCCCTTCTCTTGCATCATCAGCGCTTACGCATCCAGGGGCCGCTTTGTCGTATCCGGCCAAGGTCGGACAGACCGCGGATCGGCGGGGCCCACCTTCAGCCCATGAAACTGAGGAGGGGGGCGGCCTCCTCCTCAGTCAGGCGCTATGCCGATCATTAGCGGTTCATCGGCTCCAAGTAGGGATACGAAGGCCCTGCGGGCTCGATCCGGTCGATGACATCCACTCTCATCGCCGTCCCGTCCGTGGCCTTCGCGCTGTCAAGCTGCATCACGTTCTCATTGAGGGTGCTGATGAAGTCCACCCTATCCGGATGAGCGGCGAAGCTGTAGGAAGCGAGGGCTGCGGTGGCAGCGATCATCGACAAGAATCCGATAGTGAATAGGTTCATCGTTCTCATGGCATCCTCCTTCTGGGTATCAAGTAAATGGTTCTGCGGTTCATCCCCGCTTGATCATTATCTATACATTCGCTCTCTCCACAGACAAATAGATAAAGTGACCACTACCCATCTAAAATCTCGATGAGTCACTTACACGGTACGTGTCGCTCGGATCCGCGACACCATCGAGCGGCCACTGAAATGGGAACTACGCGCTGGACGGGTAAAGGAGCGTTAGAACCGTAACGGAGCATGTGAGGTCGTCTCTTCGTTCCGGTATGATAGACCGGCCCCGGTGAGCGAACGCGCAACGCTTAGTCCCGACACGTGAGAGAACACACCGAATCCTTCCTTCGATAGAAACAACACGTTCATGGGATTCTCCAATGAGGCGTCCCCGGCCGGCGATCGCAAGAACGTCTCGCGCTCAATCTGTGGCTTCGGCCGATAGCAAGATGTTCATTACCCCCTCGAGCGTCCCACGGCTTCCAACAGTCGCGCTCGTTCCTGGCCCGTCAGTTCCTTCCACTCTCCGACCCCCAGCCCCGTGACGGTAATGTGCATGATCCGGACCCGGTGCAGACTCGTCACCCGGTAACCGAGTGCTTGACACATGCGCCGGATCTGCCGGTTGCGTCCCTCCGTGAGGACGATGCGGAACCGGTCGCCCCCCAGACGGACCGTCCGACAGGGCCTCGTCCGTCTCCCGAGAATCTCCACGCCGCGGGACATCTGTTCCAGGAACGACGGGGCGAACGGTCGATCGACCTCTACGACATACTCCCGCTCATGGCCGAATTCTGTCCGCAGGATTTCATTCACGATGTTGCCGTCGTTCGTCAGGAGAATGAGGCCGGAGGAATCCTTGTCCAACCGGCCGATCGGAAAAATCCGCTCGGGGTGCCCGATCTCTGCGATGATATTCCGGGAGACATGCGACTCACTCGTCGTCGTCACACCGACCGGCTTATGATACTTGATGTAGACAGGCGCCCTGCCCCAGGGGATTATCTGTCCGTTGCGGGCGATGACGTCGGTGGGACACACCCGGTCGCCGAGTTTGGCCACCAGACCGTTGATCGTGATGACGCCTGCTTCGACCAGGCGGTCCGCCTCGCGCCGGGAACAGATCCCGTGCTCCGTAAAGAACTTGTTGATGCGAATGGTTTCAGTCACAGGAGATCAGACGCATTGCCGGACCCTCAAACAGGTCGGTGGCAAGGCCGCAGCGAGCGAAATCGCGAGTCGCACGTGTTGAGGTATGTCGAGCGCCTGAGCGATTCGAGCACAAAGCCGACGGCCGGTTTCAGGATCCGACTCAGTGCACGCGGCGGCCGGCCCGGATACGGCCCAGCACTCGATAGATCAGACGCGCGATCGAGAACTGCGGTGCCACGAATCCGTCGATAGGGGCGATCTCGCTCACATCCATACCCACAATACCCGGACCGTTCGCGAGGGCAGCGATCAGGTTGATCGTGTCGTACCACCCGAGGCCGCCAGGCTCCGGGGTTCCCAACGCCGGCACAATCGAGGCGTCCAGTCCATCGCAATCGAACGTCAGATAGACCGGGGTCTGGCAGGCCGCGACGACGTCAGGAATCCATTTGGCAGCTCTCCCTTCATAAAGACCTGAGGGGTCCAGGATATCAGCCGCGAAAAACGTCTTGATCCGGTCCGTCTTCTTGATACGGGCGATTTCTTCCGGGCTGATCGATCGAATGCCCACCTGCACTAATGCAAGTCCGTCTTCCACCACCCGCGCCATCACACTGGCATGACTGAACGGATTCCCCTGATAGGCCTCCCGCAGATCTCCGTGCGCATCGATCTGCACCACGGTCATCCGAGGATACCGTTTGGCGTGGGCGCGGATCGCCCCCAGCGCGCCTGTGTGCTCCCCCGTCAAGGTCACGAGAAACCGTCCGCGTCCGACGTGAGGCGAGACGAAGGCTTCGATGGCATCGACGGCCGCGCGATCGATTTTTCCGTTCAGGTCCAGAGCCGAGGCCGTCGCGATCCCTCCCCACTCACGAACGGGTTCACAGCCGAGTTGTTCGTCGTAGAATTCAACCTGACAGGAGGCTTCCAGAATAGCGGAGGGACCGCGATCCGACCCGCGAATGTAGCTGGAGGTATGCTCGTAGGGAACCGGCAGGACGTAGACACCGGCTTGATCCGGATGGCACCAGGGTTCGTCGATGCCCAGGAAGTTCTGGTCCGGGCCTTCCCAACCGGCAGGAAGCGTCATGGGCGTTCTTCCCTCGCCTGCGCCGTCGGCCCAGGCACGTGGAAATCCGGATCGCAGAGGCCGCTAACGGCGGGACCGCTTAGGAACATTCTCTCCGGGAATGAAGACCGCCAACGCGATGACCGTGGTCCATTTGCCCGGCTTACCGATAGCCGACTGGGTGATGTTCAAGGTCCGCACGATTTTTCCGCCCATCTTGAAGACCTGTTCACGCTCTTTCCAGGCGACGTTGGGATCGAATTCGACGCCCAGGGTCGTCGCCAGCATCTGGGCCGCCAGATCCTCCGTGTATTCGCCCGTCTCTTCGTCTGTCTCCCCGTGCGCATGGTGCTCGGACAGATATCCGTACGTATGGCGGTCGGTGGGCTTCGCCAGGCCGACCGAGGCGGACACCAGCCGGTTCCGTTCGTTGGTCTCGGAACGGGCCATCACGCAAAAGGTGATTTCTCCGGGGTTCAACAGTTTCTCTCCGCGCTTCCGCGGGATGATCTTGCAATTGGGGGGAAGAATGGAAGACACGGTGACGAGGTTGCAATAGGCCACACCGGCGCTACGCAAGGCCTGCTCGAACGAGGCCAGCTTCTCCTTGTGGACTCCGACTCCTCTCGTCAGGAACATGTGCGTAGGTACCATCGTCTCCCCTTTCGTCTGAGTGACTCGGCTCTTCTGGTTGTCCGGAGTTGTTTGGTGATGTCCTGCGGGAAGATCAACCAGACAAGCGAAACGGACCAGATCGGCTGCAGGTATAGGGTCGCTGTTGTACCAAGATTGGACCAGCTTCGCAATATCCTCGGAAGATTTTCTTCAGGCGGGTTTGGCCGGTTCTTTCAGATTCAAGATCAGCAGTCTCGGTTCGGTCATGTCTTCGATCGCGGCCCGGACCCCCTCCCGACCCAGGCCGGAGTCTTTCACACCGCCGTAGGGCATATGGTCGGTACGAAACGTCGGAATCTCATTCGCCAGCACCGCGCCGACTTCCAGATGACGAAAGGCGTAAAAAATCTTGTTCACATCCCGCGTAAAGATGCCGGCCTGCAGCCCGAAATCCGATTGATTCATCGCGACGATCGCCTCGCCCAGATCGCGATACGGCGTCACGGTGACCACCGGCCCGAACACCTCGCAGCACGACACCTTCATCTCCGGTTTCACGCTCGAGAGCACCGTCGCCTCGACGACCGACCCCATGCGCTTCCCGCCCAGCAGTACCCGCGCCCCGTCGGCCACCGCTTCACCGATCCAATTTTCGACGCGATGGGCCGCCGCCTGATCGATCAACGGCCCGATGGTCGTCGCGTCGTCGGTCGGATCCCCCGCCTTCAGCCGGGCCACATTCATCAGGAGTTTCGTCGTAAAGAGATCGGCGATCGAATGGTGCGCAAAGATCCGCTGTACGGAGATGCAGGTCTGTCCGGCATAGCCGAAACCTCCGGCCGCGCAGCGCTGCGCGGCCAGGTCGAGATCGGCATCAGGTTCGACCACGACACCGGCGTTGCCGCCCAGTTCAAGGGTGACCTTCTTCTTCCCGCATTTGGATTTCAGCATCCAGCCGACGGCCGCGCTGCCGGTAAAGCTCAACAGCTTGAAGCGCGGATCCGCCACGCACCGTTCGGCCAGAGCGTTGTCGCAGGGCACCACGTTGAGCCCGCCCGGAGGCACCCCGGCCTCCAGCGCGACTTCCCCCAACAACAGGGCTGTCAACGGGGTCTGGGGAGCCGGCTTGATCAGAATCGAATTGCCGGCGGCCAGGGCCGGCGCCACCTTGTGCGCGACCAGATTCAGCGGAAAGTTGAATGGCGTGATGCCGAGCACGGGTCCGATGGGAAAGCGGCGGAGGATGCCCAGATGGGAATCGGTTCCCGGCGTCCAGTCCAGCGGCAGCACGTCTCCGGGAATCCGCTTCGCTTCTTCGGCGGCCACCGTGAAGGTCTGAATCGCCCGGCTGACTTCCCGCTTCGCGTCTGAAATCGGCTTCCCGGCCTCGGCGGTAATCGTCGAGGCAAACTTCTCCCGTCGCCGGTAAATGAGCGCAGCGATCTGCTGGAGGATGTCGTACCTGGCATGCGAGGCGAGCCGGCCCATCGGAGCCGCCGCACCGGAGGTGGAGGCAATCGCCTCTTCTACATCGGACTCCGTGGCCTGTCCGACCTCGGCGATGACCTGCCCGTTGAACGGATTGACGACAGGAGCCGTCTGGCGACCCTGCTTCCACTGGCCGTGGACGAGAAATGGGCGAGGTTCCTGCACAGGAATGCTCGTTCGGGTCGAGACGACCTTACTCCGCGGCTTCGACCGGCGCAGCGGATTCAACGGCAGGCGGAGGAACGGCGGATGCCTGCTGTGCGGTCACCGCCTTGGCGATCAGCTCTTCTGTCCCCCAGTCACGAATCGCCTCGAGGGTAAATCCTTCATAGGTCGAGACGCCGTGACAGGCGGGACAATCCGGCATGGGTACCTTGCGATAGAAGACTTCTCCGAGGCACGACATGCATACCCAAAAATCGTCGTCGCGATGAGACACGGGCCAGAAAGACTGCGTCAAAGTCATAATCATCCCTACCTTGTTACGAACGTGGTGGATACATCATCGTGCTAGCGTGGAGCGCTCGCCAGGAGCCGGTCGATTTCCTCGGCAAACATCTCGAACGGAAACGCCCCTGGGATCGCAACCGCCGGTTCCTTCTCCGTCGGTTCCTCCGTCGTCCGCATGAGAATGAAGCCGGGCGTTCCGTGAAAGCCCCAGCGATTGGCCTCCAGACGATCTTCAAAGATCGATTTCGTGTACCGCCCGTCTTTCACGCACCGGTCGAACGCGGCCTGATCGAGCCCGAGCGCGGCCGTGTGACGGAGGTAGACGGCCTGATCGAGCCGGCCCCCTTCGGCGAACAGACGATCGTGCATCGCCCAATACTTGCCCTGAGCACCCGCACAGCGCGCCGCCGTGGCGGCATCAAGACCGGGCCCCTGATCCGCCCGGGGATAGTCCCGATAGAGAAAGCGCACCTTCCCCGTTTCAACATACCGGGCATGGATGAGCGGCCAGGTGTCCCTGAAAAATTTCAGGCAATAGCCACAGGTAAAGTCGGAATATTCGATCAGGGTGACCGGCGCGTTCGCCTGTCCTCTCATCCGGCTGTCGGTTTCTGGTGGCGCCCCGGCCCAGAGTGAAGCCGACCACGTGAGGGCGCAGCCGAGTAGGGCTCCGGCGAGTGCGGGACGACGTCTCGTCATGGGCGTGGCGCCGTACCGGCCTTCTTCCGTTCCATCAGACCCATCATCAGAAGGGGCCAGACCACCGTCGCATCACTCAACACCTCGGCGAAACGACCACCGTCTTTCGGCGTCACGAACTTGCCCCACGAAAGCCCTTCCTGATAGGTGCAGCCGCTGAGCCCGCCCCAGTAGTCCGGTTCCGGACAGATCCTGACTCCGTACTGAAAGCGGGGCGATTTCACATTGAGACCCAGGCGAAGGTTGCCGATCTCGATATAGGGGCCGACCTGCTGGGCCCAATTTCGCGGCACGCCTCCTCCGATCGTGAAGATACCGAGTCGTTTGGCCGAAAGCACATGATCGGCATAGCTGTTGAGATCGAGGTAGGGGTTAAAAGACGGACAGGACTGGTGAATAGCCTTCAACACGGCCAGATCCCCCCGGTCGCCGGCCTGGGAACGGGCGCGATCGATCTCGCGCGCCATCGCCCAGGTTCCTACGTCCAGTCCCACTTCGGAATCGGTAAAGGCCGGGATGTAGACCGGTACGTTCTTTAGGTAGGCGCTCTTCAAAATCCCTTCGCCGCCGTATTCCTCCGCCAACGTCCTACCCAGCTCGCGCGTGAGAAGTTCCGACGACAGCGGCCGGTCGTGATTGATCCGCTTCAGCGTCTGCGACACCACATGTTCGACATAGTTCAGGTTCGCTTCCATTTCGAGGGTGTCGTAGACCCGATTGTACCCCTTGCGGAACAGCTCTTCATCGCTCATCGACGGATGATGCTGGTAATGCGTCTTGCCGACGGATTCACTGAGGCCATGGGCGATCAGCGCTCCCGTGGACACGATGCACTGCACCATCCCTTCATCCACCATCATGCTGACGATCTTGCCCATCTTCGCGATCGTCATGGCGCCCGACAGGGTCATGACGACTTTACAGTCGGGATCCTGCACCATGGCCCACAACACTTCGAAGGCTTCGCCGAGCCGCCGGCCGCCGAAGGCGGTTTTACCCATCGCGACGAGCAGGTCGTTGAACGACGTGATTTTCGAAGGGTCGAGCGGCTCGACGGCTACCAGCCCGTCCTTGGCTCCGTCATGAAATTCGCGTGTTGCCATAGCCATCACCCCGGGAAGAGATCAACATGAAAGGCGCTTTCCTTATACACAACCGACGCTAGGGGCGTCAATGAAGCGCGGCGTCGGAATTATATCTGAGATGCCGCTTCGCGACTCGAAACGAAAACCATGGGGCGAGCATTGCGAGGTGGCTGAGAGAAACTGTCGCATGGACGGCCGCCGCCGAGCAACGGCGAATGTCGCAGCAGGCGAGATCACCACCCCCATCTGATACGACGAAATGACAGTGCGACAGCGACCCGATCGAGATGCGGCGTCAGGACTAGGACATGACAGGAAAATTTATCCGCGCACGAGACTGGAAGAAAAGCGCGCGGCACGAGCAAGAAACAAGTTTCACCGGTGAGGTAACATCCGGCACCCACAATCCCTAATCCCTCACAGAGGTGCCGGTACGAGCGAAGCCCTGTGTGATCTACAACCGGATTCGAACCCGTGTTTAAATGTGACTACGACTTCGCCATTTATTTTTGATGGTTTCGCCAATTTTCTTCAAGTCAGAAACGGGTACGACTAAAACATGCGGATGAAAGTAGGTTATTTTCCAGCATCTAAACCAACCCTCGTGAAATATAGTGGCCTTGTGAGTTATGCTGTCACAACAGACTTCATGGAGATACCAAAAAATTGGGTCTGAGATGGGATGAGTCCTTGAGGCTTTCGTGGAATAAGAGCAATCTTTTGCCTGGTGCGTTGACAGTCAAAGACGTGCTCCTTCGTGGACGCATTGCCAGTCCCACAGCGAAGATCTCCGAAATGGCAGTGGCGGGTAGATAGAGACAAATCCTGGAAGACGCAACCTTACTCCAAGCCCTTCGCAAAGGCGACGAAACCGCCTTTGCCCAGCTGATAGACCACTATCATGCCTCGCTCCTTCGTCTTGCAATGACCTTTGTCTCTAGTCCTGCAGTGGCGGAGGAGGTGGTCCAGGAAACGTGGATCGGTGTACTGGAAGGCATCGGTCGATTTGAGGGACGTTCATCCCTCAAGACCTGGATTTTCCGAATCCTAACCAATCAGGCAAAGACCAGGG
>DASPGL010000106.1:0-27834 GCA_035620635.1 Nitrospira sp. | reverse complement strand
CAACGGCAGCTTCTTGATCACATCCTTCTTTTTCAGCACGATACAGGCATCGGCCAGGGCAATGAAGGCCCCCGTAATCGAGGCTGTTCTCGTGCCCCCATCGGCTTGAATGACATCGCAATCGATCCAGATGGACCGTTCCCCTAACTGGGTCAGATCCGTGACCGCCCTGAGCGCACGGCCGACCAGTCGCTGAATCTCGAGGGTCCGGCCTCCCTGTTTGCCTTTCACCGCCTCCCGAGGCGAGCGCTCGTGGGTCGAGCGCGGCAGCATGGCATATTCCGCCGTCACCCAGCCCGTGCCCTTGCCTTTCAGGAAGGGCGGGACCTTTTCCTCCACCGAGGCGGTGCAAATGACCTTGGTTTCGCCCATTTCAATGAGCACCGACCCTTCCGCATGTTTGATGAAATTGCGCGTCACCTTGACCGGACGCACCTGATCCTTCCGGCGTCCATCAAAGCGAACCAACCCCGTCATTCCGCTCATCGTGCGACTCCTTTGCGAAGTGGAGTGGATTATAGTGGAGGCCCCGGGAAAGCGCAAACCACGCGCCCTCTCTCCGCGTGGCTCAGGAGTCGGCCCGATGGCCATACCGCGCAGTTCTTCCGCTTGTTCCATGTACAAAACGCGGCTAGGGTCTCGGCAAAATCTGTACAACAGTCGGAGCGTGCGGTCGCTCTATTCCCTGAGTCTCCGCACGGGATTCCGTACGACGCAAAGTCACGAAAGGCTCGCCAGGCAAGGCGATCCATGGCATGATTCCATTCCAGAAACAGATCGTTATTGAGCAGCGGACGGCAAGCGGCAGGTGCGGTCGAATGGCATACAATCTGCATCCAGTCTGCGCCGGTCCTTCTTGATTGAGACCAAGGATCCAACAACCGATACGTCATTCAACAATCTCTTCGACCCTGCGACGCGGAGAAAACACCCGACTCATGCAACCACTGCTGGATCGAACCGCGCAACAAGCCCTTCTGGATAACAAGAACATCCTGGTCGTGGACGATGAAGAACCGATCAGGAGGCTCCTCGGCTACCTTCTCCAAAGCCACGGCTATCCCGTTTCCATCGCCGCCGACGCCCGCGAGGCACGACAGAAGCTCAATGACCAGCCCTTTGCCTTGTTGTTGTGCGACGTGAACATGCCCGGAGAATCCGGCATGGATCTGGTGCGGACGATTCTTGCGGAGCGTCAGGACGTGGCCGCGATCATGGTCACGGGGCTCGACAGTTCGGTCCTGGCCAACGCGGCCATCGAGGTGGGCGCGTTCGGCTATATCGTCAAACCTTTTGAATCCAACGAAGTGCTCATCGATGTGGCCAATGCCCTGCGGCGTCGGAAACTCGAAATGGAGAATCGTCTCCATCGTGAGAGTCTGGAAGATATCGTACGCACCAGAACCATGGCCTTGCAGCAGGCTCTGGATTGGCTTGAGCGCAGCGAAAAGGAGCTGCGCCTTTCACGTGAGGAAACCATCCAGCGGCTCGCCATCGCCGCCGAGTTTCGCGACAGTCTGACCGCTCAGCATATTCAGCGCATGAGCCACTACTGCGAGCTGCTCGCCCGTAAGTACGGCCTCACACCCGAACGGTGCGACTTGATCCGCACGGCCAGCCCCATGCACGACATCGGCAAGATCGGCACCCCGGACCATGTGCTGTTGAAGCCGGGTAAGTTCACCCAGGAGGAATTCGGAGTGATCGCCCAGCATGCCGAAATCGGGTATCGTATTCTGAGCGGGTCGGACGCAGAGCTGCTCAAGGTGGCCGCCGTCATCGCCTATACACACCACGAACGGTTCGACGGCACCGGCTATCCCCGTAAGCTCAAGGGGGACGCCATCCCGATTGAAGGCCGCATTGCCGCGATCGCCGATGCGTTCGACGCCCTGACCACCCAGCGGGTGTATAAACCGGCCTTCGAAATCGGCCATGCGATCGAACTCATGCTGAAGCACCGGGGCGAGCATTTCGATCCGGACCTGCTGGATGTCTTCGTGGCCTCCGCAGAAGAACTCACGCGCATTCACGATCAATATGCCGATCGCTCGCTGCGGAAGATCCTCCGCGAGGCCTAGTCCATCGGCGACGGCCGGGCAGGGCCGTCCCGGTTCATTTCTTTCCGATTCGTTGACCGAAGATCCCTCTGCCGATATACTTTTTCTCGACTTCCGGGACAAGCCCCGCCGACCGCTCAGGCTTTCACTCGCTCACGGCGTAGGTTGATGAAAGGGTCGCCATCATGGCCAAAAAGACGACTGCCGTTCGCAAACGCATTGAAAGTCGCAACTGGATCGCGTATCTCTGCGAAGCCCTGGTGACATCGGGCGTAATGCCCACCTGGGAAGCTGCCACCTATCTGACAGAACATCTGTTCGGCGAAAAACCGAACCCCCGACTGCTGGGGCCATCCCACCCTTACGAGGTGACCAGGCAGTTTCTCCACCGCCTCTATCAGCCGCTCGCCGAAGCCGCTTCACGTGAAGTCAACCTCCCCGCCTCCGCGAAGTTGCACCTCTTCACCGATGTCAGCCTGACCGGGAATTCCGCGGTCCTCGTCGTTCTGTTCCCCGGAGGAAGCAGAGCGCAGCACCTGCTGCTGCTGGACGCCGCCAAAGCCTGGGATCTCGTCTTTCCGGACGCCGAGTCGTTTAACGGCTGGGCGGAGGAACGGTTTCGTCGAATCGTAAGTGCGCTTCGCGGCGTGGCTGTCGACCTTCACGACGACCTGCTTAAGCCGGCGGTCTAGGCTATCGTTTTCCGCGACGGTCGCTAGGACGGATCGTAATTCAGATTCGGCGAGAGCCAGTGCTCGATCACGCGCTGGTCCATCCCCTTTCGGCGGGCGTAGTCTTCGACCTGATCTCTGCCGATCTTTCCCACTGCGAAGTATCTGGCCTCCGGATGGGCGAAATAGAATCCGCTCACCGAGGCGGCTGGAAGCATCGCGAAACTCTCTGTGAGGACGATGCCGGTGCGTTCTTCCGCCTGTAATAGATCGAAGAGGAGCCGCTTCTCGGTGTGATCCGGGCAGGCGGGGTACCCGGGCGCAGGACGGATCCCGCGATATCGTTCACGGATCAAGTCGTCGTTGGTCAGTCGCTCATCCCTGCCGTAGCTCCATTCCTCACGCACCCGCTTGTGAAGCCATTCTGCGAACGCTTCCGCCAGCCGGTCCGCCAGCGCTTTGGCCATGATCGAGTTATAGTCGTCATGATCTTTGTCGAACCGCTGGCACAATTCATCCAGCCCGATGCCCGCGGTCACCGCAAAGGCGCCGATAAAATCCTTGCGTCCCGACTCTTTCGGCGCGATGTAGTCGGCTAGCGATACATGCGACTGCCCCTGCGGTTTCTCCGACTGCTGCCGGAGATGGTGCACCGTCATCAGAACCGACGACCGGCTCTCGTCCCGGTAGAGTTCGATGTCATCACCGACGCTGGCGGCGGGAAAGAATCCGTACACGCCCCTGGCGGTCAGTAGCTGATCCCGAATGATCTCGTCCAGAAGTCCACGTGCATCGTCGTATAACTCTTTCGCCTTCGGCCCAACAGTCGCATCATCGAAGATGGAGGGATAGCGCCCCTTCAATTCCCAGGTATGGAAGAACGGGGACCAGTCGATCACGGGCACCAGTTCACCCAGCGGCTGCGGACTGATGGTGCGAACCCCCAGGAACGAGGGAATCGGAATATCCGCCGACGCCCAGTCCGTTAGGAATCGATTGGCCCGCGCACTGGCAATAGACCAGACCGGCTTGGCGCCTCGATCTTGGTGCGCCTGACGGACCCGGTCATAGTCCTCCCTTACCCGTTGGACAAATCCGGGCTTTTGGGCTGGACTGATCAGACTGCCCACCACCCCCACGGCCCGTGATGCATCCAGCACATGGACCACCGATGGGGCATACGACGGCGCAATTTTCACGGCTGTGTGGGCCTTGCTTGTGGTGGCGCCGCCGATGAGCAGAGGAACGTCGAACCCTTCGCGGGTCATTTCCTTCGCCACGTGCACCATTTCATCGAGTGAGGGCGTGATGAGGCCGCTGAGGCCGATGATGTCGGCCTTCTGCTCCCGCGCAGTCGCCAGAATCTTCTCGCAGGGGACCATCACCCCGAGATCGATGACCTCATAGTTATTGCATCCGAGGACCACGCCGACGATATTCTTTCCGATATCGTGAACGTCCCCCTTGACGGTCGCAAGCAGTACTTTCCCCTGCGCCTGGAAATTGCCCAGCCGGTTTTTCTCTTCCTCCATGAAGGGCATCAGATACGCCACCGCTTTCTTCATCACGCGGGCGCTCTTGACGACTTGGGGCAGGAACATCTTTCCGGCTCCGAACAGATCCCCCACAACGTTCATCCCGGCCATCAAGGGGCCTTCGATCACCGACAGGGGCTTTGGATATTTCCGGCGGGCCTCCTCGACATCCTGATCGATGTAATCGGTAATGCCCTTGACCAGGGCATGGGACAGCCGTTCCTCCACCGTGCCTTGACGCCACACATCGTCCCTCACCGCGGCCTTGCCCTTCTGTTTCACGGTCTCGGCAAAACTCACGAGCCGTTCGGTCGCATCAGGCCGACGGTTCAACAGCACGTCTTCAACCAGGTCAAGCAAGTCTTTCGGGATCTCATCGTACACGGCAAGTTGACCCGCATTGACGATTCCCATATCGAGTCCGGCTTTGATCGCGTGATAGAGAAACGCCGCGTGCATCGCTTCGCGCACCATATTATTCCCGCGGAACGAGAATGAGATGTTGCTGATGCCTCCGCTGACCTTCGCGCCGGGAAGATTCTGCTTGATCCAGCGCGTGGCCTCGATAAAGTTCACCGCATAGGCGTTATGTTCCTCGATGCCGGTCGCGACGGTCAGGACGTTCGGATCGAAGATGATGTCCTGCGGCGGAAATCCCACCTGTTCGGTAAGGATCCTGTAGCACCGCCGGCAAATCTCCTTCTTCCGTTCCAGGGTATCCGCCTGACCTTTCTCATCGAAGGCCATCACAACCACCGCCGCCCCGTAGCGTCGAATCCGCGTCGCCTGTTCGACGAACTTCTGTTCGCCTTCCTTCAGGCTGATGCTGTTGACGACGGCTTTACCCTGGATATTCCGGAGACCGGTCTCCAGCACCTCCCACTTGGAGCTGTCGACCATGATCGGCACTTTGCAAATATCCGGCTCCGACGCGACGAGCCGCAGAAATTTCTCCATGGCGGCTTTTGAGTCCAGCATGCCTTCGTCCAGGTTCACATCGATGATCTGAGCACCGCCTTCTACTTGTTGACGCGCCACCGACAGGGCCGCCTCATAGTCGCCGGCCAGAACGAGCCGGGCAAATGCGGGAGACCCGGTCACATTGGTGCGTTCCCCGACGTTCACGAAGTTGGAATCGGGTCTGATGGTCACGGCCTCAAGACCGCTGAGGCGTGTATAGGGCTCGACCGTAGGAATCTGTCTCGGCGTCAGGCCCCGGACGGCGCTGGCGATCCGCTGGATATGGTCAGGCGTCGTCCCGCAGCAGCCGCCGACGATGTTCAACCAGCCCTGTTGCGCCCACTCGCGGAGTTGCGGAGCAAGACTCTCCGGTGTCTCCGGAAAGCCGGTCGGCAGCAAAGGATTCGGCAGGCCGGCATTGGGGTGCGCGCTGAGATACACCGGCGCGATCCGTGACAGCTCTTCGATCAGGGGTCGCATTTCCTGCGGCCCCAGCGCACAGTTCATCCCGACGCTGAGCAGCGGCACGTGCGAGATGGAATTCCAGAAGGCTTCCACTGTTTGCCCGGTCACGCCGCGGTTGCTGCCGGCCTGGATGAACGTGACCGAGGCCATAAGCGGCACAGGATGCGCGCCTGACGCAAGGACCTCCTGAATGGCGAAGAAGGCCGCCTTGGCATTCAAGGTGTCGAAGATCGTTTCGACCAGCAGCAGATCGACACCTCCGTCCAGCAGCCCGCGCACCTGTTCGTCATACACAGCCACCAGCGCTTCATAGGTAGTGCCGCGCGCGGCCGGATTGTTCACGTCGGTCGAAATCGACGAGGTTTTCGTCGTAGGGCCGAGCGCACCTGCGACAAAACAGGTCCGTCCCGGTTGCGCTGATTGGACCTTCAGGACGGCGCGCCTGGCGCATTCCGCACCGGCCTTCGACAGCTCATACCCCAGCGATTCCATCTGATAGTCGGCGAGGGAAATGGCTTGCGAATTGAACGTATTGGTTTCGACGATATCGGCGCCGGCTTCGAGGTATTGCCGGTGAATGTCCTCCACCAGGGCAGGCCGGGTAATGTTCAAGAGATCGTTGTGTCCCTTGAGATCCTTCTTCCAGTCCTTGAACCGTTCCCCCCGGAACGCCGCCTCATCCAGCTTGTGTTGCTGGATCATCGTTCCCATGGCTCCGTCAAGGATCAGAATACGTTCCTTGAGTAGCGTCTCGATCGGATGTTTCTTCCCTCTTTCAGGCGTCATCAGGGGATCCTTCCGTACCCGTCGGTGGTCTGCTCGCGATCATACTGGAAGGATGACGAGCCAGCAAGCCGACGGGCGGTTCCTTGACAGGGATTTACAGCCGCCGATACCATGGTGCCTCTTCCGGGAAGAGATATCGTGCGCCTGACGATGACACGGTCGTTCGCCCTCGCTGCTTTCCTCGTGGTCTTCTGTTGTTGGGTCTGTCCTCCCGCTGTCCGCGCAGCGCCGTACTTCGAAGACGGGTTCCTGGGGTTGACGCAAACGGAACTGCATGCCAAGCTCGGCCTACCCCAGGCGGTACGAGATAGGAAATCCGCCCTTCGGATCTTCACCTACTATTCCATCGCCGACTGGACCATGTACTTCAGCAAATTGGTCTCCCCCGAGAACGGAGAGGATGTCTATACCTTCACGCGGGACGGTACGGAAATCCGCTACTCCTTCAGCTACGCGGTCAACCCCAACGATCACAACGAAAACCGCCCGCTCTTCGTGCGGTTGGTCGACATCGAACTGACCCCGGCCGTACCGATCGCGCAGCTCCCGTCGCTGATTCCAGAGTTTCGCCCCTCGACCGACCCCGCCAGCCCAAGCTTTCGGTCGAACATCTGGCTGCTGTTATTCAAGGGCCTGCCTTCGCCCGCAGCCCGCTTCATCGTTCGGGAGCGCGACAAGGACGAACTCGACTGGACGCTGAGCTATCAATTGTTTTCGTTGCAGGGACTGCCCGACCGACTCACGACCGGCGCGCTGATCGATCGGGTCGAGATCGGAACACAGAGCCTGCAGATTGTGAGCCGGCGCCAGCGCCATACGCATGAACCGATCGTCAATCCCTACTCCCGTGAGTTTGCAAAACAGTCCACCGTCCCCGTTTCTCCGGCCACACGCATACCGGTTCCCAGATACGCGGAATAACGGCTGGCATGAAATCCGTGCGAGGCGGGAATCCTACTGCGGAGCCTGCTGAAGGCGCTCTTGCTGGACCTGTCCTGTGTGTTCAGCCTTGCTCTTCATGACCTCCATCGGCCCGCCGTCGCTCACATACATGAGCACCGGCGCCCCGATCCCGACCACGATCAGCAGGCTGAAACCCAACATCCGCACCATCTGACTCTTACTAAGATACATGATTACGAGCAAGACGATCGCCGCCGCCCCCGCATAGGTCAGGATCTGCGACTGAGCGGCACTGAGCCCGTCCATTTTGAATGGAAACGTCGGAGCATTGCGCCCCAGATTCTTGACCTGAGCTTTCACCCGCTCCTTGACCGATTCCATCGTAGAAGGCGCAGCCGTCACAGGATCCGGTCGTTCGTGCGTTTTTACTTTGGCCCGATATTGCTCAGGGATCGTCTCAGGCGTATCGGTATAGACAGGATTACCCTGGTCATCGATGTAGGAATAGATGGTCACCGCCTGTGCCTCTGTGATGGAACCAGATCCAGACACGCCGAGGCAGGCGAAGAAGCAATAGAGAACGAAGCCCCGGTAGCCCTGCCGCCATCTTCGATTCATATCCCCCGCTCCTTGCTCACGGCCCCACCTATAGCGATAAGTATACCGCCGCTCATAACCTGATGATTTTACTTACCAATGCTCAACATTCCTTGACTCCACCATCCACCGTTGTTAGCATTCGCGACTCGTTTGACCACCAATGGGCACAGAACTTCACACGACTTCGATCGAACCGCCGTCCGAGGAACTCTCGTTCATTCGCCGGCGGCCGGTTCGGATCATCATCTATACAGGACTCGGGATCTTTCTTCTGATGATGGTGATCTGGCCTATGATTGTCCAGTTCCGCGACCCAGACTTTCAGAAACACATCGAACAGCATCGCGTGATGGTGGGCATGACGAAGGAACAGGTGTTGCAGTCATGGGGCGGGCCGCAGACGATCAACACGACCTTCACCAAGGATGGTATCAGGCAGGAAGAGTGGATTTTCGAGGATTGGGAAGGCACAGCGACCGTCCGCCACCGATATCTCTACTTCGAAGAGGGAACGCTGGTCGGAGGGTGGTATGAAGGGTCGAGCGAACGGCAGGTTCGAGACTTCCCCGGCGACAAGCCGCATCCCAAGCTGCAGCCGTAGAGTGGAGGAGTTAGGCCGTCGCCTCCCGGATTGATAGCCGGAGCCTGCTCAGCAGAATTTCGGCGCGGGTGTGATCGGATGGATGAACCATCACCCGGCTTCCCACGAAGGACATTCCGGGATAAAGGCTGCTCATATGCTCACCGTGAATCACGTAGGCAATGTCGTTGCCGTCGAGCAGACTCTTGATGAGGGCCAACTCCCCCACATCCTGCGCGCTGGTGAGGTGAATCAGCGCCATGCGGCTCCCACGGAGAACCGCCATCGGCTGAGCCAGGAAAACCGGCGAACTATTTGCACTTTCCTCCCGTTAGCCTTAGACTTCACACGCAGTCAGGGCGTCTCCGTGATTTGCGCGCGACGTTCCCGGCCGGAACCTCCGGAAATGGTGAGCACGCGCTTCCACTCACGCACCTGGTAGATGGCCCAGGCATTCGATTCGCCTTTGTAGAAGGCTGTGGGATCCTCGCCGCTGGCATTGAGGAAGATCGGTTCCGTAAAACCCTCTTCCAGCACATAATCGAGGAGCGATTCGGTGGTAAAACCGGTTCCGCGGAGGGACACCTCGGCCAGCAGGTTCAGAATCTCTTCAGGATTTTGGACCGTGATCGGATTCACCTGGTTGCCCTCCGTGTGGAAATTGTAGCGGTGCTTCGACCAAGAAGGCAAGACAGAGCGACCATGAGCATGACGACATCACGCTTCCGCGATGCGCTCCTCCGGATCATGGATGCCAAACATCATTGGGCCTGGGAGCACTTCTCCGGCGGCACTCTCACCGGGAATCAGCTCCGGATCCATTTCCAGCAGGAATACTTCGTCTACGTCCGTGATTTCCCTGTCTTGCTCGCGCGAATCCACGGCCATAACCCTCCGGCCTCTGTGCGCCGCATGCTGGCCGAGAACATCTACGAAGAGGACACCGGCGGCCTGTCCCTCGGCAGGTCTCATCCTGAGCTCTTCCTGACGATGATGGAAGGCTTGGGGTTCTCAGCCAGAGACTTTGAGCACGTTCGTCCCCTCCCGGCGAGCCGGACCTACCGGACCTGGCTCGACCGCATGTCGTATCATCCCCGATGGGTGCTCGGCGCTGCCACAATGACTGTGTTCGTCGAGGGAAGCGTGAAGGACCGCAAGGAGTTGCTTGAGCCTTCTAAACCGAAGACGGCCGATGAAATCGAACGAATCATAAAAAATCATCCATTGGTCCGCCATCACGGCGTGTCGACCGACCACATGGATCTCATTCGCGCCCACCAACTGGTCGAATCAGGCCACCGCCACGACGCCTACCGGATGGTGACAGAGCACGCCACCGCATTGACGGTGCAACGCACAGTGCTGGCCAGTCTGAAGAAGAGCCTACGACTCTGGCTCGCGTATCGCGATGCCGTGGCAACGGCCTGCGGCATCAAGAGACCCTGAAATCTTGCGTCGCGTGCACTCAGGACTTCTTACTCTTGTGATCAACGTCCTGTGCACTGTCTCCTGCCCGCCATCAGCCATCAGCTCCGAGCTCCTCTCCGATATGGTTCTGGTCCCGGCCGGAGAGTTTACGATGGGAACCCCGGCTGGAGGCGACGGTTTCCCCGATGAACAACCGGAACGACGGGTCTATCTGAGCAGTTTCCTTCTCGACCGCCTTGAAATCACCCATCGCGCCTATGCCGACTTTGTGCATGCGACCGGACATCGCACGCCGGCACATACGAATCCCGCCATGATTCTCTGGGAGAATGGTGAGCCGCTTCCCGGCATCGGCGACCACCCGGTTGTCAACGTCAGCTGGGACGATGCCACCGCCTACTGTCGATGGGCCGGAAAACGCCTGCCCACCGAAGCCGAATGGGAAAAGTCAGCACGCGGCACAGACGGCCGGCGTTATCCCTGGGGCAATGACTGGGACCTCACTCATGCCAACAGTGCAAGTTATTGGGCCATGCGCACTGTCGAGTTCGAGAGCGGAGCCGACTGGGATACCTTTTGGCTCAAGGGGGAAGGGGCTCGCCTCTCGCGAGAGTATGGGATCAAGGGCGAAGTTCTGACCATGCCGGTAGGAAGCTTCCCCCAAGGATCCAGCCCCTACGGCGCTCTGGACATGGCGGGGAATGTCGCTGAGTGGGTAGCCGACTGGTTCGACCCCAACTACTACCGGAACGCCCCGCTCGCCGATCCACCAGGCCCCGAGCGAGGTGCCATCAAAGCCATGCGTGGCGGTTCCTGGCTCAAGCCAGCGGCCAGTCTCCGGACTAGCGACCGGGATTGGGGCACGATGGATAGCCGCCCCAGCGGAACCGGATTCCGCTGCGCGAAGGACGCATTCTAGCCCTGGCGGGCCGGCCAGTTGTGGCCGGGATCCTCTTCTCCATATATAATGCCCCTCTGTTGGTAGGATCGATCGAGGCACATGGATCACTTCACAGACTTCGAACGATACGCGGACCAACTGTCCGACGTTGCGCGATGGGTGGCCCGCAGGGGATGGGCGCCGGCGACCAGCACGAACTATAGCGTCCGGCTGCCCGATCACGCGGCTCCGGCGTTTTGCGCCATTACCGCCTCCGGTATCGACAAGGAACGACTCGATCCCTCCGATGTTGTGGCCATCGACCGAGACGGAAAACCTGTACACGAATCTCGATTGAAACCTTCCGCAGAGACGCTCCTTCACTTGATGCTCTACCGGACACCGCATGTCGGGGCGGTCCTCCACACCCATTCTGTGGCAGGTACCGTGCTCTCCCGGCAAGGTGAATCGGTCGGCTATCTGGCCCTCTCCGGCTGGGAACTGCTCAAGGGGCTGGATGGAATCGATCGGCACGATTGTGAAGTCCGGCTTCCCGTTTTTCCCAATTCACAGAATATGGCCGGTCTGGCAGCCCACATCGAACCGCGTCTTCCATCTGCCGGACCCTGCCCTGGATTCCTTCTGGCCGGCCACGGGCTCTACGTATGGGGCCGAACTCTGCCTGAGGCCAAATGCCATCTTGAAGTATTCGAACATCTCCTCCAATGCGAACGCGAGGTGCGACATCATGGCTACAATCCGAGTGCCTGGCAGGCAAATTCATCTCACTGAGGACTCCGCCATTCGTCAGTTTCTCGGCGAACGCGGAGTGTGGTATGAGCATCGACCCACTGTGTCCCTGCGGGCCAACGCGCCAGACAACGAGGTCCTGCAGCTCCACGACCATTGGGTCACGCCGTTCATGGAGAAGAACGGCTATCGGACTGCAGACGTCATCAGGGTGACCCCCGAGACCCCCAACCTGCCCGCGATCCGTGATAAGTTCATCCGCGAGCATACTCACAGCGAGGACGAAGTCCGCTTTTTCGTCGAGGGAGATGGGCTCTTCTGGTTTCACAAAGAAGCCCCCATCGATGAAGTCTTCGCCGTCCATTGTGCGGCAGGAGATCTGCTGACCGTACCGGCTAATACCAAACACTGGTTCGTTCTCGGACCCGAGCCGAGGGTCTGTGCGATCCGGATCTTCACCGATCAGGCCGGGTGGGTTCCCAACTATACCGGGTCCGGCATCGATCAGCAGTACCGTTGGCTATGACCACCGGCTGCGTGCTGCTCGATATCGAGGGAACGATCCTCCCGATTTCCTTTGTCCGCGACGTACTTTTTCCCTACGCTCAGCGGCGCATGGCCGACTTCCTGCGTAATCAGACGGGGAATTCCGTCGTCCGTCACTGGGCTACCGCCTGTCAGGATACGATCGCGCAGGAGCAGGGAGTACGACCTTCCTATGAAGATCTTGCGCCGGTTCTGCATCGATGGATCACAGAGGACCGGAAGCATCCAGGCCTCAAGGCACTCCAGGGTCTGGTCTGGGAAGAGGGGTATCACGCCGGAGCTTTCGCTCCTCGCCTGTATGAGGACGTGTTGCCCGCTCTTCATCGCTGGCAGAGGAACAGGCTTCGACTCGCGCTCTACTCATCGGGATCCGAACGAGCGCAGCGCCTGCTGATCGAGCACACCACCGATGGCAACCTCACCAACCTGTTTTCTGGCTTCTTCGACACAGGCGTGGGACCCAAAACTGCGACAACTTCTTACCAGGAAATAGCCGGCCGCCTGGGCCTCCGGTCTGAGGAAATACTGTTCCTGTCCGATATCGAATTCGAGCTCGATGCCGCGGCTTCAGCAGGTCTACAGACCATGCATGTAGTACGACCCGGAACCCTTCCAGGCCAGCGGCATCAAGTCTGTTTCACGTTTCATGAAATTATGGCGGCAGGATAAAATGCTTGGGCAATGCATGTTTCATCAATTAGCTTTAGCTACTTACACTCTATATCCTCATGCAAGAGATCATGTATGGCTGTCTGGAACCGCCTATTTACTCCTGGCCGGCCAGAAGAAAATCCACCCGTTGGATCCTGACGACAGGCATGATCAGGCCACGGCCCTCCTCCTCATGTGAAAAATCATAGACCAGGGATTCTTCCGGAATAAGCTGTCCGGTCATGACCACCTCGATGTCCAGGCGCCGTTGCTCTTCAATGGCACGTTGCAATACCTCCCGCTGTCCAGCACCGACGACCACGACCAGGTTGCCTGGCACCTCTTCCGGTTTGAACCGCACGATTCCCCACCTGGTCGTCATGAATTTTGGCCCTACGGCAACAGAAAATCCGCCGGTCTCATCATCATAGGACGACAACGCTCCCGCCCAGACAAACGTGATAATCCAGGACAATGCGGGCTTTCCCCCCCGCTTCGCATCCCGCTCGCGATTGAGTGCGAAGAGCCGGGCATCATGGCCAGGGTCATGATGCCCGCCGCCATACACCGCAGCCCAGTCGGGAGGGTTACCGTCCAACTCGATTAAAAACCGTTCGATTGCGGATGTCTCCAACAGGAGGCGGGTATTCTCTGGAAGAGCGGACAGCAGACTTTTCTCCGACAGATGGAGAAGGCCTCCGAGATTCGCCTCCTCCCCCTGAACCTCCAACACCCAGACCATGACGAAGACCCAGGCAGCTGCGGTCCAGTACCGCCACATAAGGAAGCCCTACCGACTCGCCTCGGCGAAGGCCTGTTCAAAGGCCTTCGCCAGGGCCGTTACGGCAGGATGGTCCGGGGGAATAATGCCGACATCACTCAGGAGGGTGAGGCGGGGCACCGGATTGAGTCGTCTGAGAGTTTGCGCAGAGAATCCACCCGACACGAGCACTTTCCGATAGGTCTCGAGCCAGGATTCCGTCACAGCTCGCAGGCCGCCATCAGTGGGCTGCATGCGCCCCGTGCGAACCTGCTGCAGCAGTGTGATCAGGGGATCGGACTGTGAAATCGTCGCAATCGCTCGCCGCGTTGCCTGTTCCTCGGACTTACCCATGGCTCCGTCAGTTCATGGAACAGGCCCCGGGTCCTCGAGGATCGCCGCAACTTCCACAGGCGCCACCACTGCTCGGCGAGGGCCAGCCGCCGGTCGCTCCCACGCCGAAGGCGGAGAACTGCTTCTCCAGTTTCGTCGTCTTACATTGCGGGCAGGCAGCTTCTTTCGTCCCTTGAATCAGGAGTTCGAAACGATGATTGCATTCCCGGCACACATATTCGAAGATAGGCATGAGTTAGACCCCCAATGAGAGACCCATTATATAGGATTGCACCCTCTGGTTCGCAACCTCAGGAGGTCTATGTATCAGGAAGAGCAAACCTTTTCGCTCCGGTTCACGCTTGAAGCTTCCTTTCCCGACAACTACGAGGGGGAGGACGACAATAAGGCCTGGCTGCGGGAGTGGGAGACGCGCATTAAACCACAGCTCATCAAGCTGGTATTTGAATCCCTTCGCCAGCAGCCCGGCTGGACCTCTCATATCCGGAACCGCGGCGCCTCACCGGCGGACGAAATCGAGGTCGTCCTCGTGCGTGATTTTTCGAAGCCGTTTCCTTTTTCCATCGGATCATGACGACATCACACGACATCGGCCTGTATATCCATATTCCCTTCTGCCGGCAGCGATGTCATTTCTGCTCCTTCTACCTTGAAATCGCTCGAACCACACGGATGGATTCGTTCCGCTCCGCCCTCAGGAGAGAAATCACGCTGTATCACCGGGAACATGAGATCAGAAACCGCCGACTCCAGAGTATCTATTTCGGAGGCGGCACGCCCACAGCGCTACCGGTCGGCCATCTGATCGCCATCCTCGATTTCGTGCGGGCGACATGGCCGGTCAGTTCAACCGCGGAAGTCACGGTCGAGTCTCATCCCTCGACGGTCACCGCTGAGGACTTGAGGCAGCTGGTCGATGCAGGCTTCACACGCATCAGCTTCGGTGCAGAATCGATGAGCGACAAGGATCTCGCTTCCATCGGACGTCCTGGAAACGTGCAGGATACCAATATCGCGGTCACAGCCGCCCGTGCGGGCGGATTCGCAAATATCAATCTCGACCTCATGTACGGACTCCCCGGACAAACACTGGACGGTTGGGAGCATACCCTGCGGTCGCTGCTCTCACTCGGCCCGGCTCATGTATCCTGCTACGCACTCACCATTGAACCCGGAACGGGACTTGCGCAAGACGTAGCGCAGGGCACGGTCTCCAGGCCGGACGATGGACTGCAAATGGAAATGGAGGCGGCAGCCGAAGCACTTCTCGCCGAAGCGGGCTTCACCCGTTACGAAATTTCGAACTATGCCAGACCGGGAGCCGCCTGTCGCCATAATCTCCTCTACTGGACCGGTCAGGACTATCTCGGCCTCGGCCCTAGCGCCCAATCCTACGTTAACGGTGTCCGCTTCGGGAATCTCGCCAACCTCACCGCGTACGTGAGCCTGTTGGAACAGTCGCGCCTGCCGGTGGCGGAGCGCACCAAGCTCTCAGTCTCCGAGCAGCAGCGGGACGCCCTTGTGTTCGGTCTTCGCCTCACCGACGGTGTTCCCTGGAATGTGGTGCAGGACCAGGCACAACGTCAGAGTGTTCAGGATCTGATCGCGCAGGGCTTCCTCGCGATAGGTGCCGATCGCGTCCGACTCACCGCGTTGGGGCTACGCTACGTCGATACCGTCGCAGGGCGACTGTTCTAAACGTGGCGTCAAACACCGGACGCGGGTCCGGCAGCCCTGACTCACGTAGCGCACAGCCCTAGCCACATTGACAAGACGCTCCGGTGAGGAGGACACTAGGACCTATTCGCAAGGTGATATCATGCCGGTAAACATGGACCCCTCCAAGAAACGCCGTCGCTTGCCATCTGAACCGGGACCTCTGCCGGAGAAATCCCAGACGGAAGCCGTGCCACCGCCACATGCTCCGAACTTCGGCGAAGAAACCGAAGTGGACAGGGAAAAAGACCTGGCGGACGCGGAATCGAAGAATTTGTGGGACGCCACGGAAGTTATCGACATGGACCGGGTGTGACTCACGCGCGTCGCCTCGTCGCTCCGCCCGTGGGCACGAGAGGCGCGAGAAATGCGTGACAGGCGGGACTCGAGAAGTGAAGGTTTCTGACCATTCTCGCATCTCTCACACACGGCCCGAGTCTCGCTCGAAGCACAAGATCTGCGATCAGGCAGGCAGGAAATAGAAGGCGATCGCCAACATCGCATATACGCCCACCAGCATCACGCCCTCCATCCAGTGCGACTCACCGTCCATGGCGACGAAGCCGAGAATCAGCACCGAGATAGTCACCGCCGCCACTTCGAAAGGTGTGAAGATCAAATCCAGCGGAGCGCCGAAGAGATAGCTCGCAAACACGAGTAGCGGGGCGACCAGGAGGGCAATTTGCAGGCTCGACCCGACGGCGATGCCGAATGCCAGGTCCATCTTGTTCTTCATGGCCATCAGCACGGCCGTGGAATGTTCGGCCGCGTTGCCTACCAGCGCCACGAGGATGACGCCGACAAACACCTGCGTGAGTCCCAACTTCTCGGCCGTCGGCTCGATCGCCCCCACCAGCAACTCGCTCATGATTGCAATGAGCACCGTTACCACCGTCAGCACAGAAAGCGACAAACGATAGCTCCACGGTTTCTCTCCGAGATCGTGCGCATCATGCGCTTCTCCGGAAAAGAGATGTCGATGTGTCCTCAATGAAAAGGCGAGACTGAGGCCATAGATGAGAAAGAGCACCAGGGCGATATCCAGACTCAATTCATGTTCGATCGTCGCGCCCCGGTCGGAAGCGGTCAGATGAAACAAGGCCGGAATGATCAGCCCCACAGCCGCCAGGAGGAGGAGACTCGCTCCCATGCCAGCCGCCGTTTGGTTGAACTTCTGCCGCTCATATCTCGCGCCGCCGGCGATCATCGAGGCCCCCAGCACAAGCAGGATGTTCCCCAGGATCGAGCCGGTCAGGGAGGCTTTGACGACGTCGTGCAACCCTTCACGCAGCGCGGCGAGCGCAATGATCAGTTCCGCGGCATTTCCGAGGGATGCGTTCAGCAGGCTCCCGACACCGCCTCCGACATGAGTGGTGAGATGTTCTGTCGCCCGACCGAGCAGGCCCGCGAGTGGGATGATGGCGAACGCCGAGGCGGCAAAGATAAACAGCGGGTCGGCCTTCAGCACCTCGAAGAGCACCGCCAAGGGAAGGAACAGCAACAGAACGTCAAGCCAGGACGTGAGGCATCGTCGCACCCTGGAAAGCTAACATGGGCCCTCGCGTTTGTCGACCAATCTGATGGCGCTGATGGCGGCCAGACAGCGGTGGTCTTCCGACACTCCATGGACCGACGCAGGTATTAACCGGCTGACCAGGTCTGCTAGAATTCCTCCCATCATGCCGACCCCCTCGACGCCGCAAACAATCCCGGACATCGGGGAAGACGTTCAAACCGGGACAGGCACCGGGTTCGAAGCCCGCGTCGTCGTCTTTAACTGCGATTGCCACACCTATCAACAGGTTATCGATCTCTTTTGTCGCTT
Organism: Nitrospira sp.; assembly: GCA_035620635.1. Lineage (GTDB taxonomy): Bacteria > Nitrospirota > Nitrospiria > Nitrospirales > Nitrospiraceae > Nitrospira_D. The sequence goes on along the minus strand of DASPGL010000106.1, from coordinate 10,364 downwards.
CATTCCCGGGATGACCTCGGCCAGAGCCTTCGAACTCGCCTATCGTATCGATCACGAAGGACAGGCGACCGTATACAGTGGCGCCACCGAACAGGCGGAGGATATCGCGGTTAAACTTGCCGGAGGTGGGCTCAGAGTCGTGGTGCAGTAACGCGGATAATCCACTCGACGGACAGCGGCTACTTGTGTTTGGCTTTTCGGGTGCCTGACTTGGCAACCGTGGCGGGTTTTTTCGCGTGTATTTTGGCGGTGGCCTTCGCCGGTAGGTGGTTCTTCCCACCTGTCCGTTTCGACGCGGCCGGCTTGGCTCCCTTGACGGAAACCTTGTGTGCAGACTTGCCGCCTTTGGTGGGCTTCACTGGTACCAGATACGTGGAAGTCCGGTTGACCTTCGCCAGTTGATCCCCACTCAGAACACGCACTTGATAGAGCTCGAACAACTTGCTGATGGCCTTGGGGTCGCCGCGCCTCGCTGCATTCAATAGCTTGCGCCGCTGGTTCATCTCCTCTTCTTCGGTATGGGAAGCCGCTCGTCGTTCCATGCCAATCCTTTCTCAGCGCCCAGCACCGACGGTCGCGCGGGCTCAGGCAGCGAAGCACCTTCGCAGAAACGGGCGAAGTATAACAGAATTCAGAGGAAATTTGGAATCTTCCGGCCTCAAGAATGAGTTTTTGTCCGCTGGCGAATGCCTTCTCCTCGTGGCAGCCCCCGCAAACCCCAGAGTGAGGCGCGATCAAGATGATCCTCCACTGGCTGAACGGACCTCCACCGTTGAGCGCTCTCGCCACGGGCATGTATAATCGCGGCCTGACTAAATCTATTCACAGGAGACTCGATCATGCCTCAACACAGCGACAGCCGGCCGACGGTGGCCGATGACCCCAAGGCACGTGAACTTCTCCGCCGGGCGTTCGATAACACGGCGCGCTGGCAAAAGGATTTTCACGGTTTTACCGCCGATCTCACGGTGAATATGAACGGGAAAGAGACCAGGGGACCGGTCATCGTGAAGAGTCCCCGCGAAGTGTCCGTTCAACTGGGTGATGCAGACGTCCAGAAATGGGCGCAGGAACAGCTCGCTATGATCGCCGTCCACCGGGGTCCCCGCAGCTTCGAGGAGTCCGACGGGAAATATAGCCTGACGATGGAAGAGGACGGACATCCACTCGGCACCAAGCTCGTCATCCACGGGTCGAATTCGTTCTATCGACTCAAGAATGATCGTATCACTCAGATCAATCGGACGATGGCGCATCCAGGCATGGCCTCCTTCGCTTTTACGATCAACGTCGAGGACAGCGCCGTGACTCAAGACGGAAAGAACCTGACAACCAGGTACACGGTGTATTACTACTCGCCATCGGACAGAAAACTGAGCAACGTCGAGAGCTTCACCGACAGCCATGTCCGGGTCGGCTCATCGGACCTACCGGCCACCAGACGGATCATTTCGTTTGAACAGGGTGACGTCATGGTGAAGCATCTCGCATTCACGAATCACACGCTGCTCTAGCCGTGGACTTAAGAACGAACTTTCCCCGCAGTATGCGGGTTATACTGGGAGGCTATGCCCACCTGGCGCGTATGATCGATAAGTGCCGCGCCACCATCGCCGGCACTGCGGGTGAATACCTCTACCCCTGCCCGATGGACGAACGGCTCATGGAGTTTGCCGGCATCACCGCGGAGCAATTCACGTCAACCGTCAGAGCTGATCCGACTGACGACGGGGTTGTGGCGTGGTTTCGAAAGGTCGCCAAACCCCACGACCCGGCTGAATTGGAAGAGTGGAACCGGAAGCTCTTGCTGCGAGGGCCAAGCTCTCCCGAGAGCATGGGGCGGTTCAAGAAATACCGCGATGCCGTCGATCCTTCACGCACGGACCTCACCGCTTGGTCAGACCTTCAAGATTTGGAAGAATGCCGGGAGGTTCCGAAACGATCGGACACTCTCTAAACTTCAGAATGTGCCAGCCCGGTAAAGCCTTTCCCATTTTGTCTGGCGGATACTCCATCAGAAACTCAGGCGAGATCACCGCGTCGAGGAATCCTCCACGGTCGCTCGCTTCGATCCGAAACACCTGCGCCAGGCTGAGCCCTCCCAGATCGAGATGCTGTACCAGGCTAGGCTTTGAGAAGGATCGATTCAACGGAGGACTAGCAAAATATGAACGACGAACACTGAGAGGCGAGTTTGGACGCGGTGGGCGGCTGGCGGGGCGGAGGCGTCCATTCCGATCTCAATAAGTCAATACGCATGCCTGACCCCACTTGTGCATTTGTGACCCAGAAGAACCAGACGGCTGCTATGCCGCCAAGAATCGTGGCTATTGCGAGCAGGACGTTCACGGATGCCGTCTAACAATGCTTAGGCCGATCCGCATAAGAGCGGATGGGCCGATTTCTGTTCGTATAACACGTAACACGCCTTCAAATTTTTCGAGCATAATGTCATTGCCGTTGTCATTTCAATGAGGTACGACCGTGTGACCATTCACCACGGCTGCTTATGCGGATCGGCATAACTCTCTGCATGGATTCATATGCCGTCCAGCGGACTGCGAACGTCCGCCGCCCCACGATGAAGGACATGGGTGTAGATCATTATGGGCGGGCGTTGTCGAGTCGATAACCTGCCCGTGCCAGAAAGGCCGATTTGTCGCCACGCACTTGAGGTACAAGCAGATAGCGCAGCAGCTTATCTTCTGCGATGATCGTGTCGCTGGACAGTTTCATCGCCCATTCGCAAAAAGTTCTACCGCCAGCTCTCCCCGCTCGTGCCGCCGCCGAACCCGCCCCAGTTGCCGCCGAAGCCGCCCTGCCCTGTACCCCAATACTCTCCCTTTTGGATGCGTCGATAGGGATGGCGCAGATCCGGGCGGCTGATCCACCAGAAGAACGCGATCGCGCTGAGGCTGGTGACGAGCGTGATCCAGAAGCCCACTCCACGAAACCGTGTCTTCGACAAGATGCCGACACGCACCTCTTGAGCCGGTGTGGCCAGTGCGACGACGGTACGATAGAGCCCTTCACCGAAGTGGCCCAGTTCAATCGATGGCTGCAGGTAAGAACCGCCGACTTCGCTCATGATCGCCGGCGTGATGACCGGCAGCATCTGGCGCCCTAACGTCATCGCCGCCTGCCGCTCCTGTACGGCCACCAGCACCATCACCCCATGTTCCTGTTGCGTGGAACCAATCCCCCATTTCTCATAGAGCACCGTGGCATACTCGTTGGCGGAGGCGAACGGCTTGATACTGGGCACCGTCACCACCACCATTTCGACGCCGGTCTTCCGCTCAAGATCCTGACAGACGGAACGGATGCGCTCTTTCCACTCTCCATCCAGGACCTGGGCATGGTCACTGACATACCCCATGGGACCGGGGAGCGGGGCGCGCTCTTTCGGCCGGTCGTAGAGCGATGCCTGGCCGGTGCCCGCCCAGGCGAGCAGCAGGCTCACCGATAGCGCCACCGCTGTTTGAGACCAGCCGGAACGCCTCATCCCCGCCCCACCCGCTGTTCCACCGCCGACACTAACTGTCCGAGACTCTCTAGATAGCGGTCCGTCAGCCTGGGGACTTCTTTGGGACCCGGTGAAATGCCCCCGCGCTTCAGCAGCAGGACGTCACGAAGCCCTGTGAGGTCCAACCCCAGGGAGGCCTCGAAATCCTTCAAGAGCGGCTCGCCATGCGACAGGACCGGCCTGCCCCATAGCCGTTGTGCGCCTCGCAGGACCGGCAGCAATGCCGAGATCGAGAGAGGCAGCAGAATCGTCATCGCCTCCTCCGTACAACCGCCTTCCACCAGACGCTGCCGCACGCGCAGGAGATTGCCCCTCAGCCCCTGCAACACTTCGCCGGCCAGATGTCGTGCGTCGACCTTGAACCCGACGAACGGGTCCTGCCCCCACAGCAGGCGATGACAGTCCTGGATGTCCTGGTACTCCAGGGGAAAGACGAGGGAAGCCGATTCAAGATCCCCAACGGTGAGAAACAGCGGCACCACGATCTGCTCTTTGCTCCAGCGCTTGTGGATTCCGACGTACTTCTTCATGGAGGCGGTTTCATAGGACGACATGAACAACAGGAGGTTCAGGTTCGACCGGCCCGGCAGGAACTCTCCCCTGACGGCGCTCCCGTAGAGCAGCACGGCTTCCAGCTGCTTACCGAGCACCCGTACCACATCCTCCACATAGGACCGGAGCAATTGCTGCGTCTCTTCCGGCAACCCGTCAATGGTCCAGTTCACGGAAGACATCCGGTTACCTCACGCTTCACGCGACCATATCCCGGGCCGAAGGATCCGGGAGAAATCCCGCCGCCATCATTCGATCGAGCATAGTGAATGGCGGCGCGTGGCGGAGACCTGCCGTGGTGGACAGCACGCGGTAGCGTAACCGGGCATTCCGGTCCAGCGTGCGGAACACACGGTCGCGGAGAAACGCGATCGCGGGGTTCGCCGTGTTCCAGAACAACACCTGTTCATCGGCGAGTTTCTGGAGCATCGTGACCTGAGGCCGGCGCGCCTGTTCGTACTGTTTGAGTTTCGCGGCGGAATAATCTCCGGCGGCCAGACATTCCGGCAGGAGTTCCGCCAGCGTCATCGCGTCCACCATCGCCTGCATTCGACCCTGGGAGGCATGAGGATTCATCGCATGCGCCGCATCGCCGATCAACACCGCCCCGTCCGCCACCCAGGTCGGCGTCCGAACGCGTCCGGTCGGCATGAAGGCGGTCTGGGTCCAGTCACCCAGCGATCGGAATAGCGCTTCGCAGGACGGATCGATCGCGATCCAGGCCTGCTGCAATGCGGGAATACCCTGCCTCCTGACGCGATCGTACGCACCGCTGTCGATCATGTAGAAGACGTAGACCTTGTCCCCGGCAGCGGGAAACATGCCCAGGATCGTGCGCCGGCCGATAAAATACTTCGCTTCGGTCATCGACACAGGCGCATCCAGAATGGCAATCAGGTAGCCCTGCGGGTAGAGGTGGAGGTCGGCCGGAATCCGCAAGGCTTCTCGCACCTTCGAAAAGGCGCCGTCGGCCCCGACGACCACCTTGGCCTTCAATATCACCTCGTCTGCCCCTCGCTTGGCTGTCAGTCCGGCAACCCGACCCTGCTCATAGAGTAGCCCGGTGAAGGTCGCTCCATACCACAACGCCACCGACGGCTCCTCCTGAATGGCATCCAGAATGGCATGGTGCGCGACATTGGGCAGTGTGACGACGGCTCGATTGTACGGCGGCGGAAGATCGCCATAGTCCACTGTGCAGAGCCGTTCTCCTCCGGCGCGACAAAAATGAAACTTCCGCACCGGGTATGTCGAATCGGCGGGCAACTTGTTCAGCAGACCGAGTTGATCGAGGACCCGCTGCCCGTTGGGTTGAAGAATTTCTCCGCGCAACCCTTTCGGCGGACCGGACGCCTGCTCCAATACGACGGTCTTAATTCCTTTCTGCGCCAACGCGAGGGCGAGCACCGCTCCTCCGCCCCCGGCTCCAACCACCGCGATGTCGGCCTCTTCACCCCTCACGCCGTACCCCGCACCGTTTCAGCCTACTTCCATTCCTCAAACCGCTCACCATCCTCCCACATCGACAAGAATTTTTCGCGAACCTTCACGGTCAGGGCATCATCGCGGATGACATCCAGCCGTTCGTCGTTGTAGCGATTCCCGCTGGTCGTATGATTCATGGACCCGTTGGTATTGATTTCGTCATCGACCGCCACCTGCTTCAGGTGCATGAGGCCGTCGTGCCGGTTCACCTTGATAGGAATTCCGGCTTGCCGCAAGGCCGACAGCGCCGCCCGCTGCTTCGCATCGTCGAGTCTGCCGCGGTCGGTAATGACACGGACATCCACCCCGCGTTTCATCGCCGCCACGAGCGACTTGACCGCCAGCGGCGATGTGAGGCCATACACCGCCACAAAGATATACCGCGTGGCGCGATCGTAGATGTGCGCAACGCGCCTGAGGGGCTCATCTTCCGGGGAGTACCACACCTCGACCGACGCGGCGATGGCCTCGCCGACCGGCAGGGTCAGCGTCCCTGCGGCCAGCCATAGAGCAAGGCCCGCACGGCACTTCAGGGGCGCGAAGGGCAAGGGCAACCACGTCATGCCGGTTCGAAGAGCTCGCGAAAATGGTCTTCAGATGATTCCCAAGCCTGCGGGGCATGCGTGTGAAACCATTGCCGGAGGAATTGTTTCTGACCGGGCGTGAGCATCTGCCGGATCTGATGGGAACGTCCCTGGAGGGGCTGGAGAAACCCCACGCGCCTGTTCACATCCAGCGTCGCGGTCCGCACATACACGTTGGTAAACACCGACGGATTGTCGTCCCCCCCCTCCCCTTGGACCCAGACGGACAGAAACCGGTCGAGGGTCAGTCCGGCGCTGTCCATAGCCGGCTCTGTATCATGGAATAGTTCGTTTTCAGACTCCGTCAACGGAGAATCTTCCGAGGCACGGAAGAGGAAATTCTTTTTCCACATGGCGCATCCTCACAAGAGTCGGCATAGTGGCGGGGGTGTCGGATCAAAGTCAAGCAATCGACTCGGTACCTCCCTCCGTCCGGACGAAGGTCCGGCAGGTCATCCGAGGAAAAGAATCCAAACGGGACCGACCGGCTCATACGGTACGACGCATCACCTTGACAAGGAACAGCCTGCTTTGTTAGCTTGACAAAATTCTCTAATCTCTATGCCAACTTGGGAGAATTCATGCAGGTGAGGATCAACGGGAAATCCGAGGAGGTTCAGAATGGCACCGTCCTCGATTTGCTCATGATGAAGAAGATCGAACCGCAGATGGTGGCTGTCGAGGTCAATGACAAGGTCCTGGAGCGCGATCATCTGGCAACCACCCGCCTCAATGAAGGAGACCAGATCGAGTTTCTCTTCTACATGGGAGGTGGGCGGTGACCATGATCCTGCACAGAGAGATCACCGAACTCATCGGCAAGACACCCCTGGTCCGGTTGAACCGGCTCTCGAAGCCGGGGGCTGCAACCATATACGGCAAGGTGGAGTTTTTCAATCCGGGTGGCAGCGTCAAAGACCGCATCTGCCTCAATATGATCAATGAGGCGGAGCGGCAGGGGAAGCTCAAGCCGGGCGGAACGATCGTCGAGCCGACCAGCGGAAACACCGGTATCGGGTTGGCCCTGGTCGCGGCCGTACGGGGCTATAAGCTGATTCTTGTCATGCCAGAAAGCATGAGTATGGAGCGGGCCAGCCTGCTGTCGTCCTACGGCGCACAGCTGGTGTTGACCCCCGCCTGGGAGGGGATGAAAGGATCCATTAAAGAAGCGGAAAGCATCCTGGCGCAGAATCCGTCCTATTTTATGCCGGATCAGTTTTCGAACCCGGCCAATCCGGCCATGCACCGGATGACGACAGCACCGGAAATCTGGGATGCGCTGGAGGGAAAGATCGACGCGCTGGTCGCCGCCGTCGGCACCGGCGGAACCATCACGGGATGTGGCGAAGTCTTCAAGGAAAGGAATCCGCATGTCAAGGTGGTCGCCGTTGAACCGGCGGGCTCACCGGTACTGTCGGGAGGCGACCCGGGACCGCACAAGATTCAAGGAATCGGCGCCGGTTTCATTCCCACGGTGCTCAATCGAAAGATTCTCGACCGTGTCCTCACGGTCACCGATGACGAGGCCTACCAGACCGCGAAACAGCTGTCCAAGAAAGAAGGACTGTTGGTGGGCATTTCAGCCGGCGCCAATGTGTTCGCCGCCCAGAAGGTGGCTGACGAGCTGGGGCCGGGCAAGAATGTGGTGACCATTCTCTGCGACACAGGCGAGCGGTATATCAGCATTGAAAAGTATTTCAATATATGAGGAGCTACCAGGTAACCAAGCGAGCTGCTGACCTTCCGACCCTGAGCCCCGTCAGCCTGCAAGCTTGTCAGCCGTGTTGAAGATGGACTTCACCGAAGAGCAAATAAACCGCTACAGCCGGCATATCCTGCTCCCCGAAGTCGGGGGCAAGGGACAGTGGAAGATCGCCAAATCCCGCATTCTGCTCGTCGGCGCCGGCGGGCTCGGCTCGCCGGCCGCGCTGTACCTGGCTGCAGCCGGCGTGGGCACGATCGGGCTCATTGACAGCGACGTCGTAGATCTCACGAATCTCCAACGCCAGATTCTGCACCATACTCCCGATGTCGGACGGCCCAAGGTCGTGTCGGGCAAGGAAAAGATTCAGGCATTGAATCCCGACGTAACCGTCTCCATGTACGAAGAACGTCTGACCGCCGGCAATGCGCTCAAGATTTTCAACGACTATGATGTCGTGATCGACGGAGTCGACAATTTTACAGCCAAGTTCCTGATCAACGACGCCTGTTTCTTTGTCGATAAACCGCTGGTGCACGGAGGTATTCTGCGTTTTGACGGCCGCGTGACGACGATCATCCCCAGGAAGTCAGCCTGCTATCGCTGCATCTTCAAGGCACCGCCGCCTCCTGGCCTGGTGGCCTCCTGCCAGGAAGCTGGCGTCATCGGCGTATTGGCGGGCATCATCGGAACCATTCAAGCGACGGAAGCCCTGAAGCTCGTCCTCGGTATCGGTCATCCCCTGACCAACCGCATGCTCGACTTCGATGCACGCAAGACGCAGTTCCGTGAGATCAAAGTCCGCCGCAATCCGCATTGCACCCTGTGCGGCGAGCATCCGACGATCACCGAGTTATTCGACGATGGAGATCCCTATGCCGGCTGCGCGGCCCATCCCTAACCGCCGCGTGTCGAAGGTGGTGCGACCATGAGCAAAATGAAAGCGCTGGTCTGTCGAGAGTGCGGGAAGGAATACCCGACCAAGGCGATTCATGTCTGCGAAATGTGCTTCGGTCCCCTCGAAGTGAAGTATGACTACGAGGAAATCAAGCGGACGGTGTCTCGCAAGAGAATCGAGGAAGGTCCGCACAGTATGTGGCGGTACCGTGATCTGCTTCCGGTCGAGGGGACGAACTTCGTCGGGCCTCATGCAGGGTTCACACCCCTTGTGCGAGCCAGGAATCTCGGCGCCTACCTCGGCCTGGACGAGCTCTATATCAAAAACGACACGGTGAACCACCCCACCCTGTCTTTCAAAGATCGCGTGGTCGCTGTCGCTCTGACCCGCGCTCGCGAATTGGGATTTGAAACCGTTGCCTGCGCCTCCACCGGGAATCTGGCCAATTCGGTATCGGCACACGCGGCCTCGGCCAATCTGCATTGCTACGTCTTCATCCCCGGCGATCTGGAAGCCGCAAAGGTACTCGGCAACCTGATTTACAAGCCGCACGTCGTGGAAGTAGAAGGCAACTACGACGATGTGAACCGGCTCTGCAGTGAAATTGCCGGCGAACATGGATGGGCGTTTGTGAATATCAACATCCGCCCCTACTATGCGGAAGGCTCCAAGACCCTTGCCTTTGAAACCGTAGAGCAACTGGGATGGAAGGCCCCCGATCAGGTGGTCATTCCGATGGCCTCCGGCTCGCTCCTGACCAAGATCTGGAAGGGCCTGCATGAAATGAAAACGCTGGGGCTGATCGATCAGGTCCGCACCAGGATCAACGGCGCTCAGGCCGAGGGCTGCTCGCCGATCTCCACTGCCTTCAAGGCAGGTCGTGACTTCTTCAAACCGGTGAAGCCCAAAACCATTGCCAAGTCCCTCGCCATCGGCAACCCCGCCGACGGCTACTATGCACTCAAAGCCACCGCCGAGAGCACAGGTTCCATGGACATGGTGACCGATGACGAAGTGGTGGAGGGGATCAAGCTCCTGGCGCAGACCGAAGGTATCTTCGCCGAAACAGCCGGCGGGGTGACGATCGGTGTGCTCAAGAAGCTGGTCAAACAGGGGACGATCAAGAAAGATGAAGTGACGGTCGCCTACATCACGGGCAACGGGTTGAAGACGCAGGAAGCCGTGATCGATTCGGTCGGCCGTCCCGTCAGAATTCAACCCAGCCTGGTGGACTTCGAGAAAACTTTTAACATGGGCAAGAATGGCGGTGGTGACGCATGATTAAAGTTCGTATTCCGACTCCCCTTCGACCTCTGACCAAGGGCCAGGGCGAAATTGAGGCCAACGCCGGCAGCGTGATCGAGATGATCGAGACCCTGAACCACGCTCATCCCGGCATCAAGGACCGCCTCTGCGACGAGACAGGGGAACTCCGCCGCTTCGTCAACATTTATGTCAACGAAGAAGACATCCGGTTCCTCAAGGGGAAGGACACCTCCCTCAAGGACGGGGATGAAGTATCCATCGTCCCGGCGATCGCGGGAGGATAGCCATGGCCAGCTTGCGCTTCCACATCAGATTTCCTGAAGACAAGATCAAGGAGCCGATCGTTTACCA
>DASPGL010000105.1:0-4769 GCA_035620635.1 Nitrospira sp. | reverse complement strand
GAGCCGCTGGGGTTCACCATGCTGTCCGTGGACAGCATCTTCATGATGCCGCATCTCGGTGTGTTGTCGACGATCGATGAGAAGGCCGCGACCGACGTTTTCGTGCGTGATTGCATGGTCTATCTGGGGACCTGCATCGCGCCGATCGGGCAGGGGAAAGACGGCGAAGGCTGCGCGGACTATGCGGTGACATTTCCCGATGGTAGGACGGTCAGGGACCGGCTGAACTTCGGCGACCTCCGGCTCTATCCACTGGAATCGGGTCGGAAGGCGAACGTGACGATGCAGCCGGCCAAGGCGGTCAACCTCGGAGCGGGTGTCGGGGTGGCGGTCACACGCGATGTACAGGGCGGCGTGGTCGGGCTGCTGCTCGATGGGCGTGGCCGCCCGCTCCAGCTTCCGGCTGACCAGCAGGCCCGCGTGGCCGCACTCGCGAAATGGTTCTGCGCTGTCAATCTTTACCCAGGGCTGAGTACTGGGCGATGAGTGCTGAGCAGATGACAGAGACTACTCGGTACTTCAGAACTTAGCACTCAGCACTCAAGACTATCGCATGGCCCATTCCTATACGCCAGGCTTAACCGTCACCGACTACACCGTCGTACACAGGCGGAGAGTTCTGCCGTTGCCTGGAACCGTCTTGGTGAAGGTCGGCGATCAAGTGCAGTCCGATCGCGCGGTGGCTCGCGCGGAGTTGCCGGGGAAGGTCTATCCGGTCAACCTCGCCAATCAACTGAGCATCGCACCGGATGAGATCAAAGAGTACCTGGTGAAGAAAGCAGGCGATCTTGTTCAAAAGGACGAGATCCTCGCCGAGAACAAACCGCTGCTCGCATGGTTCAAAACAGCGATCAAGTCGCCGGTCACGGGCACGATCGAGTCGTTGTCCACGGTGACGGGCCAGGTGTTGTTGCGCGAGCCGCCCCGCATTCTCGACCTGCTCGCCTATATCGACGGCAGGGTCGTGGAAGTGATTCCGCAACAGGGGGCGGTCGTCGAAGCGGCGTGCAGTCTGGTTCAGGGTATTTTCGGCATCGGCGGCGAAGTGTGGGGCGAACTCATTGTCGCGGTGCAAACTCCGGATGAGCCGCTGTCACCGGCCCACTTGAAGGCGGAGATGAAGGGCAAGATCATCGTCGGCGGATCGTTCCTCTCAGCCGAGACGATGGCCAGGGCCAAGGAACTGGGTGTTGCCGGCATTGTCGTCGGCGGGATTCATGACAAGGACCTGCGCGTACTCCTGGGGTACGACCTGGGCGTGGCGATCACGGGAACCGAGCAGGTGGGGTTTACGCTGATCCTGACCGAAGGCTTTGGCGCCATCCCGATGGCGTCGAAAACCTTCACGCTCCTGTCAGCCCATGTCGGGCAGAAGGCCTCGATCTCGGGCGCCACTCAGATCCGGGCTGGCGTGATTCGCCCCGAGATCATCATTACCCGCGCGGCAACGGCAGCCGGGCCTGTTGTCCAGTCCCAACGAGAGGGGATCCGGCTGGGTGACCCGGTCCGCATCATCCGGGATCCTTTATTCGGCAGGATCGGCGCAGTCTCGTCGCTGCCGTCCGATCTGACAAGAATTCCCACGGAGAGCGATGTCCGTGTGTTGGAAGTCAAATTCCCCGATGGAACACGTGCCGTGATTCCGCGAACCAATATCGAGATCATTGAAGGCACGTGATGGCCGTCAACGAAGGGCGCATTCATGGGGCGTTATGGAGCCTGGTGCTATCCGTCATCGGCAGTAGCTGGTTCTGCCCGTTGGCGTTTGGGCAACCTCCAATGACCCCTCCTGCCGATGTGCAAGTCATCGATACGCCGAATGACGGAGGGGAGAGTCTCACGGTGATGTGGGCTCCTCATGCGTCGGACGGGCCTGATGCGCGCTATCAGATCCTGCTCGGCGACGCTGGCGCGACCGATCCGGCATCGCTCAAAGCCATCGCAGAGTTTCCTGCCAACACCAGGTTTGTGAAGGAGGTCAAGGCTGCCTGGTGGACGAGGCAGGCGGAAACGACCTGGCATCAGTATGTGCTTCGGAACGGCAAAGAGGTCGAGTTGAAGGACGGCACGGCCTATACAGTGACCGTGGCGTTGCTCCAGGGGGAGGAACGGGCGGTCGGTCGGTTGATTCAGGCCGCTCCCGCGCCCAATTGGTTCAATTGGAACCAGATCAATAATCTGATGTTGGCCCTGTCATTCGGCGGACTGGTCTTCTACACCATCAGCCATGCCAGACGGAACGAAATCTTCCTGCGCCGCATCCCCGGTCTTGACGCCGTGGACGAAGCCATCGGGCGGGCCACCGAATTGGGCAAGCCGATCTTGTACCTCACGGGCGCCCACGACATGGGCGATCCCTCGACGATCGCTGCGGCGGTCATCCTCGGGCGGGTCGCCACACGTGCGGCCGCCTATGAAACAGAGTTGATGGTGCCGCATCGTGAACCCATTACGATGGCCGTCTGTCAGGAGATTACCAAACAGGCCTATTTAGAGGCAGGTAAGCCAGATCTCTTCAAGGAGGACTTCAACTTTTTCATCACGTCCGATCAATTCAGCTACACGGCGGCGGTCGACGGGATCATGCTGCGGAGGAAGCCGGCCGCGAACTTCTTCATGGGGGCCTACTTTGCCGAATCGCTCCTGCTCACCGAGACGGGGGCTAGTACCGGCGCGATTCAGATTGCGGGCACCGATTCGGATCACCAGCTCCCGTTTTTTGTGACCACCTGCGACTACACGCTGATCGGCGAGGAACTTTACGCCGCCAGCGCGTATCTCTCCAAAGAACCGATCCAGATCGGCACCCTGCGCGGGCAGGATATCGGCAAGGCCGTCATCCTGGGCGTCATCCTGATCGGTACGGTGTCGGCGACGATCGGTGTCGTGACGGGCGCGCCATGGCCGTCTCTGTTTCTGGATCTCTTTAAGGACCTGAAATGATTTTCCTGCGCCGACAGCTTCCGCTCCTGATTACGATGATCACCGGATTGCTCTTTGCGGGGCAGTACTACGTGCCGCACCCGGCTTCGGAGCAGCTGCTGACGTCCGCCACCAAGTGGCTCCAGATCATCGGCGGCTTCGCGCTGGTTCTGGGGGTGACAAGCCTCTTCCATCAGCATGCGGCCAAGATCAGGCGGAAAGAAGCGGGGTGGGGCTATAGCCTGGTGCTCTATGCCGGTATGCTGGGCACGATCGCGGTCGGGCTCTGGGCCAACGGAAAGGAAAGTGTCGATGGGACCATGACCGCCTTCGGCTGGGTGTACTCCTACCTGATGGTGCCGCTGCAGGGCACGATGTTCGCCATTCTGGCGTTCTTCATCGCGTCCGCCGCGTATCGGTCGTTTCGCGCCAGAAGTCGTGAGGCGGCGGTGCTCCTGATTGCCGCAGTGATCGTCATGATGGGCCGCGTCCCGCTGGGTGAATTTCTGATCCCCGTGAGCGGTGATATCTCGCAATGGATTCTGAATGTGCTGAACGCGTCGGTGCGCCGCGCCATTCTGATCGGAGTGAGCCTCGGCGCCGTCGCCCTGTCGTTCAAGATCATCTTCGGCGTCGAACGGTCGTATCTCGGAGGCGGGAAGGAGTAAGAACTGTGGGACCCTTCCGCTGTGCGCGCTTGGTGAAAACCGCGTCCCGGCGCGGTGGGGCGGGTGGGTGAGAAAGTTTTCCGCTCGGCGCCACCCGCAGTTCATGGGTGAGTGGGAACAGGAGAAGGCGTGAGTTTCGCGGAGCGCATGCTCAAGATCGACCGGCGGATCATCTTTCTGGTGATCGGGCTCTGCACACTCCTGCCGTTGCTCTATCCGGTCGGTCTGCCGATCAGGATTTCATCGGAAGTGCGCGGGGTGTACGACCACATTGAGTCGTTGCCGGAGCGCTCCGTGTTTCTCCTGTCGCTCGATTTCGATCCGGCGTCGAAGCCGGAGCTGCACCCGCAGGCGATCGCGCTGTTGCGGCACGCGTTTAGGAAGAATCTGCGCGTGGTGGCCATGACTCTCTGGGTGGCCGGCACCGGCATGGCCGATCAACTGCTGACGCAGGTGGCCAAGGAAGCGGGGAAAGAGAACGGGACGGATTACGTCTTTCTCGGCTGGAGCCCCGGCAACACGGCCGTCATCATCAACATGGGCCAGAATCTCTACAAGACGTTCCCGAGCGATTACGGAGGCAGGCCGACGAAGGGGCTCTCCGTCCTGGACGGCGTGCAGAGCCTGAGAGATGTGAACTACATGGTCAGCCTGGGCGCCGGCAATCCCGGAGTCGAGGCCTGGTATGTCTTCGGGAAGGACAAGTACAAGTTCGAGCTTGGCGGCGGCTGCACCGGCGTCATGGCTCCCGGGCTCTATCCGTTGCTCAGAAGCGGACAGATCAACGGCCTCATCGGCGGGCTGCGGGGTGCGGCGGAATACGAGAGCCTGATCGGACAGAAGGGCAAGGCCGTGGCCGGCATGGATGCGCAGTCGGCGACGCATATCGCCATTATCCTGCTCGTTGCTCTGTGCAACATGTTTTACTTTGTCATGCGGCGGCAGCGAGGCGGGTAAGTGGGCCGGCGAGTCGCCGGTGCTCGCCCAACGCGCACACGAGAATGGATCGAAGTGTTGTCAGAATGGGAGGGGCTCACATGGGAACAGGTCACGTCCCGGCGTGACCGAGGTTGGGAGGGTGGGAATATACGCGCAGTAGGGGACTCATCCGGACCACTTCTGGGAAAAAAGATGGGGAAGTGAAGAAGATTTTCTGGTGTCGAGGATAGACAAGGTATG
>DASPGL010000104.1:0-14208 GCA_035620635.1 Nitrospira sp. | reverse complement strand
CTTGGCCGTGAAGGCGGGGAAGCCGGTGATTCTCGTGGAGGCATCCCCGGCCGACATTGTCTTCTTCCGCAAGCTCGGGAAACGGTTGGTGTCCTCCGCTGCCTCGCCGGAAGAGGCGATCGATCTCATCATGAAGCAGATGGAGCGGAGCCGCCGCTGGCCGCAACCAGCCGAGCACGACGCATACAACGAGCTCTCGATATGACGGGATTCAGGGCTTCAGCAGATCCGAGAGCTCGCTTCCCTCGACCAGAATGCCGGAATTATCGAAGGGCAGCTTTCCTTCCTTGCGGTGCAGGAGGCCGGTGATCCCGTAAGTGAGTTCCTGCGTGCTCCGGAGTCCGAGCACCTGTCGCACGACATCCATGGTGGACGTGGTGGTTTCCAGTGACACCACCGTTTCCCCGAGGCGTGGCACGGTGAACTCCCTGTTGCTGAGCCCCCGCGCGAACCTCTTTCCGTTCAGGTCCAGCCGAAAATCCATCCCGGTCACCTGCAGGTCGAAATCATTGGGGTTTCTGACCCGCAGATCCACCTTCAATCGTTGCTCGAACGGCGTGCTGTCCAGGGGGGTGACGTTTGCCACCAGGACTTCGGGCAATTCTCCGTTGATCAGCCAGGAGGCGCAGCCTGGCGTAGTGGTGAGAACGAAGAGAGCGAGCAGGCGCCTCAATGCGTGCATGCGATATGATACACCATCAACGGATGATGCGCGACGGCGGTTGCACGGCGTAAGATCCGTCCCGCCCGAACGACGGAAGAGGGGAGGAGACGCATATGATGCCGAGAGGACGTATCACGCTATGGCTGGCCGGTCTGATTGCGATCGGAGGTCTTGCTGTCTGGATACCGGCGACGGCAAGCGAAGCAGCACCACCGGCCAAGGCCTACTTCGCAGGAGGCTGCTTCTGGTGCATGGAGGAAGTGTTTGAGAAAGTGGATGGGGTGCTCGCAGTGGTCTCCGGCTACATGGACGGGACGGTGATCGATCCGACCTATGAGCAGGTGTCTGCCGGACGGACCGGCCATGCCGAATCCGTGGAAGTCATCTACGATCCGGCGAAAGCCAGCTATCAGCAATTGCTCGACGCGTTCTGGAGGAATGTCGATCCGCTGACATCGAACGCGCAGTTCTGCGACCACGGGAGTCAATACCGTTCCGCCGTGTTCTATGGAACAGACGAGGAAAAGCGGCTGGCGGAGGAATCGAAGCGTGCGCTCGAACAGTCCGCACGGTTCTCCCAGCCGATCGTGACGCAGATTTCCAAAGCCTCAACCTTCTATCCTGCGGAAGACTACCATCAGGACTTCTATAAAAAGAATCCCATCCGGTACAAATACTATAAGTTCAACTGCGGGCGCGCGCAGCGTCTGGAAGCTCTATGGGGAAAACCGTAAACACACGGGGTGACAAAAAAGGCCCCGATTGTCCTCAGAGAGCATCCCTTCAACATGAGAGAGTCTGCTTTTGACTGATTCATCAGGAAGTTATGGGTGTCGACGACGGCATGGCTCTTGAGAGCAGGCCATGTGACCAGGATTCTTCCATGAACAAAGGAATCATCGGGTCGCAACGTGACGGTTACAAGACCCACATGGCCGTTCTGTTCCGCCTCGCTCCTCCTGCGCAGCTTGATCATTGCCTTGTGCTCAAGTGTCATGGTTGCGGCCAGTCCGGTCCCCACCGGTCAGGATTTTGAGGGACATCCTCGCTATTCCGCGCAAGAAATCCGTCGGGCCATCATGTTCTACGCGAAGCGCTATCGCCTTGATCCGGCGCTCTTACGCGCGGTGATCAAGGTTGAGTCGGATTTTCGTCCCGATGCCGTGTCTCGAAAGGGCGCAGTGGGGTTGATGCAGTTGATGCCGGATACGGCTGCCACGTTGAGGGTAAGCGATATCCACGATCCGCTCCAGAATATCCGCGGCGGAGCCAAGCAACTTCGGCATCTACTCAACGTCTATGAAGGGCAGTTGTCCCTGGCACTAGCCGCCTATAATGCGGGCATTCATCGTGTGCGAGGGGGCCGGATTCCAAGAATTCGAGAGACGCAGTCGTACGTTCGGAAGGTGTTGAGGTACTATGAGCGGTATCGCCTGCCGCCACACCCCTTCGGCCACAGGTGACTGCGACGACGTCATGCGATTCCCATTCACCTACGGGTCATCAAGCGCGCCGGACATGAATGGAAAACCTGCGAGGCGGCGGTTCACACCGAGACCGGTGTGTTCGAAGAAGACCGATGAAGGGATTGGGCCTTCATAATTAAGGCCCTCAGGCGTTCGCGTTGAGCCGGCCGTATTTCCGTGAATTCCAGCCCGAACCGTTGGCCGTCCGCCCATCGCACCGTGGCCTGGTCAATCCGTAGAGGCCATTGATAATCCGAGAGAAACAGGGACAGCTTGAGAGCCATCCCGACCTTCAGATCGATGGAAGAGGAAACCCTGCAGCCGTAGGTTGAAATGTCGAGTAAGGAGGCTTCGCCTTCGAACTCTTCGTCACCGAAGAAGAACATGCGGCAGGAAAGGTCAACCCTCCGGCCCTGCCTGGCCTTCACCCCTACCTCCCCCGACATGACCATTTGCCCTGTCCTGCGCACGGTCCCTTTTTCCTTTCCTGGTGTGACCTCTCAAAGACGAGGATAGTCGCGGACCGTCGAATTTGCATTCCCAGTTAGCAGTACCTCGAAAGGGGCAGTGGCCCGCCATCTTGACGCAGGACCGGACGTTTGCGACAAAGGGGACTAGTCAGAAAGGAGAACCCTGGCAATGACCCGAACCGTGAGTCGACGAATGGCGGACCTGGGGCAGTCGGAAATTCGTGCCATGACCCAGGCCTGTGTGGATGCGAAGGGATTGAACATGGCCCAGGGGGTCTGCGATACACCGGTGCCGTCGCTCGTGCTCGAAGGCGCCCAGCGGGCTCTCGCTCAAGGCTACAATGTCTATACCCGCTTCGACGGCTTGCCGGAACTGCGCGAGGCTCTCGCCAGCAAACTGTCCCGCTACAACGGTATCCTGGCCGACCCCGACCGGGAGATCACGGTCACTGCCGGGGCTACCGGAGCATTTCACTCCGCCTGTGCGGCACTGCTGAACCCCGGGGATGACGTCATTCTATTCGAGCCCTATTACCAATACCACGTCAGTGCCCTGCTGGCGGTCGAGGCCAGGCCGGTCATCGTGAAAATGCAGACGCCGGACTGGACGTTTGCCGCCACCGCGCTGGATCAAGCAGTCACACCCAGGACGAAGGCCATCATTGTCAATTCGCCTGGCAACCCCTCAGGCCGTGTGTTCATGCGAGAGGAATTGGAGATCATCGCGAGCTTCGCATGCCGCCATGATCTCTTCGTGTTCGCAGACGAAATCTATGAGTATTTCCTCTATGACGGACGGAGCCATCTGAGCATTGCTACCCTGCCGAACATGGCCGAGCGGACTGTGACTATCGGCGGGTACTCCAAGACCTTCAGTGTGACGGGGTGGCGGATCGGGTACTGTGTGGCGACTGGACTATGGAGTCAGGCCATTGGTGCCATGAACGATTTGTTGTATGTCTGTGCCCCGGCTCCGCTTCAGATGGGCGTGGCTCACGGAATTCACGAACTCCCCGATGAATTCTATCGCGATCTGGCGCGTTCGTATCAGCGGAAGCGAGACCGGTTTTGTACCGCACTGGATGAGGCGGGACTCCGGCCCTTGATTCCACGCGGAGCCTATTATGTGCTGACGGACGTCTCAACACTGCCCGGTCGGGACGGGAAAAGCCGCGCGATGTACCTGTTGGACAAGACCGGAGTGGCCGGTGTACCGGGAGAAGCTTTCTTTTCCGGGCAGGAAGGGGCCAACTTCATTCGGTTCAGTTATGCCAAGACCGACAACGACATCGAGGAAGCTTGCCGGCGTCTGAGCGCAACGAGATTCTAGTGCGCATTTCACCCATCACGGGCACGCATTGCTTGTCAGCGCGAGCAACCCGTGGTATGAACTGAACCCATGAACAGACAGGGCATATCCCTCGTTCTCTTGAGCACGGCACTGGTGGCCGGAGGATGCGGCCAGCTCTCGGCGGTTCGATCATCTTCCCAGACCGAGCTCATTATCGAGGATCAGCCCGCAGAGGATCGATCGATTCTTGCCGGGGAATGGGAGTACGAGGAAGGGGGGGCGGTGATGCTCCGCCTCGACAAACAAGGCAACGGGACCTATTCTTACAAGGACGGGAGATTTGAAACCACGCGGTTCGACGGGCATACCTGGGCAGGCAGGTGGTATCAAAAGGAAAATGATCGCGAGGGCGGCTTCGTTGTCAAACTCTCCGCAGACTGCAAGGAAGGCGAGGGCACCTGGTGGTACATCCGGATAGGCGAAGACCGCACGCCCACGCAAAATGGCGGTACCTTCCACCTCAGCAGGAAAACCTCTCTCACGAATCTGAGCGAGACCCCGCCCGCTCCCTAGGCGATCCGCCTCCATCACTACCATAGACGAGCCAGGGACCGGAGCTGTCGCGTGACACGATCCGGGCAGGAGGCGTGTGTGGCGATGATGCCACGATAGCGGGGTTCAGGCCGGTTGAAGGAGAGGTCTTGCCCCTCCCCGTCATGCATCGAGCCCCCCGCTTCTTCGACCAGGAGGGTGCCTGCCGCGACGTCCCATTCATTCTCGACTTCAAAAGTCGCGACTGCGTGAATCCGCCCGCTTGCGGCGAGGGCCAGGGCCCAGGCGATGGACCGCATCGGCCGACTGGCCACCTGTTCATCGAGAGACTTGAAGCGGCCGAGGTGCTGTTCCCATGGGCTGACTGCGAGCACCGGCGGATGATCCTTTAGGTGTTCCGATGGGGAGACCGGCTCGTGATTGAGGTGCAGCCCCCCGCCCCGCGTGGCGGAGAACAGTTCGTTGGTCGAAGGATTGAAGATGGCTGCGACCACGGGACGCCGCTCTTGGACGAGGGCCACGGAAATACAGAATTCCGGTTCACCCTGGATGAAGGCTTTGGTTCCGTCGATGGGGTCGACGACCCAGACACGCGTTTTTTGCAGACGGGCTGCATCATCGGGCGATTCTTCCGATAGCCATCCATCCGCGGGAAACCTGGCCAGGAGGTAGGATCGAAGAATCTGATTCACCGCCAGGTCCGCTGAAGTCACAGGCGACCGATCTGGCTTGGTGTGTGTCTCAAACCCATCGGTAGCCAGCCGTACTGCTTCGGCGCCGGCCGTTCGTATCGTCTCGCTCAGAATATCCAGTTCAGGGCCCCAGGCCATGGCAGCAGCCTATCAGGGCTCGACACAGAATAAAAGGAGGGTGCTGAGACGGTCGACTTGACCGCATCCAAAAAACTGCGTACAAGCGGGTGATTATGAAACTGGTTCAGAAGCGATCGAAGAAGGCGGGACTCTCGCCTGGGACCCTGATCCACATCGGCGAGCAGAGCGAGGCTCCTGTCAAGATCGCCCTGCTCGCTTATGCGGACGGTCGCTGTGATGAGCGAGTGATGAAGAATCCGGAGGAGATCCGCATACCTGATGACGCAGGCGTGACGTGGGTTGATGTCGGCGGCGTTCATCAGGTCGAGGTCCTCGACACGATCGGGAAACGGTTCAACCTCCATCCGCTGCTCGTGGAGGATATTGCCAATACGGATCAGCGCCCCAAGCTCGACGACTATGATTCGCACATTTTTCTCGTCATGAAGGTTTTGACGGCGACCGACCGCGGAGATATCCTCGTTGAACAGGTCAGTTTTGTCCTGGGGCGCAATTATGTCCTGTCGTTCCAGGAAAACGGGACCGATGTGTTCAGCTCGGTGCGTGAGCGCTTACGCAACGGAAGGGGACGGCTCCGTCAGAATGGGCCGGATTATCTGCTGTACGCGCTGGTGGACGCTGCGGTCGACCAGTACTTTTCCATCCTGGAAGCGCTCGAAGAAAAGATTGAATCACTACAGGAACGGGTGATGGCCGATCCGAAGTCCGACACCCTCAAGGACATCCATGCGCTGAAACGGCAGTTGCTCTTCGCGCGCCGGGCCGTCTGGCCGCTGCGCGAGGCGACGAACAGTCTGTCCCGCGCGGATGCGTCGTTGCTCCACGAATCAACGAAGGTATTCTTCCGCGACGTCTACGATCACGTGGTGCAGATCGTAGACACGATTGAGACTCTGCGCGAAATGGTGTCGGCGAGCCTGGATATTTACCTCTCAAGCGTGAGCTACCGGCTCAACGCCGTCATGCGGGTGCTGACGGTGATCACCACGATCTTCATGCCGCTTAGCTTCATCGCGAGCATCTATGGGATGAACTTCGAGTACATGCCGGAACTCAAATGGGCGTGGGGTTATCCGGTTGTACTCGGAGTGATGGGGATCGTAGCCGTCGGGATGCTGATCGGCTTCCGCCACCGCCGATGGTTGTAAGGAGCGGATGCGAGCTATTCCTGTGCTTCCACACGGTCGACGAAGTAGTCGGTTTCTCCAAAGCAGGTGGTGGGAAGGTAGCGGTATTCTTTGTAGTGCAGAATCACGCGCTTGCCCATGACGCGTGCCAGTTCGTCGGCGACGCGATCATCCCAGACAGTGAACCCCCACAAAACCGGTGCGACACCGGGGACTGTGGTCATCGCCAGTTCACCTTCGTGGGTCTTGCAGATCCAGCCCTTCTTGGAAAACTTCTGGATATAGCCGGCGCGATTGCCGTCCGAATAGGTCCAGTTGAACGCGATCGTGAAATAGGCTGCGACGAGGAACAGCATCACAGTCGTGAGCACTTTCATCGACGGTGTTCCCCGGTAGCTACTGCAGATCAGTGAACAGCCATGGCGCGTCCTGCTTCCGGCGTTGTTCATAGGCCGCGATGGCAGCTTCGTGCTGGAGGGTGAGGCCGATGGAATCCAGCCCGCGATAAAGGCAATCCTTCCGGAACGGGTCGATGTCGAATCGATAGACCGCTCCCTCCGGGGTCGTTACCGTTTGGTTGCCGAGGTCCACGGTCAGCTGGTAACCCGCGGTACGGATCACCTCGTTCATAATGGACAGGACTTCGTCGGACGTGAGTACAACCGGTAAGATCCCGTTCTGGAAGCAGTTGTTGTAGAAGATGTCTGCGAAACTTGGCGCGATCACGCAGCGAAACCCTTGATCGAGCAGGGCCCAGGGCGCGTGTTCACGGGAAGAGCCGCAGCCGAAGTTGTCGCGGGTTAGTAGGATCGTCGCAGCCTGATAGCGGGATTGATTCAGAAAGAACTCGGGGTCGGGGGATCCGTCTTTCTTCCTGCGCCAGTCAAAGAAGAGCCCTTCACGGAGACCAGTCCGTTTGATGGTCTTCAGGAACTGCTTGGGGATAATCTGATCCGTGTCCACATTGACACGGTTGAGCGGGGCAACGACTCCGGTGAGGGTGGTGAAGGCTTGCATGTGATCAGTTGTGAATTCTTAGTTTTTAGTTGTGAGTTGTATGGTGCCCGGAAACTCAGCACTGCTCGTTATCCCCAATGTCTGATATCGACGAAGTGCCCTTCGATCGCTGCCGCGACCGCCATGGCTGGTGACACCAGGTGAGTCCGACCTCCAGCCCCCTGGCGCCCTTCGAAATTTCTGTTACTGGTGGACGCGCAGCGCTCACCCGGCTTGAGCATGTCGGCATTCATCGCCAAGCACATGCTGCATCCGGCCTCCCGCCACTCGAATCCTGCTTCGCGGAAGAGGCGATCGAGCCCTTCCGATTCCGCCTGCTGCTTGACGAGCCCTGAGCCGGGGACCACCATGGCGTGCACCGACTTGGCGACCGTCCTGCCCTTGGCCAGCGCCGCCGCGACACGAAGATCCTCGATCCTCGCGTTTGTGCAGGAGCCGATGAAGACCCGATCGATCCGGATCTCGGTGATCGGCATGTTGGCGGTGAGGCCCATGTATTCCAGCGCCCGCTCCGTGGCGCTCCGCGTCTTTTCATCGGCCATCGTCCGGGGATCCGGTACTCTTTGATCCACGCCGGTCACCATGCCGGGGCTGGTGCCCCAACTCACCTGGGGCGCGATATCCTCCGCCCGTAACGTCACCGTTGCGTCGTACCTGGCATTCGCGTCCGTTTTGAGCTGCTGCCAGGCCTGCATAGCCTGTTCAAACAGGGTCGCTGTCGGGGCGAGAGGTCGTCCCTTGATGTATGCGGTCGTCTTTTCATCCGGGGCCACCATGCCGGCGCGCGCACCGGCCTCGATCGACATATTGCATAGCGTCATGCGCCCTTCCATACTTAAAGCCCGTATGGCCGAGCCGGTGTATTCGATCACGTAGCCGGTGCCTCCGGCGGTACCGATCGTGCCGATGATGGCGAGAATGATGTCCTTCGCCGAACAGCGGTCTGAAATGACGCCATCGACCCGGACCTCCATCGTCTTCGGTCGTTTCTGGACCAGGCATTGGGTGGCCAGCACATGCTCGACTTCGCTGGTTCCAATGCCGAATGCCAGCGCGCCGAAGGCTCCATGCGTAGACGTGTGGGAGTCGCCGCAGACGATCGTCGTGCCGGGCAGCGTGAATCCTTGCTCCGGACCGATGACATGCACGATGCCCTGCCGGATGTCGTTCATGCCGAAGAGGCTGAGGCCGAACTCACGGCAGTTGTCCTCCAGCGTCTGAATCTGTTTCGCGCTGACCGGATCAGTGATTGCCAGCCTCCGGTCGGTTGTGGGTACGTTGTGATCGGGGACGGCCAGGGCGGCGGCCGGTCTTCTGGGTCGGCGCCCGGCCAGCTTCAAACCTTCAAAAGCCTGGGGCGAGGTCACTTCGTGCACGAGCTGCCGGTCGATGTAAAGGAGCGTGGTGCCGTCCGGCTCGGCGCGGACAACATGCGCTTCCCATATTTTGTCGAATAATGTGAGACTTGCCATAGGGCGATTCTTTGTCCTACTTGCCTCCCTTGAATGAGAAGGCGCCTCATTATACATAGGCGTCGGGTCGCATGCCAGGGAGGGAACGGCCAGAGACTTCAGCTTTCTGGTCGGTCTGCCGATAGTGAAGGTGATGGACGAATCAACCCTCAATCCCGCATCGATTTCCATCCCCCGCTGGACCATCAGACGGGATTCCCGTTCGCCGATGCATGTTCTGTCGCTCGATCGTCGTTTGCGTGACAACCGAAACCCGCCAGATGGTCTTCTGTGGCTGTCGCCTCGTGGAATATCGATTGCTGCCTAGGCCCAACGTGCGCAAGGCCAACACCGGTCGACGCCGAACTCCTCCCCTTGCGTCAATCTTGTAGACATGGTAGCAGGGTGGTCGTTCCATAGACTCGTCGGGTGTCCGGGTGTCCGGGGCTTCGGGACATGAGCGATCCGATCTGGACCCAACCGTCGATCATCGTGTGGTCTCAACGGCTCCTGGAGAGTTTCCGCTATTGGACGGGGCGAGAACTGCTTGACCAGAAGGGTACGCCGGTCGAGCAGGCGCAGGCGCTCTTTCAGGCTCCGTTTGTGGTGGTCTCCCATGGAGCGGAATCAGAGCCGATCCTGAACTATGGGAACCGGGCTGCCCTCGACCTGTGGGAAATGACATGGGAGCAGTTGATTTGCACGCCTTCGCGTCTGACCGCCGAACCGGAGGATCGAGAGGAGCGGGCTCGAATGCTGGCGTTGGCCGAGGCACAGGGCTACTTCACGGGGTATCGAGGAATCAGAATTTCCTCAACGGGCAAGCGCTTTCTCGTAACCGATGCCACGGTGTGGAATGTGCTCGATCTGCAGTGGAGGGGTGCCGGCCAGGCGGCGACGTTTTCGCACTGGTCGAAGATGTGGTGAACTAGAAGGGGAGATACACTTCAAATCCCCCGTACCCGCCGCTGTGGAATGAGGTAGTGTGCTGATACCCGCCTTTGGCGAGCAAGTGAACCTTCCCGATCGGCACCTCAAACAGCGGTCCGGTTTGCACTGCACGAAAATCCCCGTTACCCATTCCGGCGACGTCCCAGCCCGCATAGAGGCGGCAACAGCCCGCAGCTGAGTTACGAACCAGTAGCTTCCCGCGCAGGCGTCCCCAGAAGAAGTTGTCGAGGTCGGCATACGATCCGATCATGTGGGCGCTGCCCTTCTCATGCCAGTACAGCGCTTCCACCTGGCCGAATCCGCCGATCTGATGGTCGGTTGACGAACTCGAGTTGAGCCGCTCCTCCTCGATCCGGCGAAGCTGCGGACCACCCAAAGCCAGGAACGTCCATCGACCGAAGGTGTGTGATACACCAATAGACGGCACAACGAACTGGACATTGGTGTCGAGGATCCGCCCGTTGCTCTTGGAACTGTAGCCGAGTCCGGCGGTCGTCGTTTGAACGAAGAGCTTCGTTCCACCCTGTGTCTGGAGTACGGGGATCCGGATACCCAGATAGCCGAAATACTGGCTCCGGTTGTCGATCTGAAACCCGGTGAACAGGTCTCCGGCCTGACTCGACACGGGCAGCACCGTTAGGACAAGTGCTGCCAGTAGGTATGATGCACGTCGCGCCATCGCTCTTCCCCTTCGTAGATGTGTTCGACACGGAACCGGACCAGGGTGTCCGACCCTCGATGCGTGATGCCGATCGGCATCACCTTCAGCTTCACAAACTTGACCTGAAGCACAGCGCCCCAGAGGCGGTCGAGCGAGAGATCGGAGAACCATGCGGACAACCCAGTATACGATACATCCTGCGTCAGTCCTCTTTGATTTGGTTTTTCGTCATTGAGAATGGTGCAGGCAGTGTGAATCGGCAGTCTGGGAATACGTCTCCGGTCCTGAAACGGAGCCGAAGGGAAGCCGGCCAGGAGGCGCAGCCAGTCCAGAAAGTTCTTGGGTGCCGGATAGGACACCGGCATGCGTTCACTCTGCAACGGGGAGGCCGGAGCGCATTTCTCAACGAGTGCGTTGGTGGCCTCGGCCGGAAGGTCGGCGAGTTGAATTCCGACCAGGACTTCCCCGATGCCGATCTGTCGTTGCCGGATGACGCGTCCGCTCATCCGCACCAGGGCTCCGTCCAGCCTGGTCAGAATGACCGTGACCGAGTCGAGATGGGCGAACAGCGGGTGGGGCAGCATGACTGCCAGGCCCCGCTCGTTGAGATCGACCGTTCTGCCTTCCACGGACAACCCGCGCACTGCCACCTCGCACAAGAATTCGCGAGGCACGCGGGCGAGTCGCCTGAGAGGGCGGGCTGTCAATCCCTGGTCATGCGGGTCCACATGCCGTCTCATGCGGGTTTCCACCGCCGCTCGTGTAGTTCGCGCCACCGCCGTTCACCCTGCTCGATGTTATCCACCTTGAACCGGACGCGAGTTTCACTGAGCCGGCGCATTATGGAGACCGGACTGACCTTCAGAGTAATCTGCGGAAGTTCCAATAGACTACCGGCCAGCGATCCCTTGGGGGTCGAGGGAAAGGAGGCGCTGACGCCGGTGAAGGACATATCCAACAAGGTTCCTGTCAATAGATGAGCGGAGGTACTCAACCGACAGGGAGTTCCACTGTGGAGACGCAACATCCGGCGTCGCTCCCATGAGAAGGATCTCCACGGGACGGTCAGGGCATTGAGCAATGATCGCAGGCTGCTGGTGATGCCGGGTTTGAATTCATAACTGTCTTCCCAGGGGGACGGATCACCGAAGATCTTGTCGAGGAGGCTCTGCCTCGTGGTCTCATCCAGATCGACGAACTGGAGAGCGGCTGCCACGTGTCCCGAAGGGTCCGGTTCCTGACGAACGATGCGGCCGGTCAGTTGCACCAACGTTCCCTGTGACGATGTCAGGAGGAGCATCACCGTTTCTTGTGCCGTAAAGACCGGTCGGGTCAGCGACAAGGCGGCGCCCTGTTCATTGATGTTGACAATGCGAGCATCGAAGGACATGCCGTCCACGAGGAGTTCGCTGGCGAAATCACGATTCAATCGAAATGCCTGCCGGCCCTGCGTTTGTTCACTGGCGACGAACATGGCAATGGTCAGGAAGCATAGATTGAGGCTGCCCCACAGAAGACTGACCGGAAGACCGGGATCCCCCGTGCCCTCGCGCAGATGTTGGATGCCGATGACCAGACCGCTGATCAACAGGCCGAACGTGATCAGGTGCGGCCAGGCCAGTGAGAGTTCCGTTGACGTGTTCTTCTTCACGCGCTGGCCTTTCGGCGTTACCTCGAAGGGCCGCTCTTTGCGGGGGGCTGAAAGGGCCTTGAGGGCTACGGCGCTCAAGGCGAAGCACATGGCGATCTCGTAGATGTCGGACCAGAATGGATTGCGCGAGCCCCGGCTGACCGGGCGCATCACCCAGGCCGATGCGATGTAGAACGAAAAGAAATAGAGCACGAGCTGGGTGACCTCCGCGTTGAGCGGCGGCGTACTGAACAGGAGGCTTGAGAGGGGGGCAATGAGACAGATCAGACGGGGTACACCGAAAAAGAAATAGAAAATCGATCCGAAATAGTCGATCCGCTGGACCAGGGTCAGTCCCGATTTGGTGAGCGGGTTGTCCCGCAACAGAACCTGAATGCATCCCATGGCCCAACGTTTCCGCTGCTTGAGGTATCCTTCGAGCGTTTCCGGCATCAGTCCGGCGGAGAGGACCCGGTTGAGATAACAGGATTTGTGCCCCTTGGCGTGCAGATTCATGCTGGTGTGGATGTCTTCGGTGATGGTCTGCGTCTGGAATCCGCCGATGTCCTCCAGTGGCGCGCGTCGGAAGAGCCCGCCGCTACCGGCAAAAAACGCGCTGTTGTGGGTATCGCGCCCAGCCTGCAAGATCCTGAAGAACAGGGCCTGTTCGTTCTTGACACGGTCGCCGACTCTCAGGTTCCGTTGGAAAATGTCCGGGTTGTAGAAATGGTGGGGCGTCTGGACGAACGCGACTTGTGGATCATCAAAGAACCCGACGGTTTCTTTCAGAAACGTCCGGGCCGGCACGTGGTCCACATCGAATACTGCGATGAGGTCGCTGTGTGTCATCCGGAGCGCATGGTTCAGGTTGCCGGCCTTCGCATGGCGCGGGCGGTCCGGACGGCGCAGGTAACCGCATCCGAGCGAAGCCGCCAGCTGTTTAGCTTCGGAGCGATGGCCATCATCAAGTACGTACACGTTGAACCGGTCACGGGGATACTCCTGCGAGACGCATCCCACCAGCGTTTGTCTGAGGATCGACAGAGGCTCGTCGACCACGGTGACCATGATGTCGACGGTCGGATAGGTCGTCAGCGGGGCTGGCTGGCGGTCGGTCAACGACGAGGATTGATACGCAAAGAAGCAGAATTGGCAGAGTCCGTACAGTTCCGCGAGGTACACGATCCAGCCCACGACCATAGTACCCAGGTCCTCGGTCGGCAGGGTATACAGGGCTCGCCAGACCATGTAGCGGAGGTAGAGGAAGAGGCTAAGGAGGAGCACCCAGCGCCGGTTCCGGTCATTCTTTGTGAGGAGACCGATCACCAGAAGCACGACTGTGGAAATGCCCGCAGCAATGGGGGTGCTGAAGAATTCGTCAAGCAGCATTGGCGTGAGCCTGTGGCAGCAGGGCACTCTCACTCAACTGTTGACCAACCCTATTATGGGATCAGCCTGCTGCCTATCCTACGGACGGGGACCGGTCTTTCGGGGGATGGGCGAGCGAAGCCTTTGGCATGATTGAGGATTCATGCTTGAAGGAGGAAGGGAGGGTCGCGACGAAAGGAGGGAGCGCTAGGTCCAGAGTTCAATAGGGCCGTGATTGGCCATGCTGCGCAGGAGGTTGCGGGTTGACACAATGCCGATGAGACACCGGTTCCCGTCAAGAATGGGAACGGCGTGGATGTGCTCCTCGAGCGTGACTCGGGCGATCTCCCTGATGTCCGTCGCAGGGGTTGTAGAGATGACTCGGGAGGTCATGACCGCTGCCAGCCGTTGCTGAGTCGTCTGCCCGGCAGGCGTGCCGGTGATCAGGTCGGGCGCATGGTGAACTTAGGTCGCGATCGGAGACCATTCCGACCAGAGTGTCATCCATGGATGTGACCGGGACGTGGCGGAATCCTTTCCGAGTTATGGCTGCAGGGAGTCCCATCGGAGGGACCGAAGAGAGGCGGAGGGGAGTTGCAGAGACGGGGGGCCCCGGTGTAGCGTACGCGACAGGATGTCCGCCCCGTTCTCGCAGCCGACGCTCCGGCCCGGCCCCCGCCGGCCGCCCTCCCCGTGGACCCGCTCGCTGCTCCGGCTCGGGCTGCTG
>DASPGL010000103.1:0-5950 GCA_035620635.1 Nitrospira sp. | reverse complement strand
GGTCGACCACTGCGATTTTCTCGAACAGCAATCCGTGAGCGGAGACGACGGCCGCTTCCGCCCTGATATGGTGGTGCAACTGCCGGGCGGCCGCCAAATTATCGTGGATGCCAAGACGGTCCTCTCCGCATATCTCGACGCACATGAGGCACAGGACGACGCGACACGGACGGAGGCGCTCCGCCGTCATGCGGAGCAGGTCCGGAGCCGGATGGACGAATTGTCGCTGAAAGCCTATTGGACGCAGTTCGACCGGACGCCCGAATTCGTCGTCCTCTTTCTCCCCGGTGAGCAGTTCCTTGGCGCCGCCCTGGACCAGGACCCGCGACTCATCGAGGAAGGGTTCGCAGGCGGCGTCGTTCTGGCCACGCCGGCGACGCTCATCGCGTTGCTCCGCGCGGTGGCCTACGGATGGCGGCAGGAACAACTGACCGCGCATGCGCAGGAGGCCGGCCGGCTGGGGAAAGATCTCTACGAGCGCATGGCGGTCTTGGCGGAGCATGTGAACGACGTGGGACAGGCGCTCGGCAAGAGTGTGTCGGCCTATAACCGTGCAGTCGGATCCCTGGAGACACGGATTCTACCGGCCGCACGTCGGTTCAAGGAATTGGGCGTGTCGTCCGACAAGGACATTCCGGTGCTGGAACCGGCGGAGCTTGTTCCGCGAAAGACCCTGCCGTTCGAAGCCGAGTAAGGGGGGCGAGGATGACCGATGAACAGGCGATGGTTGAGGAGTTTCATCATAAGTTCGACATTCTGGTGAACCGGCAACCGACACTCCCGAACGGTGCCACCAAAGAGCTGCGCGTGCGACTGATTCGGGAAGAGTTCGATGAGCTCAACGATGCCATGGCCGGAGAGAACCTCTCGGCAGTGGCAAAAGAGCTTGCGGACCTGTTGTACGTGGTCTACGGCACCGCCGTTTCGTATGGGATCGATATGGAACCGGTGTTCCGTGAGGTACACCGGTCCAACCTGAGCAAGGTGGGAGGCTACAAACGGGCGGACGGGAAATGGGTGAAGCCTCCGACCTATTCGCCCGCCGGTCTTGACCCTATTCTAGAGGCACAACGGCGGTTTGCGCCGCCAGGCGAGCCATCCGTCCGTCGCGTCTCACCCGAATCACGACCGAGTCGATGAAAAATCTGCATTGCCCGAGCTGCGGAACGTCTTTCGTCCGGGTGCTATACCGCGAAGGGACTGTCGAGCGGATCTTGAACCGCTTCAAGATATTTCCGTTCCGTTGTCAGCTCTGCACGACACAGTTCCACAGGTTCTGGGCCGTGTCTCCCAATGCCACCCAGGTGGTGGATCGCCGGCAGTACCGGCGTTTGCCCGCGTCGTTCCAGGCTAGCCTGCTCGCCGATAATGCCGTCCGGTCTGAGAGTCGCGTCACAGATATCTCGATGGGCGGCTGTACCCTCGAGACCACGGAAACGCTCCCCCGAGGAACCTTCCTCGAACTCATGATCAAACCGGCTTCGGAAGAAGCGCCCATCAAGGTGGAAACCGCCATGGTCTGTTCGCTGAGAGCAGAATCCATAGGGGTCCGCTTTCTCGAGCTGCTGGGGCCGGATAAACATCGGCTCAGCCAGGTCGTGCTTAGTCTGCTGGTCGGACAGAACATCCACCCCACACTCCTCTCCTAGGCCATTTACGACTCGCCCCCCGGTGATCCGGACAGCGGTCAAGGCAAAGATCTACGAAGTCCGCCTGGGACGAGCCGTGACCGTGAGATTATCGATGAGCCGGACGGGGCCCAGGCGAACGGCACCGAGGAGCACGGCCCGGGACTCCACCGAGGAAAGAGGGGCCAGCGTTCGAGGATCGCAGACGGCCAGATAGTCGACGGTCAAGGCCGGGCTCCGCCTCGCAACTTCCGCCATCATCGTTTGAACAGCCGCCGCGTCGGTCACCCCGTGACGAATCGCCGCGGCACCGGCCCGGAGACTCTGATACAGCGCGGTGGCAACAAGGCGCTCCTGCGGCGAAAGGTACATATTGCGTGAACTCATCGCCAACCCGTCCCGCTCGCGCACCGTGGGATGGACAATGATTTCCACGTCCAGATTCAGATCCTGGACAAGCCGCCGCACCAACACCACTTGCTGGAAATCTTTCGCACCGAACAGCGCCATATGGGGACGGACGATGCCGAAGAGTTTCGTGATTACCGTGGCGACGCCGGAGAAATGATGCGGCCGCGCCTCCCCTTCCCACCGGTCGGCAATCGCGGGGAGGGAGACTGTGGTCTGAAATCCCTCCGGATACATCGCGCGCGCAGCCGGCTCGAAGCAGACATCGACCCCTTCTGCCAGGCACAAGGCAAGGTCCCGGTCAAGAGAACGTGGATACTTGGCCAGATCTTCGGCGGGGCCGAACTGGGTCGGGTTCACGAAGATGCTGACCGCCAGCGCGTCGCACCGAAGCCGCGCCGCCCGAATGAGCGCTCGATGCCCCTCATGCAACGCCCCCATCGTGGGAACCAAACCGATCCTCACGCCCTCTCGCTGAAGCCCGCGGCTCCACGCCGTCATGGCCCTGAGAGAGCGGATGATCCTCATGACCCGTGCGGTGAGCTGCACGCGGGGCGTGAGCCGTAACGAGTCGAAGGTTGGGGAATCAACAGACGGACTTCAGACCGGTCTTTGACCACCGCAAGCAGTTGAGTGATCGATCGGCCCAATGTCGGGTGGATCCATGACGGGTCCAGTTCGCTCATCGGCAGGAGGACAAATCGCCGCTGGTGCAGCCGAGGATGCGGCACGACCAGACCGGGTTCGTCGATCACCTGACGGCCGTAGAACAGGAGATCCAGATCCATCGTTCGGGGGCCTGAGCGATGCTCCTCATCCCGTCCGAGCGACCGTTCGATTTCGCGGAGGACCATTAACAGGCTGCGTGCCGTGACATCGGTCTCAAGCTGGACCACTCCATTGAGAAACCAGCCGTCGCCCGGGCCGGTCCCCTCTTTGACCGGCTCGGTCTCATACAGGAGCGACACACCCGTCAATTGCGAGTGCGGCAAGAGGCTCAACAGGGTCACCGCGCGGTCGCAAAGGTCGACCCGATCGCCGACATTCGACCCAAACCCGATGAAGACTGTCTCGCGCATGCCGGTCATCGTCAACCGTCACCCGTCACGCGTGAAAACTTCCACGGTTGACGATTGACGAATGACGTTCCCCTCAGAATCCTGCCTTCGCAATCCGTTCCACCGCTTCCGCCAACCGTTCCTTGGTCGTGCAGACGGTCATCCGAATGTACCCTTCGCCGGGAGCACCGAAGCCGTTGCCTGGGGTCGTCACGATCCCCGCCTTCTCCAATAGATGCGCCGTGAAAGAGGCGGACGTGTACCCCTTCGGTACCGTCACCCAGACATAAAACGCCGCCGGAGGCGGATCGACCTCCAGCCCCAGCTTCTTCAAGCCGGGCACCAGGGTATCTCGCCGCTCCTGATAGATCTTCCGGAGGCCGTCCGTAGCGGACTCATCGAGATTCAGTGCCGTGATCCCGGCTTCCTGGATGGCCTGAAAGCAGCCGGAGTCGAGATTGCTCTTCACCTTACCCAGTCCCGCCAGGATCTGCTTGTGCCCGACCGCAAAACCGATCCGCCAGCCGGTCATGTTGTAGGTCTTTGACAGCGAGTGGAACTCAATGCCGACCTCCTTGGCTCCGTCCACTTCCAGGAAGCTCGCCGGGCGTTTGCCATCGTAATAGATTTCCGAGTAAGCGGCGTCGTGGCACACAATCACTTGATTGGCCTGTGCAAACTCCACCACCCGCTTGAAATAGTCCTTCGTCATGATGACCGACGTGGGGTTATTGGGGGAATTCAGGAACATCAACTTGGCCTTTTGGGCCACATCCTTCGGAATCGCGGCGAGATCGGGCAGAAATCCGTTCTGCTTCGTGAGCGGCATGATGTGCGACAGGCCGCCGGAAAAACTGGTTCCGACCGGATACACCGGATACCCCGGGCTCGGCACGAGCACGATGTCGCCCGGATCGATGAACGCCAGTGGGATATGGCCGATGCCCTCCTTCGAACCGATCAAAGTCAGGACTTCGTCGGCCGGGTCGAGCGTGACATTGAACCGACGCTTGTACCAGTCGGCCACTGCCTGACGGAAGGACAACATCCCTTCATACGAAGGATACTGGTGGTGCTTCGGATTCTTCGCGGCATGACCGAGACTCTCAACGATTGGAGCCGGCGTGGGGAGATCGGGATCGCCGATACCCAGGTTGATGATATCGACACCCTTTGCAATCGCGGCTTGCTTCATCGTGTCGATTGCGGCGAAGAGATAGGGAGGCAACGTCTTGATTCGAGTGGCCACTTCGATAGGGAAACCGGACATTCCTTAGGCTCCTTTCAGATTGAGTTGGCAAGTTAGAAAGTTCAAAAGTTCGCAGGTTGCGGAGGGTTAACTTTCCAACTTTCACACTTTGAAACTGAGCGACTAGGTTACTTCAGGGAGGATGCGCCAATCAACGCCGGGGAGAGAGCACATGCCCGATCAGGCGGTCTGCGATCTGGTGGGACAGCCACATGTGAGGCAGGAAGCCGAAGGCGACCTTCGATGCCGTCAGCCTTGCGCGCTCCAGATCCGGCGCGCATTCCCGGCAGAGGGCCTCAATCCCCTCTGTCTCCATCTCCAGATGAAACAGCAGCCCGTAGGCCCGTGAACCGAACCGGAATGCTTGCAGGGGGGCAATCTGGGAACCGGCCAGCGGCACGCAATCGCCCGGCAGATCGAAGACCTCACCATGCCATTCAAAAACATCAAAGGTTTCCGGGCAGGACCCGAATACTGGATCATTCTTGCCCTCAGGGGTGAGACGAACGGGCGTCATTCCGATTTCCAGCGCCCTGCCCGGTCGCACGGTACCGCCCAGGGCCTTTGCCATGAACTGACTCCCCAGACAGATCCCGATCACCGGCTGGCCTGCCAGCAGGACGGATCTGATGAAGGCGGTCTCCTCTGCGATCCAACGATCCGCGTCGTTGACCGACATCGGCCCGCCCATCACGATGAGCAGGTCGCCCGGATCATCCGGCAGCCCGTCTTGGGGAACGAGGACGCGATCGAGTTTCACCCCACGTCGCGCAAGGGTCCCCGCAAAGGCCCCAGGACCTTCAAAGGGAACATGCTGGAGGCATACGGCCTTTGGCATCCTCATCTCCTCAGGTTCGTGGCAACGATCAGGTCCTGACCTAGACTTTCACCGGAAGGATTCATACACTGTCTCGAAATAGACCTGCAAGCGTTGCCTCGTATTGAAGTCGCGAGGCGGATGTGCTTGCAGCAAGCGACTGTCGAATGCCATCAAAAAGGGTTCTCCATGAAATATCGCATCGCCCTGCACAAATCAGAAGAAGGCTACGCGGTCTCAGTTCCCGGCCGGCCGGGGTGTTGGTCCCAAGGCGCTACGGAGCAGGAGGTCATTCAGAACATTCAGGACGCCATCCGCGAATACTCGGCCGTTGTCGAGGATAAGATCCGAGGTCAAGATGTGCGCGAGATCGAAGTCGCGGTGTAGCGTTGCCGCATAAATGACAGGTGAGGGTGATGGCGCAAAATTATACGACGGTCATCAAACAGGATGCAGGGTGGTGGATCGGCTGGATCGAAGAAGTGCCGGGGGTGAACTGTCAAGAAAGCATCAAAGAGGCATTGATCGAAAGCTTGCGGGTGACCCTCGAGGAAGCTCTAGAACTAAACCGGCAAGACGCCATAGGCGCAGCCGGTGGAAATTTTGAAGAAGCCTCTATCGCGGAATGACGCGTGAAGGGCTGCTCCCATGGATCGACCTAGGCTTAGTTCAAAAGGGCCCTGCTGCGCTTCGAGTGCGGACTTTAAGCAAAATGGCGAAACTGGTTAGAACAAAGCCAAAAAATATTCCTGAAAAGACTACTTCGGATGTGCTGACTGATTCACTAACA
>DASPGL010000102.1:0-28448 GCA_035620635.1 Nitrospira sp. | reverse complement strand
AATGTCAAGTGGATCGGCTATACCCACAGCCTATTCGTCGACGGTTTCGGGAATTTTCGAGACGATACGGTGAAGGACGGGGTCCTAGACTATAAGAATGACCTCATCGTCACGACGCGCTTCGACAATGATCCGGCGAGTCCCACCTATAAGAAAGTCCTCGTTGATAAATTTGTCGATTTGAACGGTGACGGAGTGGCCGACAGTGCGACGCCGAATGTGCTCGGTGCCGACTTAAAAAGCATCGTGCCGATCTGGGAAGCGGGGACAGAACTCGCCAATACCGCCTCGACCTCGCGCAATATCCTAACCTGGGTCGATCCCAACGGCAACGGCCTCGTCGATCCGTCCGAGCAGATTGACTTCAGCACGGCCAACTGCCTTGCGTTGAGGGACTATTTGCGCTATGCGGGGGATGCCTGTGCCGGCAGCACGAACGCCATGAATCTCATCAACTTTATTCGCGGCGATGAGATCGCCGGCTTGCGGACCAGAATGCTCGAAGTTCCGGTCGGCAGTGGAACCTTCAAGGTCTGGAAACTCGGCGACGCAGTTCATTCGACGCCGACGATCGTCGCCGCACCGACGGCCCGGTTCGATCTCCTGTACGGCGATGCCTCATACAATGCGTTCTTTCAGCAGTATCGCAACAGGCGACAGGTCATCTATCTGGGGGCGAATGACGGCATGCTTCACGCCTTCAACGCCGGGTTCTACCACAAGGGGGACGATCCGACGACTGCCGGTACGGTCGAGCATGGCTGGTTTACGAAGACTCCGACGGATAATTCGAGCGGACCGAATCTGGGTGCAGAGCTGTGGGGCTTCATTCCACAGCAGTTACTGCCTCAGCTGCAGTGGCTGGCGCGGACCGACTATACACACGTGTACTATGTCGATCTGAAACCGACGATTGCGGACGTCAGGATCTTCACCCCGGATGCAGATCACCCGGGCGGATGGGGCACCATCCTGATCGGAGGATTCCGCATGGGAGGGAGCTGCGGAAACTGCCTGGTGGGTTCGGGAGCTCCTCCCATGACCGCCACCATCGGCGGCGTACCGCGGACTTTCTACAGTGCATTCTTCGTGCTCGACATCACCAATCCGGAGGTCAGCCCAAAGCTCCTCTGGAGCTTCTCCGATGTCAACCTGGGGTTGACGACGAGCACCCCGGCAGTGGTCCGTGTGAATCCTGACGGCGATAGCATGACCAGTTCTCTGAATGAAAAATGGTATGTCGTATTCGGGTCCGGGCCCAACAGTTATCAAGCGGACCTTCCGGTGACGGTGATTCCTCAGGCTGCCGCATTCTATACCGTGGATCTGGCTGCCGGACCGGGTGTGGCGAATGTCAATGTCATGCGGATGCAGACCGGGAGTTTCCGCTCGTTTATGGGGCCGCTGGTCGCGGCCGATAAAGATCTCGATTTCCGGACCGACGTGATCTACGGGGGGCGGACCATGCACGACGGCTCGCTCCCCTGGCGAGGCAAGATGTACCGTCTCACCGTTCGGTGTGCGGCGGCCCCCTGCTTACCGACGAGCTGGGGGATCGCGAGCGGGGTCAATCGGGTGCCGACAGAAATGATCGATACCTTCAGCGATCCACTCTTGGGGACAGTGGAAGTGGGGCCGACGACGGGGGCTCCGAGCTGGACGATCGATGACAGTAATCAGGTGTGGGTCTTCTTCGGGACCGGGCGATATATCGGCAACGCCGACAAGGTCGATAACAGCATCCAGCGCCTGTACGGGATGAAGGACAAGGTGGTGAACGGCACCTGTACGGAGACGACCCAGCTCAATTGCTGGACGAACGATCTCGTCGATGCGACGAATGCGGTGGTCTGCATCGTGTGCAGCGGGGCGACCAATCAGGTGACGGACCCGACCAATCCCGGCGTCACCACGTTCAACGGGACGGGAGCGACGTCAATGATCGGTCTGGTTGCCTCGAAAGACGGCTGGCGCGTGACCCTACCGGGCCCGATATCCATTACCGTTGCAGGCCTGACGACGAATTACTCATCCGAACGGTCGGTCGTGAATCCGACCCTGTTCGGAGGGTCGATCTTCTTTCCGACTTTCTCGCCGACGTCGGATTTCTGCGGCTCGGACGGGACTAGCTATCTCTACGCACTGTTCTACAAGACCGGAACAGCCTCGACCTCGCCGGTGATCGGAACGTCGACATCCGGCGCCAACACGAACGTGACGACCAAGGTGGCGCTGGGAGTCGGTATGGCCTCAGCTTTGTCGGTCCACGTGGGTCAGGAAGGAGCGAGCCTGTTGTCGCAGATGAGTAACAGCAACACGACCAGCACGCTTGCAAGCCCGGGTGATTTCTACAGCCGGTTCGTCAGTTGGGTGCATCAGCGCGACTGATCACAGGCGGTGCCTGAGTTGACCTGGACCGGTCGTGGCGGTGGGTGAGCCGCACCACGACCGCTGTGCGTAAATAGAAAGCGGGCGCACATCCTTGTGAGAGATCTGTCCATGTTACGGTCTGGTTCCTATCGATGGTTCCCTCTCATCGCCGGCCTGTCCGCGCTGACCGTTGGCGCATCCTGTACCGGCGGATCGTCTCCCGGCGCGTCCGGCAGCGCCGGGCCTCTCAAGGGCAATCAGGCACCCGCTATCACTTCGGCCAGGATCCTCAATGATCCCATTCCACTGACCGGACCGGTGGCGGTGCAGGTCGAGGCTGACGACCCTGAACGGGAGGCCGTCTCGTTTCAGTACCAATGGTACGTGGACAACGTTCCCTTGCCCAAACAGACCGATGCGACACTCCCGGCTGAGATCTTGAGGCGCGGCCAGACGGTGATGGTGGAGATTGTTCCGACGGACGGCACACACCGGGGACAGCCCTATCGGACGAAACCGATCCTGGTTGGGAACACTTCGCCGAAAATCATCTCCATTTCATTCACGCCTCTGGCCGTTAGACCGGGGGATAAGATCGAGGCGCAGGTGGAAGCTGCTGATCCCGATCATGACCGGGTGGATCTGACCTACAAATGGTTCCGCAATGACGCCGTGATCCAGGAAGGGGAAGAGCCCTTCCTGGACACGGCTGGCCTCGCTTCTGGTGATCGGATCGTGGTCGAGGTGACAGCCCATGATCCCGCCAAGTCCGGCAGTTCCCTGCGATCCGACGCGCTGGTTCTGGGAAACAGCGCGCCCACGATCGTGTCGTCCCCCCCTGCGCCAGGTGCTCCGGATCGCTTCGAGTATGCCGTACGAGCTGTGGATCCTGACGGAGACCGGCTGACCTATCAACTGGAGTCCGCTCCGCCCGGCATGACCATCAGCGAAGCGTCGGGTCAGATAGCCTGGAGCATTCCGGCCGATCAGCGGGGCACGTTTCACGTCAAGGTGGTTGCGAGAGACGGCCGCGGCGGTATGGCTTCACAGGAATTCGATTTGACCCTCACGGCGGCAAGTTCCGCGAAGCCCGCCGAGGCATAAGGCCTCCCTCCAGCTCTTGCACTTCCGCTTGTCTCTGGATTTTCTCGTCTGCTACAATTATCGCATAGGCATACTGTGGAGGGAGAGCGATCCGCGCGCGTGCGTAAACTCAAACTACGAGAAGGCACCAACACCGCAGTCCTGTTCGGTCATCATGACCGTCATCTCAAACTGATTGAAGATGAGCTGGGCGTGCGTCTCTCGGCGCGCGGAGAAGAACTCACTCTCGACGGACTTCCTGAGGCTGTCCGCCAAGCGGAACGGATTCTCCTCGAACTCGCCTCCCTCACGAACGACGGGATCGTACTGCAGGCCGATGACGTCACCCATGCTCTCGGTGCGCTGAGGCAAAGCCCTGACGCCCCGCTCAAGGAGGTGCTCGGCAACGCGGCGACGATTATCACGAAAAAGCGATTCGTCGGGCCCAAGTCGCCAACCCAGAAAACCTACATCGAAGCGATCACGCAGCATGACGTTGTGATCGCGATCGGTCCGGCGGGAACGGGAAAGACTTACCTGGCCATGGCCATGGCGGTGAGTGCCTTGCTCAAAAAAGAGGTGAGCCGGATCATCCTGGCCCGTCCGGCCGTCGAGGCCGGTGAAAAACTGGGATTCCTGCCGGGTGATATGTACGAAAAGGTCAACCCCTATCTCCGCCCGCTCTATGATGCGTTGTTCGATATGATTGATATGGAGCGCGCGAACCGCTTGATCGAACGCGGTGATATTGAAATCGCTCCGTTGGCCTTCATGCGCGGCCGGACGCTCAACGATTCGTTCGTCATCCTGGATGAAGCGCAGAATGCCACGGCTGAACAGATGAAGATGTTTCTGACGCGGATGGGGTTCCATTCCAAGGTGGTGGTCACGGGCGATATCACGCAGATCGATCTTCCGGCCGATCGACGGTCCGGTCTTATCGAAATCAAGGACGTTCTCCGCGACATCGAGGGCATCCAGTTCGTCTATTTCGATGAGCGGGATGTGGTACGGCACCGATTGGTACAGGATATTATCAAAGCCTATGACCGGCATCAGCCGGCATCGAAACCCGAATCACAGAGCCACACACCTGCCTCCGCTCTCCCACGTACCCGCCTCTCCAGGCATACTCCGCCCAAATATGTGGCGCCGTCCAAGGGCCACGCCGGCCAGTCTCACTAGATGGCGGTGTATGTTCGGCTCCGTCTCAGGCAGACACAAGTGAGACAGGCCCGGTTCGGGCGTCTGGCCCAGAGGATTCTCACGGCGGCCGGTGAAGAGGCTTCCGAGCTCAGCGTCGAGCTGGTGGACGATCGTCGCATGCGCCGCCTGAATCGCCTCTACCGCAGCAAAGACCGCACGACCGACGTCCTCGCCTTTCCAATGCGCGAAGCCGACAATCCCTGTCCCTCGCTCTTGGGGGATGTCGTCATCTCGGTTCCGACGGCGCTGCGTCAGGCGCGGGAGGCTGGACGGAGGCCGGAGGATGAAGTCGCCATCCTGCTCGTGCACGGCGTGCTCCACCTGTGCGGGTATGATCATGAGCGCAGCAGAAGAGAGGCTGCCCGTATGCAGCGCCGTGAACAGGCGATCCTGCGGGCCATTGGGCCGGTGCCGCGCCTCATGATTCGACACGCGGAGCGAGGCGGGAGGAGACCGTAGCCGTGGGCTGGTTTCAGCGGTTGAACGAGGGGCTGAGCAAGACACGGAGCACGCTCAGGCAGTCACTCGATCTCTTTCTAGGCCGGGCACCGGATCCGGTCTTGCTCGAAGAATTGGAGGGCACGCTGCTCTCTGCCGATCTGGGGGCCTCCGTCGTCAATCGACTCATGCAGCAGGTGAAGGATCAGGTGCGCGGCGCGGAGGCGGGGTCGCCGGAAGGGGTCCGCAATGTCCTGAGCCGCACGCTCTATGCGATGCTGAAGGAGGCCTCCGGTCTTCCAATCGAACAGTTGATCGACCAGAGAGGCAAACCATTTGTGGTCCTAGTCGTGGGGGTGAACGGGGCGGGCAAGACCACTACCATCGCCAAAGTGGCGCGACGATTGACTCAGGCAGACAAGCGCGTCCTGTTGGTGGCCGGCGACACCTTTCGGGCGGCAGCCATCGACCAGCTGCAGGTCTGGGCCGATCGGATTGGCGTCGATGTCGTCCGTCACCGTCCTGGCGCCGACCCGGCGGCGGTGGCCTTCGACGGGATGGTGGCGGCAAAAGCGCGCGCTGTCGACGTGGTGCTGATCGATACGGCCGGCCGGCTGCATACCAAGTCCAATCTCATGGAGGAGCTTCGAAAGGTGAAGCGGGTCATCGGTCAGGAGCTGACGGCGGCGCCGCACGAGATCCTTCTGGTGCTGGACGCCACGATTGGGCAGAACGCGCTCGTGCAGGCCCGGCAGTTTCACCAGGCGGTCGGCGTCACCGGGCTGGTCATGACCAAATTGGACGGAACTGCGCGAGGCGGGATCGTTGTGGCGATCGCTGAAGAACTCAGGATTCCTGTTCGACTGATCGGCGTGGGAGAGGGAGTTGACGATCTCCAGGACTTCAATGCTGAGGCGTTTGTGGCTGCGTTGTTCGGTCAGCCTGCTGCCTGTTCATAACCCTGCATTTTCTTCTCATCCCCACCGGCCCATGCTATTCTGATCCCGCCCTCACCCTGCGTCTTCGCGGCGAGAGGGTGATTTCCATCGAAGAGGCCGAACGCGATGATCAGGATCTTGATCGTCGATGACGATCAAATGAACTGCGATCTGCTGCAGAACGTATTCACGCGACACGGCTATGAAGTCGTGTCGGCAACGAGCGGACGGGAAGGACTCAGCCTGTTCCGAAAACATGTTCCGCGGGTGACGCTGCTGGATTTGCGGATGCCTGAAATGGACGGGTTGACGGTCCTGAAAGAGATCCGGGCGATCGATCCCCATGCGCCGGTCATTATCCTCGGCGGCGGAGCGACCGAGTCGCAGGAGAACCAGGCGCGAGCCTTGCGCGTGACGGACTTTATCCGCAAGGGCCTCTCACTGGACGTCCTGGTCGAAGCTGTGAACCGGGTCTCGCAGCTTCCGGTGCCGCCGAGTTCCGTCTTCCTCCAACCAGGTGACGGGCCTATGATCCAGCAGAACGAAGAATCGGTTCTGGTTGTCGACGACGATCCGCTGGTCTGCGACCTGCTTGTCCAGTTTCTGAGCCTGCGGGGTTACCGTGCGCTGGGGGTCAATGACGGGCACGCAGCGCTGCGCATGGTGGAAGATACACCGCCGGATGCGATCCTACTCGATATGATCATGCCAGGAATGTCTGGCGTGGAGGTGCTGGAAGCTCTGCGGGAGAAGGAGTATCCGGGCGGGATCATCATCATGACCGGCAGCCACAATGACGAGTATCTCGAGGAGGCCTGGGCCTTGGAGCCGCAGGAAGTGCTGGTGAAGCCGGTTGACCTCGAGCGTCTCCTGACCGCGATCCAGCTTGTGCTCGTCTGTCGCGAATGCTAAAAGTCTCCCGATGTTCATCGGGAGAACCCTCCTAAGAGCCGGGTTGATTCTTTCACTTATTGCCGGGGCCTGGCCTGGGCCGGGCCTTGCCGCCTCCTCCGTGTCCGACCGGGCTGTCATCCTCTCTCATGACCTTGTCGTGGAACTGATTCCAGCCAGCCATGAATTGATGGCGCACGATCATGTGGAACTTGAGATCCCCCGACAGGTGACCTCGGTGGCATTCACACTGGCCCCGACTCTTCACATCGAATCCATCGTCCTGCAGGCCAGTCCGCAGGGGCCGCTTTACTTTTCCACGGACCACCGGGCCGCTCCGTTCTCGGAGCAGCAGGTCATTGTGGCCCTTCCTGCCGGGCATGATACCCGTGTCTCGTTACAGTGGAACTATCGCGGGGTGATCGATGATCCTCCGCGGGAGCCTCGGCACCTGAGGTTCGTGACACCCAGCGAGACCGCCGGGCATATC
This sequence comes from Nitrospira sp., assembly GCA_035620635.1. Classification (GTDB taxonomy): domain Bacteria; phylum Nitrospirota; class Nitrospiria; order Nitrospirales; family Nitrospiraceae; genus Nitrospira_D. The sequence goes on along the minus strand of DASPGL010000102.1, from coordinate 21,032 downwards.
GGACCGGAAGGGGTGTACTTAAGCAGCGAGAGCCAGTGGTATCCGGATATCGAAGGCTCGCTGAGCACCTATCGAATCCTTGCCCGTGCTCCAGAGGGCTGGACTGTCGTGACGCAAGGGGTGCGGAAGGAGCAGGCAACCGGCGCCGGACGAACCGCATCAACCTGGGAGACCACCGTTCCGTCAGAAGCGCTTACCCTGGTGGCCAACCGGTTTATCACTAAGTCACGCGAGTGGAAGGGACCTACCGGCCAACGGGTTGCCCTGGCGACGTATTTCTTTCCCGACAATGCCGGGATGGCGGACGAGTACCTCGAAGCCACGGCGAAGTACCTGGATGCCTATGTGCCCTTATTGGGGGACTACCCGTTCGAGAAATTTGCGATCGTGGAAAATTTCTTCGCCAGCGGGCTGGGCATGCCGTCGTTCACGCTGCTGGGCAGCGGCAGCATCAAACGCCACTATGTCCAACCCTATGCGTTGGGCCACGAAATCGTACATTCGTGGATCGGGAATTCGGTATTGAACCGGACCGATCAGGGCAACTGGGTTGAAGGACTGACGACCTATCTGGCGAATTATTATTGGCATGAGCTGGTGCGAGATCCCAAACAGGCGGTCGAGCAACGCCGCTTGATGATGCAGACCTTCAGCGTCTATGTGGAGCCGGAGCGGGACTATCCGGTGGGGCGGTTCCAGCGCAAGAGCGATGAACGTGACAATGCCATCGGATACCAGAAGTCAGCATTTGTGTTTCACCTGCTCCGTCAGGAGATCGGCGAGGACGCGTTTTTTCGCGGGCTTAAGGTCTTGACGAGCCGGTATCGCAATCGTTTCGCGGATTGGAGCAGCCTGGAGACGCTGTTTGCACGTGAAAGCCACGAGGACTTGCGATGGTTCTTCGAGCAATGGATCGAACAGGCCGGCGCCCCCTCGTTGTCGCTAGGTGACATCAGTGCCCGTCCAGCGGCGAACGGCGGCACCAAGGACGCCTGGCGCATGACAGTCCGCGTGCGGCAGGCCGGCGCGCCTTTCCGGATAACGGTTCCCGTTCACATCGAAACAGGCACGGGAACGGAGGTCCGATCGATGACCCTCGACCGTTCGCCGGAGGCCACCGCCGAATTTTTATTGCCGCAGCAGCCGCGACGGGTCGCGTTGGATCCGGACTTGATGATCTTCCGGCGGTTTGAGCGAAACCAGTTGCCGCCCATGCTGAACGGTTACGTGACGGACCCTCACCGGATCCTGATTCGTGCCTTTTCCGATCCCGCGTCCCCGTTGCAGCAGATCGTGGCTCGCGTTGCCGATCAGGAATCGACATTGGCGGAATCGGAGAGGACGGTCGTACTTCGGGCGGAGGAAGCGATGCCCGCTTCCCACGGGTCGATCCTGGTGCTTGCCGATGTCGATCAGTGGCCATTGGTACGGCCCATCGTGGCGGAGTCCTGCAGTGACGTGGTCAGGCTGGACGGAGCAGATATCGAGATCGACGGTCAGAAGCTTGAAGGACCAACGACGGCGGTACTGTTTTCCTGCCATCGTGCGAATGTGCCGGGCAGTGTCGTCACGGTGCTCTATGGCATGACACCCCGCGCAGTTGCCAGCGTCTCACGGTTCCTGTTTTACTACGGCTGGCAGAGCTACGTGATATTCCGGGAGGGTTTCGCGGCGAAGCGTGGGCTCTGGCAAGTGACCCAAGAGCTAAAGGAGGTAAGGATTGATGGAGATCGGTAAGTCGGTGAGGTGTCTGCTGCGAGGGCTCTGTCTGATTGTCTGCATCGCGGCACCGGCGCGGGCCGGAGATCTGCCAGCGGTGTCAACCAAAGTCGCAGTGCCGGCCACTGCAGAGCGGCATCTCGGCAATATCCGGCAGTTGACATTCGGCCGTCAGAACGCCGAGGCCTATTTTTCATTCGGCGGCGACAAGCTGATCTTTCAATCGACGAATAACTGGATGAAAGACTCGTTTGCTGCCACGCTCAGACCGGCCGACATGGGGTTGGGCTGTTACCAGATGTACGTCATGGATCTGGAGAGCCAGACGGTGCGTGTCGTAAGCACGGGCATGGGCGCGACGACCTGCGGCTATTTCTTCCCGGGCGACCGCCGTGTTCTCTACTCCTCGACCCACGCCGCGGGACCGAATTGCCCGCCGAAGCCGAAACGGGACGGCGCTTATCGCTGGGCGCTGGACGACTATGATGTTTATGCGGTGCGGATCGACGGGCAGGAGATGCAGCGACTGACCTCCGCGCCCGGCTACGATGCCGAGGCGACCATCTCGCCGGATGGGAAAACCATCGTCTGGACGTCGGTCAGAGACGGAGACCTGGATCTGTATGCGATGAACCTGGATGGCACGAAGACCCGTCGCCTGACCGACGACGTCGGCTATGACGGCGGAGCATTTTTCTCGCCCGACAGCAAGCGGATCGTGTATCGTGCGTCGCATCCAACCGATCCTGGCGAGATCGCCCGCTACAAAGAATTGTTGGCCCAGCATCTGGTTGAACCGGGGCAGTTGGAGATCTTCGTCATGAACGCGGACGGATCGGACAAGACACAGGTGACGGCGAACGGGGCATCGAACTTCTCTCCGTTTTTCCATCCGGACGGCCGGCGCATCATTTTTTCTTCGAATGTCGAAACAAGGGGCGGCGGAGGGCGGCCGAGCTTCCATCTCTATCTCGTGAGCGAGGATGGGACGGGGTTGGAACGCCTCACCGTCGAGGGGCACTTCAACAGTTTTCCCATGTTTTCGCCGGACGGCAAGCGGCTGGTCTGGGTGTCGGACCGTTATGCAAAGGAGCCGGGAGAGTTCAACGTCTTTCTGGCCGATTGGATCCCCTAGCGCTGGAATCGGTGATGAGTGAGCAGTGACGAGTTACGAGAATCCGGAAGCCAACGTGCGGCACCGCGATTCGGCGGAATCGCTGTCTTCTGTTGCTCCTCAGCGGCTCTGTCCCTTGCGTTCATCGGGGTGATCCAGCTCGATCTTCCGATCGTCCGGTATGTGCGATCGGTCACGATCCACCTTCCCTGGGATCAGCTCACAATTCCCTGGATGGCGTTCACCAGCAACGCGGGCGACTGGATCGGCGAAGGGTCGCACCTGGTTGCCGTAAGTCTGGCGCTGTTGACGGCGGGGTGGTTCTTCTCGAAACCGACCGTTCTGAAGGTGGGCTTCGAGACCCTGCTGAGCCACGGGATTGCCGCGTTGTTGACGAATGCACTCAAGCACTTGATCGGAAGGCCTCGACCCAAGTTCGTTCATTCGGGAGAGTGGCAATTCACTCCGTCCTGGGCGTCAGGGCTCGATTCCTTTCCTTCCGGACATGCCGCAGCCAGTTTTGCCGTGGCGATCGTGATAGCGAAACGGTTCCCGGCCTTCGGGCCGCTGTGCATGGGGGTCGCCCTCTTCGTGGCCCTGAGCCGTGTCCTCCGCGGATCCCATTTCCCGACCGATGTGGCAGGGGGAGCCATCCTGGGTGCGTTGAGCGGCTCACTGGCGTCAGCACCCCTCACGCAGTGGCGCGCCTCTCTCCAGAGCGGATTGCTGTACGCGGCTATAGGGACCTGCGCCCTGCTTGCCCTGGTCTGGACGTTGTCACATCCAATGGAGGAAGGGATCGCGGCCGGACTTCTGGTCGGGCTCGGAGTGGTGGCCATGACCACCGGATTATGGCTCCGCCTCACTGCCTGGATGAGTGGCACAGGATCCCGTCAGGGCCGGTCGGCACAGGCCGCGCCGGTGCTCGTGGCCTATGGCCTCGCCGCTATGACGACGGCGCCTCTGGTGCTGGCATCGGTCGGATTCGCCTGCCTGGCAGTCTGGTTCACTGCGCCGGAGGAACCGGAACAGGGCAATCCTGCATGGGTGATGATGCGGGAAGGTATTCTGTTCGTAGCCGTGCTCCTCGCCCTGCTCACACTCTACCAAGGTCGGGGAGTCTTGCCGTTCCGGTGAGACCTCATCGTCCGTAAAGTGTCCTCCAGGTTCAAAAACTTTTTAGTTTTGAGTTGTGAATGTTGAGTTCAAACTCAAGACTGAACACTCACAACTAAGAACTGATCGGAACCGTGCTTCACGAGATACGCATACCGCGGAACGCTGAACCTATCAAGCTAGTGGCCGAGGGGATTGGAAGGCGATGTCCGTGCTGGTGCTGCTGTCTCGGGGGTCGTGGCCAGCGGATGACTGGCCAGGAGGAGGTAGCCGTATCTCCTGAGAATCGGTTGAAACCGCGATGCTTCTTTCGGCAGCGATTCCTGAATCGCTTCGGGGAGAAGAATCATCGTTCGGCCCTGATAGGCCAGTGCCGCGCGTAGCCGGTCGGTTTCTCTGGACGGAATGAAGAGCAACTTCCGCCTCGCGTAGAATGCCATGGACGGTCTGGTGGAGCCGTAGGCGATCAATTGGTCCGCTGGGCCGAGATTCAAGCCGGCCGCGTAGGCCAATTCCTGCGGGGGAGCGATGGCGTACCGGTTGAGGCCGGGGATGATGGTGAGAATGACGAGCAGAAACACACTGGCGACCGTTCCTCCCGCCGCTCCGAAGGCGGCTCCACGCCGCTCCTCGTTCAGCCCGAAGTAGCTGACTAGCCCCATGCCGACCAGCAGCATCGTCGCGGCCAGATAGGGGCCGCTGCCGAGGTCAAACTCTGTGGCGAGGGGGAACTCCTTGACCATCTTTCCGGAGAATCTTGTGTAGAAGGTGGGTATAGAGGCGAAGCCGATCGCGAGCAGATAGCCGATTCCGGTCATGGCATGGATTGAAGCGCGAATGCCTCTTGTCGACGGTTCCTGGAGGGCCTGCGACCAGAAGGATGCCGCCAGCAACGAGGCTGCTGGAAACAGCGGGCCGATATAATGCGGCAGGCGGGTGGAGGAGAGGGTGAAAAATACAAACACCCCCACCACCCACAGTCCTGCAAACCATTCCAACTCATGACCCGACGCTGTCGCGTCTCTCGAATCCGTCGACCCAGGATCGGCAACTCTGGTCTGCCACCACTTCTTCCAGCTCTTGTAGGCCCGTTGAATGGCGACCGGCAGCAACAGGCTCCAGGGGAAGAAGCCCAACAGCAGGACGGGAATGTAAAACCAGACGCCTCCTCCGTGCCCTTCCATCGGACTGAGGAAACGCCCCACCGTATGGACTTTGGCCTGTGAGGCGTAGGCATCTCCATGAATGAGAAACATGGCAGCGTACCAGGGCCCGGCCAGCAGGACAAACAGCATCGTGCCCGCGACCGGAAAGCCATGTTGCCAGAAACTCGCCCAGCGCTGTGCGGCGGCCAGATACAGAAGGGCCGCCGTGAGGGGAACCGCAAACCCGACCGGCCCCTTGGTCAACGTCGCGAAGGCCATACCGACGTAGAAAGCCCACATCCAATGACGCTGCTTCCCCGTTCCATGGAGGCCCAGCCAAAACCCGTAGAGGGAGAGCGTGGTGAAAAAGATCAGTACGCTGTCCGTGATGGCCATGCGACCCAGTGCGAGCATCTCCGTATTCAAGAGCAGCATAAGGGCACCAAACAGCCCAACGGCCTGGCCGCGTAACCGGGAGAGAAACAGATACTGCATGAGGATCAAGGCCACGCCGAAGAAGGCGGAGGGGACACGGGCGGCGAACTCGTTCACGCCGAAGACGTGATAGGAAATGGTCATCATCCAGTAGACGAAGACCGGCTTCGCCACGCGCAATTCTCCATTGAATGTGGGAGTCAGGAGATCACCTGAAGCGAACATCTCTCGACCGGCCTCGGCGTTCCGCCCCTCGTCCCGATCAGTGAGACCCATCTCGCCCAACCCAAGAAAGAACAACAGGCCCGAGAGAGCCACAAGGGTCAGCAGCCTTACTGCTTGATTGGATGTTCGATCGGAGGTCACCGGATGGGCCTACCTGTGGGTGATGTCGCGCAGCGGAGACTGTCCGGCCCAATGCACGGTCATGTCTGCTGAGATGATGGACGGGCCTGACCCTTAGCCTGGTCAGCCCGGTGGATCAGGATCAGATTGCGGAGATAGACGAACGAGCCGATCCCTTGTCCGGAGATAAAGACCGGATCCTGCCGGTAGATGGCGTAGGCGAGCGTGATGAGCCCACCGATCAGGCTCATATACCAGAAAGAAATAGGAACGCGGCTTTCCGCATTCCGTTCGGATGCGATCCACTGAACAACCCAACGGCCAAAGAATAGGCCCTGGCCGAGGAAGCCGATACCGATCCAGATTGTTTCAGTAGTCATGAATCTGACCACGAAATCTGTACCGCAGCACTCGGTTCTGCATCCACCGTACTGCGATCAAGTCATAGAGCGACTTGAACAGACGATTGCCCATGCCGTACTTGGACAGGCCGTGAATGCGGGGGTAGTGACGGACGGGAATCTCCGTCACCGTAAACCCGTGCATGAGCGCGAGAGCGGGAAAGAACCGGTGCATGCCCTCGAACAAGCGGATGCGCTCCAGCACTGGCCGTCGAAAGATTTTGAGGGGACACGCCGTATCGTGGATGCCGTCATGAGTGAAGAAGTTTCTCACGCGGTTGGCGATCAAGGATGACAGTTTTCTGACAAGGCCGTCCTGCCGCTGTTGTCTCCACCCGCAGACCAGATCGTAGGCGGCCGTGCTGGGGAGGAGTTTCAAGATGTCTTCGGTGTCCTGTTGCAGGTCGCCGTCGATCTGGATGATCAGTTCACCGCTCGACTGCCTGAATCCTGCATCGAGTGCACAGGTTTTGCCGTAATTGCGGTCAAGGTGGAACACCCGTATGTGAGGATACTGCCCCGCCAGCCGATCAAGTTCTTCACTGCTGCCGTCACTGCTGCCGTCATCAATGAACAGAATCTCGTACGGCCGCGAGCGCGAGTTCTCGTGAGAATCCATGACTTTCAGGAGGCCGGCGATGAGCGGCGAAAGATTTTCCCGTTCATCCTTGATGGGAACAAGGACGGAGGCCCAAGGGCTGGACAGCAACGTCATGATGTGCGAACGCTCCGGCAGAAAGTCGTGCGTGGGCTCCTCACGCGCGCATTCTAACGGATGGTCGAGAGAGCGTCAAACAAGTCGGGTGAAGTGCGCATTCGGTGCGACGATCGATGACGAGGACGTCCCGTCGCACGTCGGTCTCTGGTTGCCTCGGTGTCGGCGCAGTTCGGTCCTGGGCGACCAGTCTTATTAATGTCCGGCCGTCAAGACGCTGAAGCGCATTGTGCCCATCAGGCTCATCTCGTTCACCTGCTCGCCAGTATGAATCTCGACTTTATAGCGGCCGGGCCTCCATCCTCCTTGAGGGGGCGACAGCTTGAGATAGCCGCTCTCGTCCTCCAGCGCGATGCGCATGGCATCCTCGGTCACGATCGCGCCCTGCTCGACCCCCGGCACGGCTTCCGGCATGCAGCGGCCGAAGACCGTAAAGGCCTGATAGTGCTGATGGAGCGAGAAGACGATGAAAATGGCTGGGGCATCCTGGGAAAACCGCTCGGTCGGTCTCACCGGCACGATTTCGTGGGTGCGACGAAATCCCAGTTCTTCCTCAAAGCCCTCCGCCATAGCGATGGAGCGAAACATACCCTTCGGGGGAGCGTCGAAATCGTAGGGCATGGCGTCCTGCGCGCGATTCTGGAATTCGGACATCGGCAGGTTCTTCGTGAGCGGCAGCTCATCGGCGTGGCCAACCGACCGAAGCGGCAGGGCGAAAGCCATCGCGACTACAAGGACGTCGATCGTTGTACGTTCTGTGCGTCCGGTCATGGATGGCTTGGTACACGTGTCTTGTGAGGGCTGTCAAGGAAGCGGGTGAGCGATCAGCCGGACCGTTGCGACCCTTTTCACCCATCTGTTAGGATTTCGCGCGCGAATCGCGTCAGCGCGAACCAGGAATAGGAGTGAATGATGCTGCAGGATGCTGATGCCCTTCCACAGTTGATCGGGGATTACAAGCCGCTCGATCAGTGGCAGGCTCATCTCAACCACCTCTTCTACGGTCTCCGAGGGGACAAGCTGCGGGACTATTATCAGACCTTCGCATCGGCTGACTACCGGCTTGCCCATGCGCTCGCCGCCGATTATTACGAGCGCGTCATGAGTCGCGACCAGTCAGGGGGTCGAGGGGTACAGGGACAACGGGGTACTGCCGAATCCGGTTATACCGTTACCCCGACTATTTCCGTATCCCCTACGTCTCGCCTCACCATTCTGGAACTTGGTCCAGGAAACGGCAACCTTGCCGCCTGTTTTCTCAGTCATCTCAAGGAGCTGGACCGACAAGGCAAGGTGTTTCCGCGCCTTCGATATATCCTGGTCGATCGGAGCCAATCGGTGTTGAATGAAGCCCTGGCCCATCCCGACCTGGCACCCCATCGGGATCATATTGCGACGCATTGTAGCGAGCTCGAACATCTGGCCGGGGTGGCCGATGGGAGTGTCGATCGGATCATCGGCAATGAGCTGTGGAACGATCTCCCGACCAAGTTGATGGCAAAGCACGGCGATGAGCTGGAGGAGGAATATGTCCGGCCCAACCTCAGCGAAAACCTACATGCCGCGATTCAGGACTGGTCGGCTTTCGTGCGCGCGTTTGAGACGAAGGACCTCGACGCGTTGAAGGCGTATCCTCCGTTCCTCGATGATCTGGTCTGGGAAAAGGAGTGCCGGAACGTCGTGTGGAAAGAGGTGCCCTATCGCAAGACGATAGTGGGGTTTTTCAGGGGGATCGATCAGAAAGTGCTGGTCCCCGTGAATCTGGGCGCCTTTGCGACCTTGAAAGAAGTGAAGCGCCTCCTCGCGCCGGAGGCCATCGGGTGTAGTGTGTTCGATGCCGGCACGGCGGATTCCGCGGTGCTGAACGATCCGGAGAAGCCCTGTTACGGCCAGTTCGGCGGTCAGTACAGTTTCATGATCAATTTTGCTCTGGTCCGAGCAGTGGCGGAGTATCTGGGGATGGGCCAGGTGCACATGGAGCCTCAGCGCGAATTCGTGGGGCGCACCTTGAGCACGAAGGTGATCACTCTGATGGATCTTCTGGCGACTCATCCTTCCGCCGGACCGGAGCTGCAGCCATGGGAGCAGGACCGGCTGGTGCTCAAGACCATCCGGGCGTTGAATGAAACCTTCGAGAGCCCCTATAGCCGTGTGTTGCATTTCCCATTGGGGAAACAGATGCCACTGGAGGAACGCGAGACATTGAACGGGATTCTACTGTCGCTCAAGCGACGCGGAATTCCGGATACGGTCGCCTACCTGACCGAAGAGGAGCTCCTGCACGCAGCGAAAGACCTGGAAGCGGTCGGCTACGACCCTGACACCATCCGCATCGCATTGACCGCACCTCCCAGCTCGATCGAGTACTACCACTTTTCCTGTCGATAGTGCGCAGCCGACCGGTTCGTGCGCCTTGCCCGCCTCGGTTTCCGCATTGATTCTTACGTACTCACCCCTCTATACTGACGCCCCACCGTGAGGGGCTGCCGATGAAGATTGTGCTGGGCGTGCTCATCGTAGCGATCTCGGTCCTCGTGCTGATTCTCTCGCTTCCCTACCTCGTTGACCTCAATAAGTACCAGGACCAGTACAAGCCGCTCATTGAGGATGCGCTGAATCGCAAAGTCCAGCTGCATGACATTCGTCTGACGATCTGGCCGCGGATCGGGGCGCGCGTGGCCGGCTTCACCGTGCTGGACGACCCGGCATTCGGTTCGGGTCCCTTTACCTCGCTCACCTCGCTCGACGTCGGAGTCAAACTGCTGCCTCTGCTCAGCAGTAAGGTTGAAGTGGAAGATATCACCCTCCGCGACCCCGTCATCACGATCATCAAAAATATGAACGGCGTTCTGAACGTCTCGACCCTGGGTCGAACCGGTGTAGCGGCGCCAAAAGTGCCATCGCGGGCGCCGATTCCCTCGACCGAAGGTCCGCTCAAGATCCTGGCGCTCTTAGCAGTCGATCGCGTTTCTATTGCGGGAGGGAAGCTGACCTATCGTGACCTGTCAGCCGCCAAACCGACGGAGTATGTTCTGCAGGATCTGGAACTCCTGCTTGGGTCCGTCCGGCTTGGGCAAGTTCCCACGCTACATGTTGGCACGCTCGTTCAACCGTTCAATCTCCCGGTGATGCTTGACGGCACCTTCGGTCCCCTGAAGGAAACCGCTGATCTCGATACAATCAATTTCCGGCTCGGTCTGGGAAAGACCGAATTTACCATCACCGGAAAGACTGTTGGCCACAACGCCACTGTGAACGTCAGTTCGCCGGTGATCAATACAGCCCACCTGCCGATGACCCTCACGCTTGCCAAACCGGTCGATATCACGAATCTTCAGATCGCGGCGGAGGTGAAGGGGCAGGAAGCCAAGTTGAACACCCTCTCCTTTCAGCTCTTCAACGGGCAGGTGAAGGGGCAGGGTGCACTGGTTACCGGCTCCGACGCTCCCCCTTTCAAGGGCAACCTGACGGTACAGGGGCTGCAGGTCGGTCCTGCCCTCAATGCGATTGCGGCGACCCCAGTATCGATCAGCGGGACTGCCGGAGCCGATCTCACGCTGCAAGGTCGCGGGTTCTCGATGCCGGATCTTACGAAAGCCCTGGAGGGGACCAGCCACCTCTCGGTGAAGGACGGAAAGATCGACGGGGTCAATGTACTACAGGAAGCGATTTCCATTCTCAAGGTTGCCGGTATCGAGGTTGGCGATCCCAAGGGCACCGTGTTTTCGGCCATTGAAACGGACCTCACTGTCAGCCAGGGAATCATCAATGTGCAGCGGCTCCTGATGGATAGCCATGATTTTCAAGCTACCGGGGGAGGGACCATCGGCTTTGATCAGAAGCTGAACTTGACTCTGGGTATGAACCTGTCCCAGGAACTGAGTCGAAAGATCGCCGGTGCCTCGCCCGTCGCCAAGCTGGCCATGAAGAAAGATGGTCGATTGAGCCTCCCCCTGACGATTACTGGCACGGTCCAGCAACCATCATACGGGCTCGATATGAAGGGCCTGACAGGCAAGGTACAGGAGCAGGTACAGGAAAAAGTGGAAGAAGCGGTCGGGGGATTGCTCAAGGGAACGACGAAGCCCCAGGACTTGAAGCAGCAGGGGCAGGATCTGCTGAAGGGGCTGTTGAGTCGTTAGGGAGGTGGGTACCTATGGTTGTCATGGATACTTTGACTCAATATGCCGTGCAGTACGGGCTGCAAGCGGTGGTCGCTCTCTCCATGCTTTGTCGCGGGTGTGATGGCATCGCGCTGGGCCGGAAATTTGACCCAGCGGTCCCTGGAGCGTCAGGCTCTCGATCCTCCGGTGCGCATGCTTCTGGTCCGCATCGTCAAAATCCTGGTGCTGCTCTTTACCGCCATGGTCGCCCTGCAAACGCTCGGGGTGCCGATTGCTCCTTTAGTTGCCGGCGTCGGCATCGGTCTCGCTCTCCAGGGAGTCTTGAGTAATGTGATGGCGGGTCTCTCGATCATCTTTACCAAACCCTATAAAGTTGGGGAGCACATCTCTCTCCTCGGTGTGCATGGCGACGTCGTCATGATCGACATCTTCTCGACGACGCTGGTGCATCCGGACCGATCACGTGTCGTTATCCCGAACCGCAAGATCGTGGGAGAGATCCTGCACAACTTCGGTACCATTCGTCAGTTCCAAGTTACGGTGGGTGTCGCCTATTCCACGGACCTCAACAAGGCGCTGGCCTCTGTGCGAGAGCTGGTATCCCAGCATCCTAAAGTCTTACAGGAGCCGTTGCCGTTTGTGGGCGTATCGGCGCTGGGAGACTCGGCCATCACGATCGGAGTGGCGCCGTGGGTTGCTGTGCGGGATTTCGTAACCGCGCAAGCCGAGCTGCATCAGGCGATTGTCGAGCAGTTCCGGTCGCAAGGAATCGAAATTCCCTTTCCACAGCGTGAAGTGCGTATGCTGTCCCCTCTCCCCGGGAGACCGTAGGAAATGAAAAGAGGTGAAAATGCTGACGTGTGCCTGTGCGCCAGAGTCAACACTCTTCATCTCCGATCACCAGTCCTCGGGCAACTCGACCTCTCCTTTACCGACAACTCCACCGACCCACGTTTCTGGCTACAAAATACTATTGCAGCGCAGAGCAAGGTATTGGTATACACCGATCCTCCAATCGAGAGGGTCGGAGCGCCGTTACCCGCTAGAAGGAGGAAGGCACATGCTGAAGGAATTCCGAGACTTCGCCATGAGGGGGAATGTCCTCGACATGGCGATCGGGGTCATCATCGGAGGAGCGTTCGGAAAGATTGTGTCCTCGCTCGTGAGTGACGTGCTCATGCCTCCCATCGGTTTGGTGATGGGGAAAGTTGATTTTTCAAGCCTCTTCATCAATCTGTCAAGTGCGCCACAACCTTCACTGGTGGCGGCCAAGGCTGCGGGAACGCCGACCCTCAACTACGGGGTGTTTCTGCAGAACGTGTTTGACTTCCTGATCATCGCTTTCGTGATCTTCATCCTAGTCAAGCAAGTGAACCGGTTCAAGAAAGAAGAAGCCTCGGCCCCACCACCGGGACCGACCAACGAGGAGAAACTCCTGACGGAGATTCGCGACGCACTTCGAAATCGTCCCTGAGTGCGCCGTTTCGACGAGATCTCCCACGATGCGGGAGTGGGGAGATGCTCGCAATCCATGACCCGCGCGATGGAGAAGGAGGAGATCATCATGCAGATGTTGAAAGCCGCTCTGCTGGCAACCGGTGTGGTTGTTCTCACGGGTTGTGCGGATTGGGATCCGTACTTCGTCCATCAGCGGGACGTCTGTATCGACCGGTGGTATGGGTACTGGGATAAGCCATGCCCTGCTCCTCCTGCGAAGGCTGTGGCCGCGAGCGCCTCGTCGACGGATGAATTGGATGCGGCCATGCGCGACATCGCCAATCTGCAGAAGCGGGTCGGGTATCTGGATCGCGAGTTGGCGGCCGCCAACCAGCGCGCGGCTGATCTTGAAGGTCGGGGCGGACCGACTGAGGCCGACATCAGCTATCTCCAGAAGCGGATCGCGTCCCTCGAAAAACAGCTGGCGGATTGCGAGGCGCGTCTGGCCGGTATGCGCAGCCAGTCGAGTCCGGCGGAGAGTCGTCTGTCCAAGGCGGAGCGAGACCTCGTGAAGGCGCTACAACCTGAAATATCCAGAGGAACGGTGTCGGTCAGGCAATCCGGCGACGCGCTCACGATCAATCTGGCGTCGAGCTTGCTGTTTGATTCAGGTCAGGATCAACTGAAGCCTGCGGGAGCTGATGCGTTGAGACGGGTGGGTGGTGTCCTCAAGGATTTTCCGGAAAAGCAGGTGCATGTGGCGGGCTACACCGACAATGTCGCGATCAGAGGGGCCTTGAAGAAGAAATTCCCGTCGAATCAGGAGCTCTCAGATGCGCGGGCCAATAATGCGGCGCAGGCGTTGCGTGATGGAGGCGTCAGCAGCAATCTGTCGGCTGCAGGTCACGGGGACAGCGACCCTGTTGCCAGCAACGATACGCCAGCGGGGCGCGCCAAGAACCGGCGGGTTGAGGTCATCGTCAAGTAACGGTTGAGACAGGGTTGTTCGTGTCCGTCAGTATCTGTAGGAGGAGGGGGCTCTTCTCAGCGGGGAGATTCCCCTCTTCTTGACGGCCGGTGCTCATGCCGCTCACCTTGGGCAGTTTATTGGCTATTTCAATTTCCCAGGCATCGAGCGGGTTCGATGAGCGTCGGACCCACGTCGGGTGGGCACGGTCAGAGGGAGATAGATCGGAGATCGTCAACGACGCGCGCTAGCTGTATTGATCCCACGTGTCGCATTGCTTGATCGCCCAGAAGACGGCTTCCTTGAGCTTCTTGAGGGTCACATTGTCGGGATCCCGAATGGCCTGAAGCTTTTTGTCAAGGTCGTAGAGAGGTTCAATGGCCCGCTTGTCCGGTATTTTGCCGAGGGCCCAGGCCACCTCCGTCAGAACCGTCCAGTCGGTTCTGGGGTCCTGAAGTTTGGCAAGCAGCGGCAGCACGACGGAGGCATCGCCATGGAGTCCTCCGATCTGTCCCAGACCCTTGGCTGCAGCGGCTTGCACCTCCGTCTGGGACGCCGAATTCATGATATCGATGAGCAGAGGGATGCCCTCCTTACCGAGGTTGCCCATGGCCACAAGCGCCTGTTTGACGAGATCGCGGTCCTTCAGCGCTTCTTTGAGTTTCGGGAGTGCTTCGTCGGCCTGCATTTCGCCCAGGAGCGACATGATTTTGATCTTTCGCGCCTGGCTGGTGTCCGGTGAATCCAACGCTTTCAGGAGGCGGTCCGGCTGACCCCATTCTGCGGCTAGGAGGAGAGGAAACTCGTACTTCTCGAGAGCCTCACGCAAGCGGGCCATGGCATAAGCACCTGGTTCCGGTGCCTGAGCTGTGCCTGAGGCAGCCACGGCATCCTCGAATTCCGTGCGTACCTCCTTTTGCCACTTGATCTTCATGCCTCCGAGCACATAGGTGAGCTGGCAGGCCGGCCCCTTCCAGAGGCGGGAGGGGGAATCGGGGAGATCTGCATCTCCGCCGGCAGCCGTGGTTCCTTCCCAGGTCTTACGCTGCTCGCATTTCACACGGAACACCACGTCATGCGCCTTGGCCCCATCCAGTACCACCGTGTAACCCATTTCGCTGAGACGCCGAGCGGCAGTCTCAGTGAACGGCCCGGAATCCGTCCCCCCCTTGTCGGTGAGCGCGATGGCCTCGACCAAGACGGTCTGGATCTTCTCAAGCTGGGCCTTCTGTTCAGGCGTGAAATACTCTCTATACGCCCAGCTGGACGGGGAGAGCCCGCCTAAGAACAGCAGGAGAACCAGGGAACAAAATGTAAGGAATTGCCGCATCAGCTACCTGTCACTACATTGTAGTATACCTTGAGAAGTCTGTTGTCGCGTCTTTCTTCTCTCCGGTGCCATTGTCCAATCGGTAGCCCTTGACAATCAATACCCCCAGCCCTTCTTGATCCGGACATATTTCGCTGCGTCTCAAACCGGGAAGGTGGTGATCAGTCGCCCCATCGTTCGTATTGACAGTTCCCATCCTCCAATGATATTTTTGCGGGCTTCTTTTCGTGCCTAGGCACGAAGGTTTTTTGTTTGTCAAAAATAGACTGAGCGGATCAGGACAGTGATCAAGACAGCAGTTGCGCGGCGTTACGCACAGGCACTCTTCGAGCTTCTCGATCAATCGCACATCGAAGCAACTCGGGGGACTCTCAACGGCCTCGGCCAGGCGCTGAAAGACTCGGTGCCCCTTCGCCATGTCGTGGCCTCACCCGCCTTCGGAGTCGAAGACAAGATTACCGTGCTCACGGAACTCGGCGGACGATTCGGATGTCCTCCGGCCGGAAAGGCCTTCCTGGCGCAGCTGGTCAGGAAGAACCGTGTGGGATGCCTGCCGGAGATCGCCGAAGCGTTCGCCAAACTGGTCGATCAATCGAAAGGGACCCAGCAGGTCACGGTGTCTTCCGCCACGTTGCTTTCGCCCGCTGAAAAAGATCGGATCAAAATGCGCCTCCGGGATACGCTCGAGCGGGATGTCGATATCACCTTTCAAACCGATGCCGGCTATCTGGCAGGCGTTCAGATCCAAATCGGCAGCACGGTGGTCGACAGCACGATCCGGGGACGCCTGAAGGCCATGCAGTCGTTGCTGACACGCGAATAGGAACGAGCGTGATCTTGAAGGAGTAGCCATGCAGATTAAGGCAGATGAAATCAGTGCGATTATACGGGAGAAGATCCAGGGCTTCGACAAGCAGGTCGACGTCAAGGAAACCGGCTCTGTGATCCAGGTCGGCGACGGTATCGCCAAGGTCTACGGACTTGACGGGGCCATGGCCGGCGAGATGCTCGAATTCCCCGGCGGGCTCTACGGCATCGCGCTGAACCTCGAAGAGGATAACGTCGGCGCGGTGTTAATGGGTGACGATGTCGGGATCAAAGAAGGCGACCCCGTCAAGCGGACGGGCCGCATCGCCGAAATTCCGGTCGGCGAAGCGCTGGTCGGTCGGGTTGTCAACGCCATCGGTCAGCCGATCGACGGCAAAGGCGCGATCAAATCGTCTCTGTCTTCACGCATCGAGGTCGTGGCACCGGGGGTGAATACGCGCCAGTCGGTTCGGGAGCCGTTGCAGACCGGGATCAAGGCTATCGATGCTATGATCCCTATCGGCCGCGGACAGCGGGAGCTCATCATCGGCGACCGGCAGACCGGCAAGACGGCCATTGCGGTCGATACGATCATCAATCAAAAAGGCCTGAACGTGTTCTGTATCTACGTCGCGATCGGCCAGAAGCGTTCCACTGTCGCACGCGTGGTGAAAACACTCGAAGAAAATCATGCGATGGACTACAGCATGGTCGTCTCGGCGACGGCCAGTGATGCGGCTCCCATGCAGTTCCTAGCTCCGTTTGCCGGGGCGGCCATCGGCGAATACTTTCGCGACAACGGCAAGCACGCCTTGATCGTCTACGATGACTTGTCAAAGCACGCGGTGGCCTATCGACAGCTTTCCCTCTTGCTGCGCCGGCCTCCGGGGCGCGAAGCCTATCCAGGCGACGTATTCTATCTGCACTCGCGGTTACTCGAGCGTGCGGCCAAGTTGAGCGATAAACTCGGCGGTGGCAGCCTCACGGCGCTCCCGATCATCGAGACGCAGGCGGGCGACGTCTCGGCGTATATTCCGACCAACGTCATCTCGATCACAGATGGTCAGATCTACCTCGGCAGCGATCTCTTCTATTCGGGTATTCGTCCCGCGATCAACGTGGGCCTGTCGGTCTCTCGCGTCGGGGGATCGGCCCAGATCAAGACGATGAAACAGGTCGCCGGCACACTCCGACTGGACCTCGCGCAATATCGTGAAATGGCGGCTTTCGCGCAGTTCGGCAGCGAACTGGACAAAGCGACGCAGATGCAGCTTGCGCGCGGCGTCCGCATGGTGGAGTTGCTGAAGCAAGGTCAATACAAGCCGATGCCGGTGGCCGATCAGGTGCTCTCGATCTACGCGGGTGTCAACGGCTTCTTGGACGATGTGCCAGTCGACAAGGTACAACAGTTCGAATCCGACCTGCTCCATTACGTCCAGCAGCACCATCCGGAAATGAAGAAGGAAATTGCCAGCATCGGCAAAATTGATGACAAGGTCGGCGGCAAGCTGAAGGAAATCATCGGGACCTTTAAGCAGAAGATGGGCTACGGGACGAAGTAACCGACAGAGCAGATGGCTGATCGCCAAAGACTGTAGAAGATGCCTAGCCTTCAATCACTGCGTCGTAAGATCGCGGCGTTCAAGAATACGCAGAAGATCACCAAAGCCATGAAAATGGTGGCCGCGGCGAAGCTGAAACGCTCGCAAGACCGCATTCTCGCGGCTCGTCCCTATGCGCACAAGATGCGGGGGGTGTTGAGCAATCTGAGCCAGCGTGTAAATCGTGCGGCGCATCCGTTGTTGCATAAGCGCGAAGGGAAGAACGTCGAAATTCTCGTCGTCACCAGCGATCGGGGGCTCTGCGGCGGATTCAACGGGAATATCGTGCGGAAAAGCGCCGAATTCGTCCGGCAATGCGAAGCCAGAGGGCTCAAAGTCACGCTCAGCATCGTTGGACGAAAGGGCCGCGATTATTTCCGTCGCCGGACCTGGCCGATTCGTCAGGAATGGACCGGGGTGTTCGACAAGCTGAGCTTCGAGCACGCCATCGATATCGGGGAGGACCTAACCGATAATTTTGTGAAAGAAACCTTCGACGAGCTTTACGTCGTGTACAACGAATTCAAATCCGCCATTCAGCAGCGCGTGATCGTGGAGAAGTTGTTTCCTGTCGACGCGGCTGCCGAATTCGGTGCAGTGCAAGCGGAGGGTGCGACCGGAGGCAGCTATCTCTACGAGCCGGATGAAGCCGAATTGCTCAATGTCCTCGTGCCCAAGCATTTCCAAATTCAAGCGTACCGCATTCTGTTGGAATCGGCGGCAGCCGAGCATGGAGCCCGCATGAGCGCGATGGACGGGGCTACGCGTAACGCTGGTCAACTCATCAAGAAGGTCACGCTGTATTACAACAAGACAAGGCAGGCGGCGATTACCAAGGAACTCATGGACATCGTCGGCGGCGCAGAAGCTTTGAAATGAAAGTTATTAGTGTTGAATTGTGAGCGTTGAGTTGTCGGAAAGCTAAGCACTTCAAACTCACAACTCACGAGGAAGAGGAGCGACATGAGCACAGGCAAAGTCATTCAAGTCATCGGACCGGTGGTAGACGTGGAATTTCCTCCCGGCCAGCTTCCGAACATCTACAACGCGCTCAAGGTGACGCAGGCAGAGAATAAAGCCGCGGGTAAGCCGGCCGTGAACATTACCCTCGAAGTTGCTTCGCACCTGGGCGAAAACCGCGTCCGCAGCATCGCCATGTCCACGACCGACGGTTTGACCCGCGGGATGGACGTCCAGGATACCGGTGCAGCCATCTCCGTACCGGTCGGCCGCGAGACGCTCGGACGGCTGGTGAACGTCCTCGGGGAGCCGGTCGACGAAAAGGGACCGCTCAAGACAAAAAAGACCTATCCAATTCACCGGCCGGCGCCGAAGCTCGAAGACCAGGATACGAAGACCGAGGTGCTCGAAACCGGCATCAAGGTCGTCGATCTTCTCGAGCCGTATAGCAAGGGTGGGAAAGTCGGGCTGTTCGGCGGAGCCGGCGTCGGCAAGACGGTCATTATCATGGAACTCATTAACAACATCGCGCTACATCACGGCGGCTTCTCGGTGTTTGCCGGCGTGGGCGAGCGTACCCGTGAAGGCAACGATCTGTGGCATGAAATGCGGGAATCGAAGGTCATCGATCCGGACGACTTCACCAAATCCAAGGCGGCATTGGTCTTCGGTCAGATGAACGAACCGCCTGGAGCCCGCCTCCGCGTCGGTCTGACCGGCCTTACCGTGGCGGAATACTTCCGCGACGAGGAAAACCAGGACGTGTTGCTGTTTATCGACAACATCTTTCGGTTCACTCAAGCCGGTTCGGAAGTGTCCGCGTTGCTCGGCCGCATGCCGTCGGCCGTCGGCTATCAGCCGAACCTCTCGACCGAGATGGGTGCCTTGCAGGAGCGTATTACATCGACCAAGCGCGGATCGATCACGTCCGTGCAGGCGATCTACGTGCCCGCCGACGACCTGACCGACCCGGCCCCTGCGACTGCCTTCGCGCACCTGGATGCGACCACCGTGTTGTCCAGGCAGCTGGCCGAGTTGGGCATCTATCCGGCGGTCGATCCCTTGGACTCTACCTCACGGATTCTGGATCCGCAGGTGATCGGCGAAGAACATTATAAAGTCGCGCGCGGTGTCCAGTCCGTGCTGCAGCGATACAAAGATCTGCAGGACATTATCGCCATTCTCGGGATGGACGAATTGTCCGAGGACGACAAGATGGCCGTGGCCCGCGCACGCAAGATCCAACGGTTCCTCTCGCAGCCCTTCCACGTCGCCGAAGCCTTCACCGGGTCGCCAGGGAAATATGTGAAACTGAAGGATACGGTCCGCAGCTTCAAGGAAATCCTCGACGGCAAGTACGACCATCTGCCGGAGCAGGCCTTTTACATGGTCGGGCCGATCGAAGAAGTGATCGCGAAAGCGGAGAAGATGGGAGTGAAGGTATAGCGCTCGAAGCGAGTCCCTTCCTTGCTCGCGCAACGCGCGGCCTCGGAAGGCCCTCGTTGCATGCGCGCAGTGGAAGGAACATCGTTCCTCCGCTTGTTGGGAGAAGGTAGGGTAAGGGAATGGCGGGAAAAATTCTATTGGAGGTGGTGACGCCGGAAAAGCAGCTGCTGAGCCAGCAGGTGGATGAGGTCATTGCGCCAGGCTCAGAAGGCGAGTTCGGTGTGTTGCCGGGCCACTGCCATTTCCTCTCGACCCTGCGAATCGGAGAACTCCGCTACCGCGTGGGCGATCGATTGAACCATATGGCGGTCCTCTGGGGCTATGCCGAAGTGACACCGACGAAAGTCACCGTCATGGCTGAGATCGCCGAGAAGGCCGAGGACATCGATGTGGAGCGGGCTTCGGTCAAGGTTGCGGAAGCGGAACAACGCCTCCAGGCCGGAGGCCTGCCCTCCGAAGTCAAAGAAGCCCAGATCAGCCTCGAAAAAGCCCGCCTGCGCAAGAAGATCGCCGAACGTGCGCGCAAGACCGGCCACGCCTAGTCACTCGCTCCTCAACGATCCGAATTGTGGGAGAGCGTATCCCGCCTCAACGCGAACGGCCGTTTACGGGAAAGTCAGCGATTGCCGTACCATGCGTAATCCCGCCATTTCCGGCGATCTGGTCGTGGGACATCTCCAGATGCGCTCATTATGAGCTCGGCTCTCGGCCTGCGCTACTTACTTCTCCAATGGAATTTCGATAACCAGTCCGCCCATGACCTCGTCCAATTGGAAATTATGCTTGGGGCTTTCAGGATGCAGATTATGGCACCCAACGCAGGCCTGATTGACGGCGCGATCGGCATAGATTGCTTGAAAATAGCGAGCATCGCCCCGTGAGACGAAACCGCTAGACCTCTGTTCAGGATGTTTCCGGACTTCCTCAAGGCCCATCTTCTCACGTTCGGTCACAGGCGTGTTCTGCTTGTTGATCGGCCATAGACCGATAAGACGATAACGGATCTTCGAGCCGGTCAAGGCACCGAGCTCGTCAGCCTCCTTTAGCAACTGAACCGGCAACGGCAGCATGTGCGTGGTTCGCCAATTTTCCGAGGCGACGAGTTTCCCTTTCCGTTGGATGCGCTCAACAACCACGGTGTAGAACGCTCGGTGTCCCTGGATCACTGAATGAAGATAGTCCGAGACAAGCTCGACCGGGACGGCGGCTTCATCCAGTTGCGACCCGGCTACAGCGTGCCCCCGATGGCCTAGCCCGGTCAGTCCGATCATCATGATTCCAAGTGCGATCCAAATCCTTCGCATGAGCGGCCTCCTTTCACGATTGCGCTTTTCTGGGCATCATACACCTGTCGGCGAGCCGAACGTAGG
>DASPGL010000101.1:0-18029 GCA_035620635.1 Nitrospira sp. | reverse complement strand
CCGATGTCGCCGCCTTGCCTTTCAGTTTCCGCTCTCGATAAAATGCGAACTTCCACAGGCAACGGTGTAGGGGATTGGTGTGCCACGGGAACTCTCGCTCGCAGAAATCTTCCAACTGGGCTACTACTGGGAAACCAAAATTCTCCTGACGGGGGTGAGACTGGACGTCTTCTCCGCGCTGGGCGGGAAGCCCAAGTCGGCTCAGGAGGTGGCAGGTCGGCTTGAGGCTCAAGAGCCGGCGCTCACCCTCCTGTTGAACGCGCTGGTGGCGATGCGATTGCTCTCGAAGGAAGGGGAGCTGTATCGGAACTCTTCTGCCGCGGAGACGTATCTGGCCCGCCAGTCGCCCGAGTACGTCGGCCACCTGCTGCTCCTGCACGATGCCGAGTGGAACCATTGGGGAATGCTGGAGGAAACTATTCGAACCGGACGTCGGCTGGTTGACCGGCATGTATTCGAGTCGGATCCGGAGCTCGGCAGCAATGTATTGGCCGTGCTCCATCGCATCGGTCGGCAGAGCGGACCCGATCTGGCCAGGCGGATCGGGTTGAGCGGGCCGGTGCGTATGCTGGATTTGGGGGGTGGCGCAGGGACCAATGCCATTGCGTTCTGCCAGGTCTATCCGGAATTGACCGCGACCGTCTTCGATCTTCCTGCCACGTTGAACGTGACGGAGAAAACTGTGAAGGAAGCTGGATTGGAATCGCGCATCGCGTTCCGTTCCGGAGACTTCAATCAAGACGCGCTGGGCGGCCCGTACGATGTCGTGCTGATGTCCGATATTCTCCATTATCAATCTTTCGAGACGAATGAAGCGCTGGTCCGGAAGGTATTCGGTCATCTGGCGCAGGAGGGGCGGTTGATCATCAAGGATCGCTTTCTCGATGCGGCGGGAACCGGTCCGGCCTGGACCACCGCCTTTGCCCTGCACATCCTGGTCAACACGCAGCAAGGCGGCTGCTATAGGACCGGTGACGCGATGCGCTGGATGACGAAGGCGGGATTTTCGTCCGTCATCGAACTGGAAAAGACTGCCGTGGTGCAGGGTGTGAAGCCGTGAGGGGTAAGAGGTCGGGATAATGGGGGAGTGGTTGAGACAGCCTGGGTTTCTCGGGACGCATGCCACGGTCGGGGCGGACGTCAGTCAACTCATGGCGACGCTCTTTACGGGGCTCTTCGTGATCGGTTGGATTCAGGCGCGGAGACGCCGGGCCGATGCCCATCATTGGATGATGTTTGGCGGGATGATCGCCATGTTGGCGTTCTTCATCAGCTACTACCTATTTCGTCAATTGGGCGTGTTGGCGTTTGAAGGCAAAGAGGGATTCGGTGGATCTGAAGAACTCTACCGCAATGTGTTCATTCCCATCCTCATTGTTCATATCGTGCTTGTTGTCATTGGGTTGGTCATGGCGGTCTACATGATCGTTCTGGGGTTCCGTGCCCAGTTGATCGAGAAGGGCCAACGGATTTTGAGCGATCGCGTCCTGCAGACGACGTGGGGGAAGATCGGTATGATCTTCGGTGCGCTCAGCCTGCCGGTGGTGGTGTACTTACTCTATTTGCTTGGAGTCGATCGTCTTCGGAAGGAACGGCTCGTTGTATGGGCCGCATTTCTCGGCATTATTGCGGTTGTGTTTGCCGTGGAAATGACGATCCAGCGCCTGTGGCCAGACGGCGGGCACCGACACCGCGCCCTCGGCCGATTCACGATGGTGATCTATTGCGTACTCTTTTTCACCGGCAGCTTTACCTATGCGATGCTCTACATCCTCTACCCTGGAAAGATTGGTTGAGTCGATGGGAGTCCGTTCCATAGCGTTTCACGTGTCACGTCGCACGCTTCACGGTGGTTCGTCATGCTGACCTGCGGCTGCGGGCGCTGGATGCACACGGAGGGGATCGAGGAGCGGGTCGGGGAGGATGGCGCGCCCTCTTGGTTTGTCCGCTCCGAGTGTCGAGGTTGCGGGCTGAAGGTCGGCGTCGAAGTGCCCGAGGGCCGGACGCAGGGACTGATCGATCGGGTCATGTGGACGGATGACGCGCTGCACCGGTTGGACCGGGTGCCACCCTATGCGGTGTCGCTTGTGCGGGAAGAAGTCGAACAGGATATTCGCGTCCGTGGTCTCCGTGTGGTGACCTACGAGCTGCTGCTGACCCCCTGGACGGGGGAACGGATCGAGTGGGAACCGGAAGCGGAGCGGCGATTGGGGCGGGTGCCGGCTCCCGTGCGAGCGATGGCACGGATTGAGCTCGAGCGCACGGCAGCAGATCGTGGGGTGTCTTGTGTCACCGTGGCGCTAATGGAAGAAGTCAAGGCAAAGTATTTCGGCATGGGCGCGAAGGGTTGAGCGGGACCTGTCGTCGATCAGCTCGCACGCCCTCGCACTCCGCCCCTTCGACAGGCTCAGGGCCCCGAGTTCAAGTCGAGAGGCCGGTGAGGGGCCCCCGTTGCGGGCGAGCAAGCGCTCTGGTCGACGCCACTCGCTCAGTAGGAGAGAGAAAAAAGAGATGTTGCATCGGATGGCATTGCGGGTGTTGCCGAGTTTAAGTCTGACGGTTACGGAAGATTCTGTGCGCAAGCGAAAACGGATCGTGATGTTTGTGCCAGGATTGGTCGCGTTCGTGGTCTATCGCCTGGCCAAGTCCTTGCTGCCGTTCGCAGATCCGCTCGTGTTATTGACAGTAAGCGGGCTCGTAGCGGCACTGACGGCGATCCTGGCTTATCGAGTCGGCCGGTCCGCCTCGTGGTCCGTAATCGTGCGTGAGGACGGAGGTCGGCTGCTCAGATGGCTGAGCGGATGGATCGGCGCGGTCTACGGCATCCAACTGTCGCTGCTGGTGCTCACCCTGCTGTGGATGATGGATTACAACTATCTTCAGCACCCGGATGGCCCGGCGATGATGGCCCTCATCATCTCCTGTACGGCCGTAGCCCGTGATGCGTTTGAGATCGGACACGTGCGAAAGTTGTCGGTACTGGGGCGTCCGTTTGTGACGTTCCCTGACGGAGGGTCATTACGTGCCTTGGTACAGAGCCGAGCCTGGCAGCTGCGACCCTGGGTGGCGGCGGGACTGAGCGCCGGCGGGATTGCGACCCTGGCGGGTCTGCCGATCTCGGGCGATCAGGCGGCAGCGCTGGCCCAATTGCTGGGCGTGACTGTCATCGGCGGCGGCCTTGCGCTCTGCGCGTATTTCGACGGATTGCATCCCTCCGTTTCATGGCTGGAGACACTCCGCCGGACGGCGCCGACGGAATTGTTGAAATACTGGTGGTGGCCGGGGATGGCCTTTGCCTCCACCTACTATTTGGTCGCGATGGGTCTGCTGTTGTTTGTGGCGAGGCAGCCGAACATTGCGACGGCGCCCGCCGCATGCGCGGGGGCGCTGGTTGCGGCGATGATGGCCCTGTACGGTTATTATCTGGGTCATCGCCGTCAGGTGGAAGACGACGAGGCCCCGCAGTTGTCTGAAGGCATGCTGCGCTGTCCCTTTGTCATGGGCATTCTTGGGAAAACCGCCGGAGCGACTGAGGGGGCAGCCGGGGAGCTGGCGTTGGATAAGACGGGGTCAAAAGGGTAGGGCGATGGGGCGAGGAGCCTGGGTGACACGTTCGATGATCAGCGCGGGCTTGTGTGTCGCGTTCCTGGCGTTGGGGCTCTTCGGCGCCTGGAGCTGCCCGATAGCGTCGTTCGCCGAAGAGTCGACCGATGTCTACTTCGGGACGGAGGGGACCCCGCAAGGACCGTCGGCTCCGGCTCCGCACGAGACGGTGTATTCGAGGATCGGGTCAATCGACAGCCGCTTGCTGGTGTGGTTCGTCACCCAGCAGCATACCTATTTCGGTGGATTTGTCCTCGCGTTGCCGCTGTTCTGTGCGCTGCTCGAGTTTCTCGGGTTGATGACGAAGAAGCCAGCCCTGGCGCTTCGCTACGACGGCCTGGCAAGGGACCTGGCCAAGGTTGCGCTCCTGGCGTTGTCGGTCACGGCCGTCATCGGCAGCCTGATGCTGGTGATGTTCATCACGCTCTATCCCACCTTCATGAAATACATGGGCGGAACGTTCAAGGCGTTCATGCCGGCCTACGCCATCGTGTTCGTCGGAGAGTCACTGCTGCTCGTCGTCTACTACTACAGCTGGAACCGAATGGCTGAACGGAGTTTGAAATGGATCCATGCGGCAATCGGGATTGCGACGAACGTGTTCGGTACGGCCCTGCTGATGCTGGCGAACGCCTGGGCCGCGTTCATGATGTCGCCGGCCGGTGTGGATACCCAGGGACGGTTCCTGGGCAACGCGTGGCACCTGCTGCACTCCGCACTCTGGAATCCGCTCAACGTCCATCGTTTCCTGGCGGATATCATGTCCGGAGGAGCGGTCGTGATGGCCTATGCCTGCTATCGCTTCTTCACCAGCAAGAGCCATGAAGAGCGGGCCTATTTCGACTGGGTGGGGTACATTTTTCTCTTTGTGACGGTGTGCGCGCTGCTCCCGATGCCGATCGCCGGATATTGGCTGATGCGGTCGGTGTTCGTCTTCCGTCAAAGCATGGGGGTCACGATGATGGGCGGTTTGCTCACCTGGCTGTTTGTCGTCCAGGCGCTGTTGATCGGCGCGTTGTTCCTGGGAGTGAACTACTACATCTGGCAGAGCATGGAGCGGGTGAAGGGTGGCGAACGGTACCAGCCCTATTACCAGTTCGTGCTCGGCGGATTGACCCTGGCGCTGTTTATCTGGCTGACGCCGCACACTCTTCTGATGTCGGCCAGCGAAGTCAAAGCGATGGGCGGTGCCCAACATCCCGTGATCGGCAACTACGGCGTGATGTCGGCCAAGAACGGTGCCGTCAACATTCTGATTCTCTTCACCGCGCTCAGCTTTCTCTACTATCGGCGGGCAAATCGGACGATGACGGTATCGTGGATCACGACCGGCAATAGTCTGATCACGGCGCTGTATCTGATCGGTATGATCAACGTCGTCTGGCTTTCCATCTACGGGTTCTATCTTCCGGCGAAGATTCGTGTGGGACTTTCCGCACCGCAAGCTTTTACCACGTTCACGGTGATCGTGGCCGGTGTCCTGATTAATCGCGCTATGCTCAAAGGCTCGATCGTGCACGGGCCGATCCAATGGGGAAAGATTCCGGTTCGCGGCATGGTCGGACTCTTCGGGCTGGCGGCGGCCTTCAGTTGGGTGATGGGGCTCATGGGGTATATCCGTTCCTCCGGCCGGTTGTCCTGGCACGTGAGCGAACTGATGGCTGATGTCTCGCCCTGGGCGTTTACGCCGGACCTCCAGTTCGCCGCGAAGATGGTGACGCTGAACATGGTGGTGTTCTGGGGAGCGGTGCTCACGCTGTTCTGGATGTGCCAGCGCGGGCAACAACCGGTCATGGGCGAGGAGGTACGCGACGAGGACGCGCCGTTGCTCGCGTCGGTCCCCTCGCGTGAAACGTGAGTAAAGGAGTGGCGGATATGATGCGTGCGGTGCTGGTTCATGTGGTGGCAGCGTTCGGGGTGTTCGGCGGTATTGTTGCGTGGCAAGGTGTTGCGGTCGCGCAGGAGAAGACGCTGGTGTTGGAGGATTTCCAGGCCATGGAAGCCGACGGATTTCCTTCCTTTTGGGATCATGAAAATCAGCGGAGTCAGTCCAAAGGGCGCGATGCCTACAAGGTGCAGTCTGAGGATGGCGCGAATTTTCTCTCGGCGAAGGATGCGGGCCAGCGAATCAAGAAGAAGAAAATCGATTGGGACCCCAAGGCCTATCCGGTCCTGACCTGGCGGTGGCGTTTGAACAAGGCCGCGACCGGCACGGAGCCGTTGGCCGCGATCTATGCGTCGCTCGACGTGGACCTCCTGTTCATCCCTGTGTTTACGAAGTATGTCTGGAGCGCGACCAAGCCCGAAGGCACCTTGACCGAGGGCGGCATGTTCAGCGGGTCGGAGATCGTGGTGCAGAGCGGAACCAAAGTCATCGGGCAGTGGTTCGAGGAGCGGGTCAACGTGTATGAGGACTTCAAGCGGTTGCACCAGCATGAACCGGCGGCGAAGGCCTGGGGTATTTCCATCATTGCGGGATCCGGAGTCGACATTGATTTCGGGCCGATGACCGCGGTGTCCGCCAAGTAGGAAATGGGTACGACATGAATGAGGTCAAGGCCGGCGCGCTGCCGGTTTGGAAGGTGTTGGATATCGCATTTGGAGCCGCGGTCATGGGCACGGTCGGGACCCTGATCGGCCGCATCATGGGCGGCGGGTTGACGCCGCTGGCGATTGCGGTGGGTCTTGTGCTCGGCTGTGTGATCGGCTTTCTGGGCGGCCGGCGATTTCTTGTCAGCATCCTGGTGGGGACCGTGGTCTTCGGTGCACTGGCATGGGTCGTGGCCGGGGTCGAGCGGATCTGGGTCGGTGCCGGAGCGGGGGCCGCGATGGGCGGCTTCCTGGGCGTTCAGATTTCGATGTTACTGGATGCGCGGGCAGCCAGAAAGGCGGCGTCTGAGCAGGCCGGGGTGTCGACGCCATAAACGACAATCCGCAACAGCACTAGAGGTTTGTGTGGAAAACAAAGGCGTACTCGTCGGATCGATCATTTTCGTGTTTGCATCGTTCTTTCTCATGATCGGAATGCTGGTGTATGAGTCCTATAAGGCCAAGCAGATGAAGCAACTCGCCATGTCCATCAAGTCCGAGACGCGGCAGCAGGTGAGCAACGTGCCGGCCCAGGACTACTCGATGTATAAGACCAGGATGGGGGATGAAGGGCGGGAAATGGTCCAGATTCCCGAAGGCCCGTTTACCATGGGCAGTAACGACGGTGATCCCGACGAAGCGCCGGAACATCAAGTCTATCTGAAGGGGTTTTTTCTGGACCGCAAAGAAGTGACGCAGGACGAGTATATGCGCTTCGCCCGGATGACCAAGCGTCCTGCCCCAAGGATCGAGGTGTTCGACGATGACCAGTCCAAGATTCTCAAGCCGGAACTCGCGGCGATGAGTGTGTCCTGGGGTGATGCGGCGGCCTACTGCAAGTGGGCCGGCAAGCGACTGCCCACGGAAGCCGAATGGGAAAAGGCGGGGCGCGGCGAGGGCCGGAGGAAATATCCTTGGGGAGACAAGTTTCTCACCAATGTCGCGAATGTCGACGGTAGCGAAGACGGGTATCGGTATCTTTCGCCTCCCGGATCGTTCGACGCGGGGCGCAGCCCGTACGGGCTGTATGACATGACCGGGAATGTGGCAGAATGGGTAGCGGATTCCTACGACGAACACTACTACAAGAAGTCTCCGTTTCGCGATCCCCAGGGGCCGGACAACGCCGATCTCAAGGTGGTGCGGGGAGGCTCATGGCGGGAGACGGAACATAATGCGAGGCTCTCCAAACGATTTGCGGCCAAACACTGGCGGACCGACGTGACGATCGGTATTCGCTGTGCGAGCGATCTGGATCAAGGGGAGAGCACTCCCGAGTCCTAGGCCGGCATGCTCGAAACCAAATTCAAAGTCGTATTTCTACTCGCGGTGTTGGCCTTGGCCGCCCTTCCCATCGCGGGCATTCTGAGAGGGACGACCCTGACGCCGTTCGAGGAACCGGTGGCCGGACCGACCGATGTGACCGAGTCTGAATCGGACATCAGGCCAAAAGAAGAACCGGTACAAGAGGAGATGATCACGATTCCCGCCGGGCCCTTTGTGCGGGGTACGACGAATGGAGGATTCGATGAACAGCCCCAGCGAACCATCTTCCTGGATGCCTTTGCCATCGATCGGTACGAGGTGACGAATCATCACTATCAGCAGTTCGTTCTCGCCACGGGCCATAGGAAGCCCGGGCTTCCTTCACGCTATGCCAAGAGCAGCGGCAAGATGCGGGGAACGAACCAGCCGGTCGTCTATGTGTCGTGGGATGATGCCACTGAGTATTGTCGTTGGAAGGGGAAGCGCCTTCCGACCGAGGCGGAGTGGGAGAAGGCCATGCGAGGGAGCGACGGGAGACTCTGGCCCTGGGGGAACAAGGAGCAGCCCAATGGCGCAAACTGGGCCAGAGTGCAGGACGGCTACGAAGTGTCCGCATCGGTAGGGAGCTTCCAGAATGACAAGAGCCCCTACGGAGTGATGGACGGCGCAGGCAATGTCCTCGAATGGGTGGCGGACTGGTATCACGAAACATACTACAAAGATTCGCCGGAACAGAACCCGCCGAGCCCTGAGCACGGCACCTACCGGGTGCTCCGCGGAGGAAGTTACACGACAACCGGAGGCGATATTCGGATCACCAGCCGCAGTAAAATGATGCCGGATTTCCGCGATGAGACGATCGGGTTCCGCTGTGCGATCTCGAAGAATTCAGCAGAGGCCGAACAGGGTGGGAAGATTTGAAGAATCTATAGAAAATCAAAGTAATAGAGAATCAGGAACACGGCCAAAAGTATATTGACAACCATACCGGCCAAAACTATAATATCGAACGCTTTTGAGTTCTTCGCCATGATTTTTCCTGAAAGTCGACACCAGCGGCAAAACTTTCGAAAGTTGAATAACACAGGGTACTTGGCCTGTCAAGGAACAGGGCAGTCCGGTTGCCTGCTCACCTTTTTTTTGATCACGCAGAAGGAGCGACGATGGCATCGGCTACGCCGGACAGTGAGCTCAAGGTAAAAGTCGGCAAGATGATTTTCTACATCACGTGCGCTCTGGGGCTATGGTTTTTCTACTGGTTTGCAGGTATCCAGTGCCCCTGCTGAGAGTCCGGTGATCCGGTCGAGAGGGCCTGCTGCGTCGTTAGGCGCAAGAATGAACTAGGAAGAGGAGAGAAGAGCAATGAGTGCGCTGAACAATCCGGTGGTCGCTGTGATCGTCTCTCTTATCATCGCGGTGGGGTACTTTACGTTCGTGGACCACTACCTGATGGATATGCAGGGGCTGGATTACTGGTATCTGTTCCGCAAGTAGCGTGCAGGTAATCCTGCTGCTCAATATCGAGCTGACGCGAATTTTCTTGGCGGATATTCTGAGTCATGAATCAAGGAGGTATTTCATGGGCCCTGTAACCAGGAAGCGCCTGCTCTCGGTTGTGGCGCTCTGTGCAATGATCGGCCTCCTTCTGCTTCCGATCGTGATGGCGCTCCCGTCGCCGGCTATCGGTGAAGATGCTCCAACTGCCGACGGAGTGAAGAAGGACGACGGGGAGAAGGTTGAAAAGGGACGGGACGTCTACTATAAGACGGAGGGTATCGTCGTCGGCGCCCCCGCTCCGAAGACCACGGATGGCCCCAAGGACTATCCGCGGTACAACTTCGAGAGTCGCGTCCTGCTTTGGTTTGCCAACCAGCAGCACCTCTATTACGGCAGCTTCGTGCTGGCCGTACCGATTTTCTGCATGATCATTGAATTCATGGGGGTCGTGACGAAGGATAAGGCGCTGGCGAAGCGCTACGATCAGCTGGCCTACGATTTTATCAAGATCAGTCTCACAGCCTACTCGCTGACGGCCATCCTGGGCGGTATCCTGATCTTCACCTTCTTGACTCTCTATCCGGCGTTCTTCGGGTATCTCTCCAGTATCTTCCGCCCGGTGATGCACATCTACGCGTTGATGTTCGTAGCGGAAAGTGGCACCCTCTACATCTACTATTACGGCTGGGACAAGATGAAAGAGGGGTTCCTCAAGTGGATCCATTTGAGCATGTCCGTCATCTTAAATGTCATCGGCACGCTGCTCATGTTCCTGGCGAATTCCTGGATCGGATTCATGATGTCGCCGGCCGGTGTTGATGAGCAGGGCCGCTATCTCGGAAACATCTGGCACGTCATCCACACCGCATTGTGGAACCCGCTCAACGTCCATCGCATCCTCGGCAACATGGCCTTCGGCGGAGGCGTCGTCGCCGCCTATGCCGCCTACAGGTTTTTGGCGTCGAAGACGGAAGAGGACCGAGCTCACTATGACTGGATGGGCTACATCGCCATGGCGCTCGGCGTCTCGTTCTTGATTCCGCTCCCGTTCGCGGGCTATTGGCTGATGCGCGAGGTCTACGCCTACCGTCAGCAGATGGGGATCACCCTCATGGGCGGCTTGCTCGCCTGGCTCTTCATTATTCAAGCCACGATGATCGGCATCCTCTTCTTGAGCACGAATTACTACCTATGGCAGGCCATGGGACGAATGCGCGGGGCAGAAAAATACCAACGATACATCAAGTATCTCGTCTTTCTGCTCGCATGCGGTTTCTTGGTCTTCATCACGCCGCACACCATGGTGATGACGCCGGCCGAATTGAAGGCCATGGGGGGACAGCAGCATCCGGTGCTCGGGAACTATGGCGTCATGTCCGCTAAGAACGGCGGCATCAACGTCATCATTACGACGACGGTCTTGAGTTTTGTCTGGTACATGCGAGGCAACAAGGTCTCGACCGTCTCATGGGCCAAGTTCGGAAATATCTTCATGGGTGTCTTCTTCGCCTGTGCCTACATCAATATCATCTGGCTGGCGATCTATGGCTATTACATTCCGGCAAACGTGCGCGTGGGCCTCTCGGTGCCGCAGGTAGCCACGACCTTATCGTGTCTCTTCTTCATGTTCGCGCTGAACAGCGTGATGATGAAGGGCGCGAAACAGATGGGAGCGATCGAGTGGGGGAAGATTTCCGTCCGCTCGCAGTATGCCCTGATCATGTTGGCCACCGCCTTTACCTGGATGATGGGCTTGATGGGGTATATTCGCTCCTCGGTCCGTCTTTTCTGGCACGTCAATGAAATCATGCGTGACAACTCGCCCTGGGCATATACCCATACGGTGGGATTTGCCGCCAACATGATCTCGTTCAACGTGCTGTTTTTCTGGATCAGCATTCTCTTCGTCTTCTGGCTCGGGAGCCTAGCGGCGAAGAAGGCCCCAGTTGAAGCGAAGGCAGGAGTTCCTGGGGGCGTGCCACAGCCAGCCGGTAGCCACTAATTGATATCTTCTCTTGAGCGTTTGCTCACCGGGGGAGGCCAAACCTCGTCCTCCTTCGGTGTAGCCGCAGGAGGTCAAGACCTTGCGCAATGTGATTACTGAAGCTCTCTCGATGGGATGGATGGTGTTGGCCATTCTGACGGTCCTGTTGGTTTATTTTCAGGTGTCCGTCAGTGATCCTGCTGCGAAGAAGCGCGTGACATTCAAGACTCTGATCGGCATTGTCTCCACGTTCCTGCTGTTCGTCGCCATCGCGAATTACAAGAATAATTTTTATGGCGAAAGTCGCTTGCTGCCGGTGTCGCTGGCGATGATCACCGTGACGACCTTCATCATGGCGCTGTACTTCACGAATATCGGCGCGCTGTTGAAGATCGGCGGTTTCATGTTCTTCGTGGCCGCGTTCCTCTCCGGATATGGGAACTGGCTCCCGCAGGTCGAAGGCGGCTTCCCCCCGAAAGAAGAAAAGCTAGACTTCAGTTCCATGACGTCTCAACAGCTGGCCGACGAAGGCGAAAAAATCATTTTCGGCGGAATCGGGAAGAATAAGGAACAGGGCGCGATCGGCAAGGGGCAATGCCCGCTCTGCCATGCATTCCACGCCGGCATGCTCGGCGAGCGAGCGCCGAACCTGCTTGGCCTTCCTGAGCGGGCCGGGAAGGAGCGGCTGGAGGATCCCAAATATTCCAAAGGCAATCCGGCCAAGCGTGAATATGCTGAGAAGGAGGCGTTCCCTGGTTCGGGAACTGCCGAAAATGGTCAGGAATACATCGCCGAATCTCACTCTTGTCCGAGTTGCTATGTCGTGGCGGGTTATGGTGTAAAGGGTACCAATGACAAGGAAAGTCCGATGCCCAAGATCCACAAGCCGCCGATCTCTTTGGCTTTGGAAGAATTGGCCGCCGTCGATACGTGGCTCTACGTGCGCGAAGGACGCGAAGCTCCTTCCTATGAAGAGATCATCAAATCATATGAGAAGTTCATTCCCGAGGCGGATCGTCCCAAGAAGCAGGAGGAGCAGACGGGTCCTCCCAGCGCCCTGTTGGCGGATGGGTCCGAGCCGGTCGATCAGATCTTTGCCAAGGCACAGTGCGTGTCCTGCCATACGATTCCAGGCATCCCGGGTGCGATGGGGACGATCGGCCCCAAGCTCGAGGAGGGCACCAACGCTCCGCTTCGTCTGAAGGATCCTGCATACAAGGGGACGGCCAAGTCGACGCCCGAGTACATCATGGAGTCGGTGGTTTCGCCCAGTGCGTACGTTGTGAAGCCGTTCCCGGATAACACGATGCCCAAGGTGTTCGGGCAAAAACTCAGCGCGGGAGCCTTGAAGAAGATCGTCGATTACTTGTCGCAGGTGAAGGCAGGAGCGCCGCCGCCAAAAATTTCTTAGTCCTCATCATCTGTTATTGCAGAGCCAAGGGAGTTTGCGATGAAAGCATTGATGTCTCTCGGTGCCCTGGTTGGAGTGCTGGGGCTTCTCTTGCTGGGAGGGATGATCTTCGATGTCGTCCCCTCGAACACGGTGCGTCTAGTTGAAGGTTATATGCCGATGCAGATGCTCATTGAGCTCGCTTGTTTCGTCGCCGGCTTTACAGGATTGAGTTACACGATGAGCTCCATGGGGATGCCACTGCCCCGTTTTTGGCAAGGGCTTGGATTCTGGGCGTTCATCCTGCTCTATCTGAAGTTCCGCGTCTATCCCCCCATCCCTTTCAGCGTGCGTGCCATGTATGGGACGGTCTCTCTCGTGGCCGTGTTCATGTGGCTCTCGGCGAACGAGGACGACTGGAAGAAGTTCAAGCAGCCCATCATGAACGTGCTGGATGCGCAGACCGGCATGAACAAGCTGCTGCGCTATGCGTATCTGGTCATCCTGCCGATTCTCATCGGAGGATTTTCCTACAACGCCATGATGCCGAAGTCCGAAGAGCCGATCGAATTGCGGACGGTTCACCCGGCTCCTCCGGCGAGCACCAAGGTACACGGGAAAACCTACGTCCTCCAGACCTCGCAGAATCCCTATCGAGTGAATTCGGAAGGAAAGTACGATCAGGAATTCACCAACGCGAACATCGTGGAGCAGGGCATGGGGCGATTGATGAAGCCTAATGCCAACCCGTGGGACGACAAGAATCAGGGCTACTTGAAGTACGTGAGGGAAGGCGGAGAAATTTTCTTCCAGAACTGCCACTTCTGCCATGGCGACAATCTCAACGGGCGCGGCCTCCATGCCTTTGCGTTCAATCCGATTCCGGCGAACTTCACCGACCCTGGAACGATCGCGCAGCTCCAGGAAACATTCATTTTCTGGCGCGTCTCCAAGGGCGGGATCGGATTGCCGAATGAGGGGTTCCCCTGGGCTTCCGTCATGCCGCCATGGGAGCAGCATCTGACGGTCGATGAAATCTGGAAAGTGATCTTGTTCGAGTACTGGCATACGGGTTACTACCCCCGTACCTGGGACTAAATAGGAACTATATTTATTGCCAACCTGGATGAATGGGATGAGGGTGAATATGATGAACAGTGTAACTCGGAAGGCCGGTGTGATTGCCGCAATCGCCTTCGGAGTCATCATGATTTCTTGGGCCACCGGAGTTCCGGCTTTTGCTCAAAGCGGTCTCCCTGAGGGGTTCAAGAAGGGAGACCTGGCTCCGGAGCCTTCTGCCGAGATGATCGAAGCCGGCAAGCGTGTGTACTTCACAAAATGCGTCTGGTGCCACGGCGTCGATGGCGCGGGAGACGGACCCGGTGCCGATCGACTCTGGCCCCGTCCCCGTAACTTCAATCAAGGGACCTTCAAGATTCGCCATACGGCGAGCGGAGAGCTTCCGTTGTTCGATGCGAAAAAGCCGGTCCCTGGCCAGAACGATCTCTTCGAAACCGTTACACACGGACTCCCCGGGTCCGCCATGCCGCCGTGGGAGGGTATCCTGACGGAAGAGCAGCGGCTTCAAGTCTTGTCGTTCGTGACAACCCAGCTCGTGAAGGATCGGAAGTTCACCGACAAGGAGTCCGAGACTCAGACGATCCTCCAGTTGGCCGAGCTCAAGCCGAAGCCTGCCACTGATGAAAGCAAGAAACGGGGTTCAGAACTGATCGTTGAAAAGAAATGTATCGAGTGTCACGGGATCGAAGGCCGCGGTGACGGCAATGCGTTCAATCTGAAAGACGACTGGGGCTTTGCGATTCAGCCGGCCAACTGGCATAAGTGCTGGAACTTCCGGGGGAGCCGGCAGGATCCATACAATGTGGCCAACATCTTCAGGACGTTCTCCACGGGCGTCAACGGCACCCCGATGCCTTCGTTCGCGGATAACACCACGGTCGATGAGCGGTGGGACATCGCCAACTTCGTGAACTCGTTGTGCGAGCGTGATGCTGCAGGCAATCCGCTGCCGATCGATCCGCTGACCGATAAGCCGAAGATCAATTTCGTGATTCCGTCCGATCCGGTCGAAGGCGAGATTCCGGCTGAAATCGATGCCGAGGCCTGGCAGAAGGCGCCGAAACGTTACGTGGCCATGGGAGGGCAGATCACCCACAAGCCGCGCAACTTTGTGAACAGGATCGATGACATCTGGGTCCGCTCGCTGTACAACGACCAACACATCGTCTATCTCCTTGAGTGGGACGACAGGACAAAGAGCGTGGCCGAAGCGAAACTTCCCTGGGCTCCGACCGAGGTGAATATCGATATCAAGGAGCAGGATCCGAAGACCGGTGAAGAAGGTTCAATTGCAGCCAATCAGAACAAATACGCCGTCTACAATGATGCCATCGCCATTGAAACTCCGGTCAAGTGGAAAGAACTGCCACCTCCGATCAAGCCGCGGTATCTCTTCGGCACCAACGATCAGTTCCCGGTCGATATCGTAAAATGGGAAGCCGACGGGTCTGTCCGGGCATTTCTAGGGACAGGATGGGATCAGGATTTCGTCGAGCGCGACAATTACGAAGAGAATCTCAAGGTCCTGAAGGGCGAGTGGAAGGATGGTCGTTGGTACGTGATGATCCAGCGACCGCTGGGGAACAAGAAGGATCAGGATTACGATGAGGACACCCTCTTCGAAGTAGGTCAATACATCCCCACGGTCTTCTTTGCATGGGACGGCCACAACGGTGACGCGGGGCGCAAGATGGCCGTGTCGGCCTTCTATTATACATTTATGAATCCTCCGATACCGCAGGAGACGTACATCTATCCGGTGATCATTGCCTTCGGCGTAGTGCTGCTGGAAGGGTGGGTCCTCACTCGTCGCGCGAACAAAAGGAAGGGTAAGACCCTCTAGAACACAGACGAGCGGTCGCCGGTGACACACAGGAGGGGGTGGGGGAGCCCACCCCCTCTTTCTTTTTCCCGGAGAAGGAGACCGGAAGATGATGACCGACGTGACGGGGGTCCTCCTCGCCGGCGGCAAGAGTCGTCGCATGGGCGGGGACAAGCGATTCCTGCTCGTCGGCGGGCACACCCTGTTGGAGTGGAGCCTCGCCGCGCTACGCTCCCTCTTTCAGACTGTCCTGGTCGTCATCGCACAGGACAGCCCGCCGCTCAAGGCCGATGTGCCGGTGCTGCGAGACCTTGTCCAGGGTTGCGGGAGTCTGGGCGGATTGTACACAGGGCTGCAGCAGGCTCCAACAGAGCATGTCTTCGTCGCCGCTTGCGATATGCCTTTTCTTGATCCCGCCGTGATCCGGTACATGGCGGGGTTCAGAACCGAGGCCGACCTCGTCATGGCGAGTTATGGCAACAAACTGCACCCCACCCATGCGCTGTACGGCCGACGTTGCCTGCCGGTGGTTGAGGAGATGATCGAGGCTCGTCGTGTGAAGATTCAGGAACTCGTGGCTCATCCGTCCCTTAGGGTCAGGCTCATTACGGAAGCCGAACTAGAACCGATTGATCCAGAAGGACGGTCGTTTCTGAACGTCAACCGGCCCTCGGACCTTGAAACTGTACGGAAGTTGCTGGCGGACACATCGGGCCCTTCTTCGGCTCAATAGCGCATGACACGGACCATCGTCATGATCCATCCCGGTTCGCTGGGGGATGTCCTGCTTGCCGTTCCGGCCATGAAGCGGCTACAGGCGAGCTTCGCAGAGCACAGGAGCTTGCTGGTGGCCACCGAATCTGTCGGGCGCATGCTGCACGGTGTTGAACTGATCGATGCCTGCTTGTCGATCGAAGGAGCTGCCGTCGCTGGCCTGTTTGCTGGCTCTGTCCAGAGGTCTGGTGAGCTGGCAAGTTGGTTGAAGCAGTGCGATTACGCGGTGGCGTGGATGGATGACAAGGAGGGGACGCTCGCGATGGCGCTTCGAGGCAGTGGAGCCCACGAGGTCAGAATTCAATCTCCCTTCTCGGCTGAACTGAAGGCCCGGCATCAGGGGGATCGGTTTCTGGAAACGCTCCGGGGCTCCTCGACCGGTCCATCGGATGATACGTCTCTGCAGATGCCCGGCTATCTGATAAAGGAGGGACGCGTCTACCTCGATCGTCTCGGGATCTCTGCCGGCCAACTGTTGGTACTCGTACATCCTGGAAGTGGAAGTCGCCAGAAGTGTCTCGGCCCTGAAATCTTGGCTCAGGTGCTGGAGCGGCTCCGACAAGCAGGCACACATCCCCTCGTGATCGAAGGACCAGCCGATCGGGAGACGGTGGCAGAGCTGCTCGTGCTGATGCCGGTGAAACCGACGGTACTCCGAGAGTTGCCCCTCACTCTCTTGGCAGGAGTGCTGACACAGGCCTGGCTGTATGTCGGCCACGATTCAGGGATTACCCATCTCTCGAGTCTGCTCGGTGTGCCGACTGTAGCAGTGTTTGGCCCCACCGACTCTGAACGCTGGAGGCCTCGCGGTGGCCATGTGGCGGTCTTGCAAGGGGCACCCTGCATGTGCGGGTCTTGGGAGATGGTGAAAGCCTGTGTCGAAAAACCCTGTCTTTCCGTATCGGCTGAAGCGCTCATTGCCCTCTGTCTGATGCATCAAGCAGACAGCGCAACCTCTCGAAATCTCTCATGATGTGCCTTGTCTCCTCCTACCCCGTATGCTACAGTGGCAAGTTAATTTTTCCCTTCAATGGTAAGGACTTAGGAGATTTGCATTGTCCCAAGGCGTCGTCCAGGAAATGGTCACGACCGCTCTGCTCGGTGCTCTGAATGGGGCGAAGCAGAAAGGGCAACTGAAAACCGAAGCCTGGCCGGCTCTCACGCTGGATACCCCGAAGCGGCCGGAGTGGGGTGATCTGGCTTCAACGGTAGCCCTGTCACTGGCGGCCTCGGAGCAGAGGGCCCCGCACGATATTGCTCAAATCATTGTGGAGAATCTTCCCCAACGGGAACAGTTGTTCGATCGGGTGGAAATTGTCAGACCGGGCTTCCTGAATCTTACGGTCAAACCCGCTCTCTGGCAGGAGGTACTGCGGGAAATCGAGTCGCAGGGCGCGACCTATGGACGCGCAAATCTTGGGAAAGGACGTCGAGTGCTGGTCGAGTATGTGAGTGCGAATCCCACCGGTCCCCTGCATGTCGGTCATGGGCGAGGGGCTGCGGTCGGGCAGGCGGTAGCCGACATGCTGGAAGCAGTCGGCTACGATGTCGTACGGGAGTATTACATCAACGACGCGGGACGGCAGATGAAACTGCTGGGTGCGTCGGTGTATGCGCGCTTGCAGGAACTGTCCGGACGATCGGTCGCATTTCCGGAAGATGGGTACCATGGGACGTACATCACCACTGTGGCTGAACGGATCAAACGCCAACTGGGCGATGCGGTGAACGATGGTACGCCGGACGAGCTCGAAGCACGGTGTCGCATCCTGGCCTACCGGGAATTGCTCGGGCTCATCCGCGACGACCTCAAGTCATTTGGGGTCGAGTTCCAATCGTGGCTTAGTGAAGCCTCTCTCCTCGAGTCTAAAACCGTCGATCGTGTGTTGGATGAGTTGAAAACCAGGAATCTGCTGTTCGAAGAGGAGGGGGCCTGGTGGTTCCGGTCCTCGACATTCGGCGACGAAAAGGATCGCGTCGTCAAGAAGCAGGACGGCGAGTACACCTATCTGGCCTCCGATATT
>DASPGL010000100.1:0-9156 GCA_035620635.1 Nitrospira sp. | reverse complement strand
AAGACGCTCTATGGGCCGTACAAAGACTTTGTTCAAAACCTCGCACACCAATCGATGGAGTCGGGCCTGTTTCACAAATCCGATCTCTGCCTGAACTGCCATCAATCCGTCCCCTCTGCGGTGAACCTCGGGAAGGCCAATGATCTGCTCGGCAGCTGGGATCAGAGCCAGGCGGTCACGTCCGGCAAAGAATGCCAGGGGTGTCACATGCCCGAACAGGTCGGGGAATCGGCGAACGGGGAGAAGAAACGGAAAGTCGCCAACCACACTTTTCCCGGGCGCATCGGGAAGTTGCGTCAGGAAGCGGCCAGACTGGACGCGCAGACGAAGGTTGATGGCGACAAGACCACCGTTACCGTGAAGGTGCAAAGCCTGGTGCCGCACAATCTGCCCGCGACCCACCCGGCCTGGGCCACGGTGGTCTTGAATCTCGAAGTGAAGGGCAAGAACCTCAAGACCGTGTTCGCAGACAGCCGGATCTATGGCCGGACCTTTGTGGATGCGAGCGGCCAGAAGACCGTGTTCGACTTTGAAGCCGTGAAAGTGTTGGAAGACACCGTCCTGAGGCCGGAGGAAACCAGAGTGGAAACGTTCTCAGTCCCGACACCGAAAGACACCAAAACGTTTGATGTCGAAGTGGCTCTCAACTACGGAGCGATCACAGGCCCCGCGCCGTTTCTCGAACGGGTCGAAGCCGAATCCTCAAAAGGATCTCAAGACCCAGTCTTCCAACCGATTGAAATCGTCAAACAGACGGAGAACATCCCGGTCAGATAGTTCGCGTCCTAAGCGTGACCAGTGTGATGGGCCCGACTCGACCCAATGAAATGTCCGGCCAGTCTCGCGTGTCTCGCACGTCCTGTCCAGCACGCGTACGGGTTATTCGAAGATAATGCGCGAGCCCGGCGACTTCATCTTGAAGATCTGCAGGGCGTTATAGATGCCCTTGGCTGGGTGGTTCAGGATAAGGCGTGAATTTGTGATGTGGGTGTCGAGCAGCTCGTACTGTCCGCCGCTGTAGTACAGGTCGCAGTCGTCGATCTGGCAGTTCTTGTACACGTGGTTATCCAACGCCAGCTTCGCTTTGCTGAAGGTCTGGCCGTCCACCACGATGTAATTGGGCTCAAAGCTCACCTATGATCCTCACCGTCGGGGTGCGACTATAGCAAAGTCTGCACCGGCCGTAAACCGGTCGCACCCTGCAGCAGAGAAATGGTGTCAGTAACCATTGGTTAATACCGTGGTAGCGGATTGAGGTGCCTTCGGACGAGGAGTCTCCATGGGAATGTGGCAGTGGTCTTTCTGAGCCTAGTGGTTCC
Source organism: Nitrospira sp. (assembly GCA_035620635.1). Lineage (GTDB taxonomy): Bacteria > Nitrospirota > Nitrospiria > Nitrospirales > Nitrospiraceae > Nitrospira_D. The sequence goes on along the minus strand of DASPGL010000100.1, from coordinate 7,837 downwards.
TGACCCTATTTCCTCTCTCCTGCATTCGGGCCGTGACTGAATCTGGTCAGTCCTCAGGATTCGGTTAGCCCGAATGCCGATCGGGCTCATGAGTCGTCATGCGAGATCGTAGCCTTTGAGGTGTTCCCGCTGAATGTGCGTAATGTATCTGACCAACAGTTCCCGGTTCTGTGAGGTCATCCTGACAAAACGGGCGTGGCGGCGGTAGGTATGGAGGTGGTGGGTGGTGACGGGATCCACCCGAAGCACCTCATATAGACGTTGAACAAAACCTGGTCAGGAAAGAGCAGTGTGAGTGAGAAGACCTGATGGGGGTCGTAGGGAATGGTGACTGTCACCCCGATGCCTCCGCCGCTGATTATTGATCGATCTCTCGATCAGGTCTGCCTCTGCTGTGTCCGTCTCGGCTTGAATGCTGATAGGCAAGACGACATTCACTCGATAAGAGGCACGGCGATTTTCGAAGGAGCGTAGCGGAGCCGGTGTGTCAGATGGCATGAGGCAACAGAGTATATCAAAGATAGCAGAACCGGCGGCAGGTCTTAATGGACCTATTGTCTCGTGATCTCTTCGTCGGTTCCGCCTTGTTTTGTCTTGATCCTCCCGTCCTACCTGTATAGAATGGCCCAAATTTTCGGCTAGTTAGCTGCACGACTGCGCCTGCACCACCCTGCGGTTTCCCCACTCGCCTCACGTACTTTGGATGGGTTGAAGCCACGGGGAGTCGTGTGACATAAGACTTTGGTTTCATCACCAGGAGGGTATCACGTGAGCGATTCAGCGATTGTCACCTTTGCGTTGATTGCGGCAGTGGCCGGGATTGCCTATGGCCTCTATCTGGCCATGTGGGTCTTCAAGCTGAACGCCGGCAACGCGAAGATGCAGGAAATATCCAAGGCTATTCAGGAAGGCGCGGGCGCCTACATGAACCGGCAGTACAAGACCGTGGGCATCGTCGCGGCGGTGTTGTTTGTCGTGCTGGCGGGAGCCGGGGCCGTCTCCGATAAATTCGGCCTCCTGACGGCAGTGGGATTTTTAGTCGGCGCCGGTGCCTCAGCCATCGCCGGCTACGTGGGCATGATCATTGCCGTGCGCGCGAATGTGCGGACGGCGCAGGCTGCGCACAACGGGATGAATGCCGCGTTGACCGTCGCCTTTCGCGGCGGGGCCGTGACCGGCCTTCTCCTGATCGGTCTCGGGCTGCTGGCGATTACCGGTTTCTATACGATTGCTCAAGCGATTTCTGGTCAGGAGAGAGCGATCCATGCTCTGTTGAGCCTTGGGTTCGGAGGAAGCCTGATCTCGGTCTTTGCCCGTGTCGGCGGCGGCATCTATACCAAGGCGGCGGATGTGGGTGCCGATCTGGTCGGGAAGGTGGAAGCGGGAATCCCGGAAGACGACCCGCGCAACCCGGCGGTCATCGCGGACAACGTCGGCGACAACGTCGGTGACTGCGCGGGAATGGCCGCGGACCTTTTCGAAACCTACGCTGTGACCACGGTGGCTGCGATGGTGTTGGCCTTTACCATGTTCAAAGGCGCTACGGCTCCGATCCTCTATCCCCTGGCGTTAGGCGGCGTGACGATCTTCGCCACGATCATCGGCATTCTGTTCGTGAAGGTCAGCCCGGGCGGAGAAATCATGCCGGCACTGTACAAGGGGCTCTTCGTCGCCGGCGGGATCGCCGCGGTGGCGTTCTTCCCGATCACCTCCAAGATCATGGACGGCGTGGGCGGGGTGAGCGGGGTGAGCTACTACGTGGCAGCGCTGATTGGGTTGGCGGTGACCTTGGCGCTCGTGTTCATCACTGACTACTACACGTCCAAGAGTTATGCGCCGGTGCAATATATCGCCAAGGCCAGCGAAACCGGCCATGCCACGAATATCATTGCGGGGCTTGCCGTCGGCATGCAAGCCACAGCTGCACCGGTGGTGGTGATTGCGGCAGCGATTCTCGGCAGCTTCTGGATCTGCGGTGGCGCGGCCTCCGGGGGGCTGTACGGCGTGGCGGTCGCGGCCGTGTCGATGCTGTCTATGGCGGGGATCGTAGTCGCCATCGATGCCTTCGGCCCGATTACCGACAACGCCGGCGGCATTGCCGAAATGTCGCATTTGGGGAAAGAAGTTCGGGATATCACTGATCCATTGGATGCGGTGGGCAACACGACGAAGGCCGTGACCAAGGGCTACGCGATTGGATCTGCGGGTCTGGCGGCCGTCGTGTTGTTTGCCGAATATTCGCGCGAGGTGGCGGCGCACAATTCCAGTCTGGCGGCATTCGACTTGTCCGATCCGAAGGTGCTCGTCGGACTGTTTCTCGGCGGCATGTTGCCGTTTATCTTCGGTGCGCTCTGTATGAAGGCAGTGGGAGAAGCCGGCGGGCTAGTCGTGGAAGAAGTCCGGCGGCAGTTCCGCACAATCAAGGGCATTATGGAAGGTACGGGCAAACCGGAATACGGTACCTGTGTCGATATCGTCACTCAGGCGGCGATTCAGAAGATGATGGTGCCGGGATTGATCCCGGTTATCTCGCCGGTGATCGTCGGAGTCGTGCTCGGACCGCAGGCGCTGGGCGGTGTCCTCGTCGGCAGCATCGTGACCGGTCTCTTCGTTGCCATCTCGATGACCAGCGGCGGAGGCGCCTGGGACAATGCGAAAAAGTATATCGAAGAGCAGGGGAAGAAGGGGAGCGATACGCACAAGGCTGCGGTGACCGGCGATACGGTTGGCGATCCTTATAAGGACACCGCCGGCCCGGCGGTGAATCCGATGATCAAGGTCATCAATATCGTCGCGTTGTTGATTGTGTCGCTGATCGTTCGATAGCGAGACTTGCGCGGCCATTTCCTGCTTGGCTTGACGGGTTCGCGGGCCCTGGAGTAAGTTGTTTCCAAGGGATCACGCCCGAACGCGGGAGGTGCTCGAATGGAAAAGCAGGAGCGCAAGCAAGAGCCAAAACGCGAGCCCCAGGCTAAGGAAGAGGTCAAGGCCAACCCCAAGGTCGTCGAGACCGGCAAGAAGCTGAAAGAAGATATCGATAAACTCGTCGACGAAATCGACGACGTACTCGAGAAGAACGCCGAAGAATTCGTCAAGAATTACGTCCAAAAGGGAGGAGAATAGTAAACCGATCGGTGCTACTTCCCGTCCCCGTCCCTGCCAGCCCCTGCGATTGTATCCCCATGGTGCGTTCTGCAGATTTCTCCTGATAAGGCCGCGGGTTCGGTGTAGCCGGACCGGTTTGACAAAGCGGTGGGGAGCCATTACCATCCCCTTAAATCCCGACGAATCGGCGCAGGAAATGGTCCAGGCCCTGATGAGGCAAGGATGAAGTCTAGGCTGTGGGTGTTCCGTGATTTCGACCCTGCTCAGCGGGCGATCCTGGCTCAGGCGCTCTCGATCTCCCCAGCAACCGCCTCCCTGCTGCTCGCGCGCGGTGTCACGACTCCCGATCAAGCGGTCGCGTGGATGTCTCCGGTCCGATCACACGACCCCTTTCTGATTCCCGATATGGAACGGGCGGTGGATCGTCTCCATCGGGCGATGACCCGGAAGGAACGCGTCTGTTTCTACGGCGATTACGATGTCGATGGAATGTCCGCGACGAGCGTCTATCTCTCGTTCTTCAGGGGGCTCGGGGCGGACCTGCGTGCGTATGTGCCGCATCGAGTCCGTGAAGGATACGGACTCAACGAGAGCGCGATCAGAGCGCTGGCCTGCGAGGGCGTGACCCTGCTGGTCACGTCAGACTGCGGCACGACGTCGCACCGCGACATCGCGCTGGCTAATGAGCTCGGGGTCGACGTGATGGTGACCGACCATCACCAGCCCGATGACTCACTGCCGCCGGCTCTGGCCGTGATGAATCCGCATCGATCCGACGCGCAGTATCCGTTCCGGGGGTTATGCTCGGGCGGGCTGGCCTTCAAGGTGGCCAGCGCATATCAGAGGAAGTATGGCGAAGGAGCGGTGCCTCTGGAGGCGCTGATGGACCTGGTGGCGCTCTCGACCGTGGCCGATGTCGTGCCGTTGCAGGATGAGAATCGGGTGTTTGTCCTGGACGGCCTCCCGCTACTCTCGCGCGGGGCTCGATGCGGCGTCAGGGCCTTGATGCGGGTGTCCGGAGTGACGAATGCCTGCACGTCGGAGACAATCGCCTATAAACTGGCTCCCCGGTTGAATGCTGCAGGGCGTCTGGATGACGCCATGGACGGGGTCCGGTTACTCACCACGGAATCCGAACCGGAAGCGGAGCGGCTCGCCGAGCATTTGGAGCGATTGAATCGAACACGGCAGCAGCTGGAGTCCGAGATCATGCGGGAGGCGCTCGATCAGCTCGATACGCGCGATATACCTGCTGCCATTGTGCTGGCGTCCCGGCGTTGGCATCTCGGAGTCGTCGGCATCGTGGCGGCGCGTCTCGTCGAGCGGTTCCACCGACCGGCTATCGTGATGGCGATCAGTGAGGAGGGGATCGGCAAGGGGTCCGCTCGCACGGTGCCCGGATTCGACCTGTATCAGGCCCTGGTATCCTGCCGCGAGCGGCTCGTCGCATTCGGCGGGCATCCTAGCGCCGCTGGGGTGACCGTGCGAGAAGATCGGATTCCGGCATTCGCCGAACAGTTTAGCGCGATCGCGGCGACCTGGGCTCAGGCCGCACCGCATATTCCGACGCTGCATCTGGATTCCGAGGTACGTTTGGATGAAGTCACCCATCGCCTCATTCAAGAGATCGGCGCCTTGCATCCTTTCGGGGCCGGTAATCCGGAGCCGATGTTTGCGGTGAAGCGACTTGAAATCATGAGCGCCCGCGTTGTGGGGGAAAAACATCTCAAAATGACTCTCCGCCAAGGACGCTCACTTCCGTTCGACGGGATCGGGTTCGGCATGAAATCTCTGGAAGCGCAGGGGCTCTCGCTCGGGACGCGTGTGGATGTGGCCTGTACGCCGGAGCTGAACCGTTGGAACGGGCTGGATCGAATTCAGTTGCGTATCCGGGACATGCGTCCCGCGGCCGAATGCTAGCGGGGTGATCGTGTACGAAACCGTCACCGATATTGATCAATTGCTGGGGCGTCTCCAGAGTTATCAGCCCGGTGCGGATCTCGGTCTGGTCCGGAAGGCCTACGAATTTTCCGCCAAGGCTCATGAGGGCCAGACGCGGCGTTCCGGCGAGCCCTATGTCCAGCATCCGGTTGCGGTGGCCGGTGTGCTGACCCTGCTCAAGACCGATGTGACGGCGGTGGTGGCGGGGCTGCTCCACGACACATTGGAAGATACGGTGGCGACTGCGGAGGAACTCGAGCGGGAATTCGGCAAGGAGGTGGTCCACCTTGTCGACGGCGTGACCAAGATCGGGAAGATCGCCCTGAAGAGTTCCGAGGAAAAGCAGGCTGAGAATTTTCGCAAGATGGTCCTGTCGATGGCGGATGATATCCGTGTCGTCATCATCAAGCTGGCCGACCGACTTCACAACATGCGCACCCTCGAACACCTCGGAGAGCACAAGCGCCAGGAGATCGCGCAGGAGACGCTGGAGATCTATGCGCCGTTGGCCAATCGCCTTGGGATCGGATGGGTGAAGAATGAACTGGAAGATCTGTGTCTGAAGCATTTGAAGCCGGATGTCTACGAGACGTTGCGCGTCTCCGTCGCGAAGCGGGATGAGGATCGGCGGCAGTATATTCAGGAAGTCAGTGCTCTGGTCGAGAAAGCGCTCGCGGAGAACGGGCTGGTGGGAGCGGTGTACGGCCGGCCCAAGCATCTCTACGGTATCTACCAGAAGATGAACAAGCAGTCGATTTCGTTCGAGGAGGTCTACGATCTGACCGGGCTACGAATCATCACTGACACGAAGATGAGCTGTTATGCGTTGCTGGGCGTGATCCATTCGCTCTGGCGTCCGCTGCCTGGCCGGTTCAAGGACTACATCGCGATCCCCAAGTCCAATCTCTACCAGTCCCTTCATACGACCGTTGTGGGGCCCAAGGGCGAGCATGTGGAGTTTCAGATCCGGACGGAGGAGATGCACCGGGTTTCGGAATATGGAATTGCGGCCCATTGGAAGTATAAGGAGCAGGGCCGGGTCGAAGAGAAAGACAGTAAGACGTTCGGGTGGCTCAGGCAGTTCGTCGAATGGCAGAAGGATCTACCGGACAACCGGCAGTTCATGGACTCGGTCAAGCTCGAGTTGTTTCATGATGTGGTCTATGTTTTCACGCCCAAGGGGTCGGTCAAGGAACTGCCAAAAGGCGCAACACCGGTCGATTTTGCCTACGCGATTCACACTGAAGTGGGCGACCACTGCGTGGGCGCCAAGATCAACGGGAAGATCGTGCCGCTCAAGCATCAGGTGGCCAGCGGCGACACCGTCGAAATTTTGACCTCTCCCAATCAGACGCCCCACAAAGACTGGCTCAAGTTCGTCCGTACCTCACGCGCGAAGACCAAGATCAAACACTGGATCAAGGCAGAGGAGCAGAAGCGCAGTCTCGAAATCGGACGTCGCCTGCTGGAGTCGGAGCTGCGCCGCCACGGCCTGGCGCCGGCTCAGGGGATGAAGTCCGATCGGCTGCTTGAGGTTGCCAAGCAAGAGGGCTATGAGACCACTGACGAACTGGCGGCAGCGGTCGGTTTCGGCCATCTGGCGACGGCGCAGATTATCGGAAAGCTGGTGGCGCCAGAGTCCACCGCCGCATCTGCTCCGATCGAGCCGCTCAGCTCCCCCAAAGTTCCCGGCGGCAAGGTGGCAGAGAAGGGTGTGCAGGTGAAGGGTGCGCGGGATCTCCTGATGCAGCTGTCCCGCTGCTGCAATCCTGTGCCCGGTGATCGTATCCTGGGCTACATCACGCGAGGGCGCGGCCTGACAATCCATGCCGTCGATTGTCCCAATCTGGAGGCGCTGGATTATGATCGGGAGCGGCTGGTGGACGTGGAGTGGGACACGACCACACCCGGGCAACACGCCGTCAAGGTGGCCGTGATCGCCGAGGACAAGACCGGCGTGCTGGCGAATGTGTCCTCCGCCATTGCGGAAAGCCATGCGAATATCAGTCGTGCGGAAATCAATACGCGCGAGGACCGCAAGGCTGAACTGGATTTTGTCGTGGAGATCATCGACACGGCTCACCTGAGGCGTGTGTTGAAGGCGATCGAACGCGTGGACGGGGTCATTACCGCCCGGCGCGTCCGGTCTTGGCAGGACAAGTCATGAGCAGATGGAACTGACCCGGCGTTGGTCAAGGCTTGGCGAATTGGAGTTTTGAACCCTTCTCGATCTTGTATCCATCCACCGTGCCTCCGGCAATCTCGAGCACATACACCGCGTCCTCGCTGTTCGGCCGATACTGGGGGCAGGCGTCATCCCTTCTTGTGCAGATCGGGACCGTCCGTTCGATGTGAACCACTCGTTTGGCGCCGTCGAGCCAGATGAGGTCGAGCGAGATTTTCGTATTCTTCATCCAAAACGTCCAGGCGCGCGGTTCGCTGAAGAAGAATAACATGCCGTGATCTTTCTTCAGATGGTCTCGGAACATCAGACCGATCGCGCGTCTCTGCGGTGTGTCGGCGACTTCAGCCTGGATGGTGATACCGGAAGGGGTCTGGATCGGAATGAGCCTGGGTTCAAATGGCAGGCTTTGTGCCGTCGGCTCCTGGAGTGGCAACTCGGCTACCGCAAGAAGGAAACCGATCAGGAGCGCTCCATGACGCATGCAGGCATGGTAACGGTCCAGTCAGAGTGAGTCAAGAAAGCGCTCCGTGTGCTCAGTGAACGTTGGAATTCCCGGCCCGCGCGCCTTGCATTCCCGACAGGCCTTATGCCATTCTCCCAGCGGAT
>DASPGL010000099.1:0-28384 GCA_035620635.1 Nitrospira sp. | reverse complement strand
GGTGCGGAGACCGTAACCCCACCCGTGCTCACGGCTTCCTCGGCGAACGATCCAACCTTGTCGTTCAACAGGTCAATGCTCGAAACTTACGCGGTGTCGTGAAAGCAGCCAAGGGTTGTCAGCTCTTGATCAATACCTGTCCCGCTGTCATGAACAAGGTCATCATGCGTGCGGCGCTGTGGCTGCGCGCGCATTATGTCGATACCGCATCCCATCTGAGGGAGAACCCGTTTCGGCCCGAACAACTCAACTTCGACCGCCGCTTCAAGACGAAAAGACGATTGGCGCTCATTCACGCTGGCGCGGCCCCGGGTTTGACCAATCTCTTGGCCGTGCAGGCCGCAGCCGGACTTGATCAAACCGAGAAGGCGGAGGTGCGGATCTTTGAGGAGACGGCGAGTGAGGATCCCGTCTCGCAATGGTCTGCGGAATCGTCCTTCGACGAGGCGACCTCGCGTCCCAGAGTATACCGAGCTGGCCGCTTCCGTTACGGTCCTCGCTTTGGCGAAAAGGAACTCTTCCGGTTTCCGGCACCGATCGGGCGGGTCGTCGTGGTGCTAGCGGCTCAGGACGAGGTGGTGACGCTGCCACGGTTCCTGCATTTCGAAGCCATGGATGCGAAGATCGGAGGGCCCGACATGGAGCGACTTCGACGGTGGTATCGACAGGGCAAATTGAGTCGATCGCGTGGGCTGAGCGCCGCGCGATTCCCTGCAACGCCTACCCCTCGTACGATGACCAAACTGCTGCGCCGCGGTATTCTGCGCAACGCTCGCTTTGCCCTGGCGGTGTTGATGTATGGGCGCAAGCAGGGACGACCGCTGCTCATTCGCTGGGATGCCATGTTCCCTTCGCTGGTAGACTTGCGGAGACGGAAGATCCTCTGCTCTCCGATCGCATGGGGTACAGCACACCTGACGGCCATATTTGTGAAACAGCTGCCGCTTCAACTGGCCGGCGTATACCTCCCCGAAGCCTTGCCATTGGCGACACGCCGGAAGATTCTTCGTGCTGCTCAATCGAGCGGTATCCGACTCACGAAAAAGATTCTGCCTCTCAAGAGGCGATTCGAAAGCGGCACGTAAGCGAATCGCTGTTCTCCCCTGATTGCTCCGACACGGTAGTCAGCTCCACGGACCATGCACATGCCTTCGGATCTCAATGGTCCAATACCTTGACAAGGGAACCACCGTAGGCTTAATGTTACGCTAAGGTAGAACTGGTCTCAGGATCAGGCAAGGATGGAAGGCCGAATTCTGGGATGTGCCTATGGTGTACCACTTCGTTACGGACCGGTTCGAACGAAAGGAGTAGCCATGGTTGACAGTACCTTTTTGATGTTTGCGATCGTCATGATCGCGATTTTTGTGGGCGGCATCATCGTTTACAAGAAAAGCGAGTAAGGCGCCGCCCGCGTCCTGTTCCGGTAGGCTGAGGTTCATCAGCAGGTGCCGTATCTCAAGTGTCGGTGCTCAAGGTTGGGGTACGCCCGGGTTGAAGGTATTGTGTTATCTTTGCTCCATCCCGCTTTCATTGTTCTAGAGTCTTCTCAATAACCCTCTGACATCAAAAGTAAATCGGCCCGTCAATTCCGGGGGCTGATGCAGGTTTCCACTCGAAATGTGCACTTACCACTGCCCTCGCATGGAAGAGCGAAACGCGGAGGAGGAACAGAATCGAGTGGTTGCCGGCCGGATTCGGGTGTGGCTGTCGCTACGAGCTATTCCTGAATGGCCTTGGAACGTTTCTGAAGATAGGCGTTGCGAACAGCGCTGTAGAGGTCCAAGGTAGCCTCTTCGACCCCCTGGAACTTCTCCAGGTTTAAGGAGCGGTCGTTCACAACTTCGGTCACACGGGCGGTGATCAGGATGAGAGAAGTCGTCACTCGATCCTTATGCGGAACGACCGATGGGATGGTATCCACTTCGATGATCGGCAGGACCAGCCAGTAAATCGGGTTCAGGAAGATATCTCCGACATATCCTGCTAAATCCCGCACCGTAAACGGCTGCATCAGGGGGACTACCACATAGGGCCCTGACGGTATCCCATAAAATCCGAGAGTCTGGCCGAGGTCCTCCTCCGGGGTAGTCAGATCGAGACGCTCCGCCACATCGATAAAGCCGGCGAGGCCGACGGTTGTGTTGATAAGAAATCGCCCGACTTCGATACTTGCGCCCTTTGCCTTCCCCTGAAGCACATTGTTCATAAAGCGCGGCGTGGCGCGAAGATTGTAGAAGAAATTGCTGACGCCGATCTGAAGCGGATCGGGCATGATGAAGTTGTAGGCCTTCGCCACCGGCTTCAGGATCCAGCGATCGATCTGGCGGTTGAATTCGAAGACCTTCGTGTTCAGCGGTTCCCAGGGATCGTACTCGTCGATTCCTGCTTCACCCGGCTTTGTAAAGGGGTCGAACGGCTCTTCCGTGGCGCTCTCGCTACCGGCGGTTGTTGGGGGGGCAACCATCGCGTCCTTGTCGATCTGAACGGGCGTCGCAGTTTGTTCGCCGGTGGCGATGGGGAGAGAGGGGGAACCGGGCCGCGTGGCGCAGCCGGAAATCAATATCAGTAGAACGACCAGAGCCAGCCCGCATGGCAGTCCTCGCAGACGAGTCGTCACACCGTATGCCCTGATCCTCATTCTCTTCCAACATCTCCAGATGGAATGGAGTCCGGCCTGACAAGTGGGACCGCACTTTACCAAAAGTCGGTTCAATCTCCAATCATTTATTTCTGTCCGCGGGTTCGTTCTTCACGTAGTAGTTTGAAACCGGACGCCGCCGCGGTTTGCAATGAACCAGACTGACCGTTGGATGAGGGATTGTGCGTCTACGGTTGATCTGCCCGGTAGGCAGGCAACTCTGCATCCATTGTCCGGAGGGTACCGTACGAGCGGTCTTTTGCAGAGAGAATCGTCGTCTTGACCGGCCAGGGAATTCCCAGGGCCGGATCATTCCAGACGATGCCTCTCTCATCGTTCGGCGAATAATACTCCGTGCATTTATACAGGAATGACGCCGTTTCGCTGAGGACGCAGAAGCCGTGAGCGCGGCCCGGCGGAACATAGGCCTGCCGCAGGTTGTCACCTGATAGCTCGATGCTGTACCACCGGCCGAATCTGGGTGAACTCCTCCGAAGATCGACAATGATGACATCGTACACGACCCCTTCGAGTGCCATGACTCACTTCCCCTGGGCGTGAGGTTCCTGGAAATGCACGCCGCGCGGCGTGTGATGCCCCGATCGTGAAGAGTTATCCTGGACGAATCGTTCGGCAATGCCGACCTCCCGATAGCGCCGCTCATGGTGGGTTTCAACAAAACACCCGCGAGGGTCGCGCAGGATACTTGGTTCGATCAGCAGAACACCGGGGATATCGACTGGGGTCACGCGCACATTCGGCCTTGAGCAGTCTCAGCGGACGCGATCTATGATGGAGATGGTGGATTCGAGGGATCGACGCGTTCCGGATTGTCGGGGTACAATTGGCTCAAGCGGTCGATCAGAGGGATGGCCGCAGGCGAGCTTTCCCGGGACGGGTCACTGACCGGATGGTTCCAGACCAGCGTTGTGATACCGGCCTCGCTGAGCAGCGCGCGGATGGTGGACACGCAGGCCTCGAGCGTGAGGTCGGTCCCTCCGCGGAGATCGAGGGCGCGCTCACCCGGATCGGTGGGTGGCGGGTCGGTGCGCACGAACGCCCAACAGCGATCGAAAATGGTTCGGCGGAGGTCCTCCGGGACGTTGATGGTCGTCAAATTCGCCGTGCAGAGGGCCGAGACGAAGAGCACGAATTGGAGGTCCGGCATACCGGGGTTGTGCACGTCCAGCGATTGCATGACGCCGTCATTATCGACAGAGCCAATGGCTGAGTCAACCGGCGGATGAGAGCTGGGTCGTAAGGCCTGCCCGTATACGACTGGAGCAAGAGAACAATGGTGACGATCACCCTGACCGGGCAGCTTCAGACCGCCGATGGAGAACGTGAACTGGCGTGCGAGCTTGCTACACCGATGTCGGTCCGACAGGTGATTCAGGGGGAGGGAATCAGGCTGAGGCATCTGCTCCAACTGCTGCGGGAGAAGAAGGTCCTGGTGACTATCAACAGGAAGATCGCCGGCGAGGATTCACTGGTTCAGGATGGTGATGCCGTGCGTCTGGTTGGGCACGATGGCATGGGTGGCAGCGGGCTCGGGCCTTCTCATCTGTGAGTGCTTCGGGATGAGAAAAAGCCGGAGCCCTTTGGGGGCTCCGGCTCAATTCAACTCCTCAGTCCTGGTGGGAAAACTGAACGGAGGAACAAGCGGCTGAGAGGGCTGGAGGAACAGGATGCCCTTACTTCTTGCCGAGGATCGCGTCTTTGGCAGCTTTGGCCACACGGAACTTAACCACCCGCTTGGCCGGAATCTTGATTTCTTCTCCGGTCTGGGGATTGCGGCCGATGCGGGCTTTGCGGTTGGCGAGCTTGAGCTTGCCGATACCGGGTACGGTGAAGACATTCTTGGCTTCACGATAGGCTAGCGTCGCCAGATCATCAAGAATCTGGACCGCAGTCTTTTTCGTAATCCCGGCCTTTCCTGCCAGGTGGTCTGCAATCTGCGACTTGGTCATTGATTTTGCCATTCGTAAACCTCCTTGAAGATGAAGGATGATAGTAACTCAATACTCCTGCCGACTCGCCTGTCGTGAACCCCGGGGCTTGTAATCTTCGGTGTAAAGCGTTCCCCAATACTCACGCGGTGAAAACCCGCGAGAGTGTAGCCAAGAGTCCAGAGAGTGTCAACGAGAAAAACGTACATCTGGTGCGGAGAAATGCATAGCCTATTCCTCTTGTAGTTCGAGAGAATCAGAGAGTACAGTAGACGAGCCGAATGGCCGAAGCTTCCGGAACGCCCCCCGTGCTGACAGGTGCGGGGAATCCGATATGAACAAAGAACTGCCCATCCTGCCTGCAAGCGCGCAGCCGTCCGCATCTGAACAGACTGAAAGCTTTATCTATTCTCGCGTTTTCTGTCAGAAGGAAAATTCACCTCCTCTCAAGCTGTTGATTGATTATTTGAAGGCGCACGGGCAGGTTCCGATCGTACCTTCCGCTCTCGAGGGAGAGACCCTCAACGAATGGGCCTGGGTTCAGGTCACGTTGGGCTACCATCCGGATCGCAAGCCAATCCACCTGTTCTGCATTCGGGACCGCGGCAGCTACAAAGATGTGTATGATCAGGAAAAAGCGCGGTTCAGGGATCTGCTCACGGTGCATGACGACATCGAGTCCCGCCTCGTGCAGGAATATGTCGCTCGATGCCGGTTTATCCTCACCAGTCGCATGGCCGAGAAGGACATGACCGATGAGGGCTATGATTTCAATGGATGGATCCTCGAGTTTTATCAGGAACAGTGTAACGGGATCGTCCAGATCGACAACCGGGGCTTCTATTCACCCAAGGGCGAGCTGATTGTCGACATGTCAGTGGCTGTCGAAGACTGATCCACCGTGCAATCCGATGGCATGGCCTCCCCGCTGTTTGAAAGGACCGCCCGATGGTTTGAACGTGCAAAGGCTTCGTTGGTCGGCGAACTTCCCTGTCGGCAAGGCTGCTCACACTGTTGCGTCGGCCTTTTCCCCGTGACCATTCTGGACCGACAGGAAATCCGGCGCGGACTCCAGTTCCTTCCACATGAGGGTCGACGGATGATCGAGCAGGAGGCGGCCGAGCAGGCCCGTCTGCTCTCTGCTTCGCACGTGCGACTGACAGATCATCCCTTTATTGACGACTGGCCCGACCGGGATATCGACGGAGTCGTAAAACAGTTCGAACATCTGGCCTGCCCCGCCTTACAGGCGGATGGGTCCTGTCGCGTGTACGCCTTCCGTCCACTCGTCTGTCGATCAATGGGCATTCCTCCGGAGGTTGAAGGAGTCGTTCATGGGGCTTGCGCTGTCCAAACAGCAGTTCCCCTCATTCGACTCTCCGAAACCCTTCGTCATGAGGACGCGAATCTTTCGGGAGCAGAAGCAGAGACACTTGCGTTGTTGCGACAGGAAGCTGGATTCCAAGGTGAAGAACTGCTGCTTCCCTATGCATTTCTCCCTGATGTCGACGAGGGACGTGACCGACAGGCGACCTAGACAGCGACTTTGATGCTATGTTAACTTGACTCCCCCCCTTACTGACGGGAGCGCCTGTAGCTCAGCTGGATAGAGCATCAGCCTCCGGAGCTGAGGGCCACAGGTTCAAATCCTGTCAGGCGCACCACAGAACAAGTAAGGGGTGAGAAGTGAGGTGTAAGCGGTAAACCCAAAGGTGAAAGAACTGGTTTTCCTAACCTTTCACTCCTCACGTCATATCGACACCCGGTGGGCCGTTAGCTCAGTTGGTAGAGCAGCTGACTCTTAATCAGCGGGCCGTAGGTTCGACCCCTACACGGCCCACCAAAATCTTCAACAGCTTGGACTCGGTAGCACAGCCGGTGATCCTGACGGCTATGCCAGGCTTGTGCTAACTCCGTCTGGCTGATCGAGGATTTTGACCTCATCCCGACGACTTTTCGGATAGTGGCGCGTCGCGTTGCGCCATGCCGGTGATTGATGGCCAAGCAGCAGCTCGACCTTGTAGATGTCTGATCTGCCTTCTGTGGTTATGCCTCCCTCAATGAGAGTCACGCGCTGCGTGGAATTGGTTCCCTTCCGCGACAGTTCTTAACGGGAGCAGGAGATGGGGGCCTGACGTGTATGTCGATCTACTAGGTACCCAGACTTCAACCCCTTGGGAAAGGGGCTAGATTCGCCCATAGGCTTTTCGGTACTGTGAACTCGCTGGGTTCTTAGTCAAATCCTCTATGAGAGCGAGTGAGTATAGCGCGTGTGGAAGGATAAGAGTCACAATGCGCCACGAATGGTTCCAGTCGCGTTAGTTATTGTTTTCTGCGGGTTGGCGTTTACGGGCAGCGGTGGGGCATCGAACGAAACCCGCTCAATCGAACCAGATCGTGCGCCAACGTCTTTGCCCAAGCCCGCCGCGCACTCGGCCGAAGCGAGATCTCAGGCCCCCAACGAGGAAATCAAATCACGTGACAACAGGAGCCCGGAGCCGTATGGCATGGAGGCTGATCACCCTACCACACTTCCCTCTCCGCCGGCCGAGATCACCGGAAAGGACGGGGCCCCCATGGTGCTCGTGCCTGCTGGCGTATTCACGATGGGCAGTGAAAATGGAGACGATGATGAATTTCCGATTCATCGTGTCCAGCTGGACGCTTTCTACATCGATAAGTTTGAGGTGACCAACGGGCGATTTGGCCGGTTCGTCGACGCAATTCAGAGTGAACCGCCCTGGGGATTTGAGGATCAGACCACGCCTATCGTGCGTGCCGAGCGACCAGTCCGCTGGGTAAACTGGATCGAGGCAGTCGGTTATTGCTTCTGGGCGGGCAAGCGACTGCCCACTGAGGCAGAATGGGAAAAGGCGGCGCGTGGAACCGACGGAAGGGCCTACCCATGGGGGAGCGATCCTCCGACTCCGGTCCATGCGGTATATGGGATGAAGGCGGTATCAGAGATTGGGGATCGTGAAACGGGAAAGAGTCCGTATGGCGTGTACGATATGGCCGGTAATCTCTATGAATGGGTGATGGACTGGTACGATCCCAATTACTATGCAAACTTTGCTTATGAAGTAGCCGTAAACCCGCGGGGACCCAGTGTGGGCACGACCAAGGTCCAGCGTGGCGGAGCCTACACCAACACTGCCTATCGGCTTCGGTCCTCATTTCGTACGAAAGGTGATCCTCTTGAGCAGGACCCGCGTGTCGGATTCCGCTGCGTGCAGGATGTCACACCGATGCACTAATGGCCAGCTCCCATATCTAATGTAATTTCGTAACCTTTCTCATCTTACCAAGCCCCAAGTTCCGCATCTTTCTGCGTCGTTCTTGCGGATGGCGGGCGATGATGCCTAAAAAACCTTCTCCCAATCCAAACTGCACTTCGTGCAAACCGTGCGCTCTCTTGAGCATTTGTGTCACCTGTGGCACGGAGAATCCCCTCCACTCCGTACATCCCTGGTCACTGTGTCCCGAAGGAGCGGACGTACAGGAGCACTTGCCACGCTTCTTCCTCCGTGAGGATCAGCGGGATGAAAGGAGCCATGGCGGTTCCTTTGCTGCCGTTCTTGAGGATCCAGAACAGCTCACCGTCGGTGCGCGCCGCCTGCCATTTGCGATCCGTAAAATTCCTCGGGAGAGGTCCTTTGAGGGCACCAGGCTCAATGTCACCGCCGAGTCCCTTGCCATCCTGCCCGTGACAGGCGCGGCAGAATGCTTTTCCTTCAAAGAGAACTTTGCCCTTGCCTATCATGTCCGGGGTGGCAGGCAATGGACTCGTGACTGCTCGTGCAGCGTCCAGCTGGTCGGCAGGAACACGTGGGCGCAACACCTCCGGATCGGTTGCCTGTGCCTGGGCCACAGCCAGGCACAGGAGTTGACTCAGGATGAGCGAACGCCACGGGGGCATAGGCTACTCGCTCCGGAGCTTGTGCCCAACGGATGTCGGATGGCCGACTGTTCCATTGGGTGCCTTCGCCCCCTCCGGCCAGAGATGGAAGACGATGCCGTCCGTCTTGGCTGCCACTGCCGCAATCTCCTTGGCCTGCGCTTCCGGCAGGTCCAGTACCTGGACGCGGCCGGTGGCAATCTCGACTTGATGGTCATGATAGTGCTTGTTCCAGATGTCGAGGGACACATGGGCTCGAGACACTGATTTTGCCACGAAGTACTCGACGTCCGTGAGGAGGGCGTCCGGATCGGTCGATTCGAACAAGAGGCATTGGAGGATTTCCGGTGAGGATGGGTTTGCAGTAGTGGTGATAGGGTCCATGCACGGGACCGTCTTCGAACCTGTGTGGAGCCATGACATGGATGTTATAACCCTGCGCCGGACCAGGTTTTGCGGCGGGCACGGCTGAACCGCCGTCCTGGCCCATATCGGCACAGCCTGACAGGGCTACCAGTCCGAGTGCTCCCAACCATGCAACAGTGCGAACAGACATACGACCTCCCCTTGGTAGAAGTATGGGTGAGGCTTCCCAGCATGTTCGAGGTGAACCACGGGTTGTGCCTCGTTGGCTGTGTATGAGACAGGCTGATCAAGAAGGGTTCAGCTATGTTGAACGGAGTTCCGAACGGCACGTAAGAGAGAAAGTCCCGTGCAGGAGGGCGCAGGAACGATCGCTATGACGGACGCGTTGGTGGAGTGGGCAGATTGGATTTAGAAGGAGTGATCAGTCGTTGGGCCTGGGGCGTCGTCCCCTGGGTCTCCATCGTTTCAAACATGAGGCAGCATTTGAGTCGCCCACAGACGCCGAGTAGACGGGGATCCTCAACGGGGAGACCGAGGGTGCGTGCCTGCTTGACCGTCACCGGCTTGATGTCGGTGAGAAAACTCGCGCAGCACAACACGAGCCCACACGTATCGATGCCCCCCAGCCGGCGGGCTTCGTCACGCACTCCGACCTGACGCATCTCGATGCGTCCACCGAACCGACGGGCCAGATCGAGCACGAGGTGTCGGAAATCGATTCGCTCATCCGCCGTATAGACAAATGTCAGCTGCCGACTTTGCATGGCTCCGTACACTTCCACCAACTTGAGCCGCAGCCTGTATTCCGCCGCTTTGATTCGACAGTAAGCCGATGCCTCCTGAGAGAGCCGCTCCAGTCGTCCGATTAACGCAACATCGTCAGGATTCGCCTTTCGCAGGATAGACTTCATCATCCGCATCGGGGGGATAAAGGGCGTGGAGTAGGGCTCTGTGTAGACGATCCCATAGGTAACTTCGTCGTCAGCCTCCAGTAATACCCGGTCACCGCGACGCAAGGAATATCCCGCCGCACCTAACTTCTTCACTTCCCCACGGTCCCTGATCTTTACATCGATCAATCTGACCGAGGCGGGATGAGGCTGGGTCGATTCTTCGGTGATTCCCGGTTCCATCGGGGGAATCATACACGAATTTCCCTGTGAAGAGACAATCAGAAGACCTTTGTGTGCGAAAATATTTGCTGGCCACGCCTTGGTCTGGCCCCATTAACCGATTGATTATTAAAAAGTATTTCGTAGCCATTCAAGTGGCCCTGTTGTGGTAGGCTAACTCGACGGCCAGACAGGCGGGAACGTTGAATGGGTACCATCGTTAAGGAAAGAAAGAAGATGCTACGGATTCCCAGCAGGGTGGTGCTTCCGTTCGGCTATCGGATTTCTGTCAGACAACTGTCCGATGCCGAAATGGACAAGCGTGATGCCAACGCCGACGGGATCTGGGATGACGACACGAAAACCATTTATATTCGCAAGCGCCTTCCCGTCACCCGCCGCCGCTACATCCTTGCACACGAGCTCGGTCACGCCTGGCTGGACTGGCAACATCGCCACATGGACGACGGAAAGGCCAGCACATGAACGCGATCGGTCGATGTCGGGCGTCGTTCAGGCCAGACTCAGAACGTGCGTCCATTCTGAGAGTTTGACGGGCTGAACGGAGAGACGAGACCCTTTCTGCAGTAGCACCATCCCCTTGAGCCTGGGTTCCCGTCGTAGTTCATCCAATGTCAGAGGGCGGGGGAAGGTCCGTACATGTCTGATATCGACCATGTCCCATCTGGGGCAGGCCGGATCGCTCGCAGGATCGTAGTGTGGATTCTTCCTGTCGAATTGCGAGGGGTCGGCATAGGCGGTTCTCACGACTTTGGCGATCCCCACGACCGCCGGCGGATCGGCGTTACTGTGATAGAACAATATCTGGTCACCGACGGCCATGCTTCTCATGAAGTTCCGCGCCTGATAGTTGCGAACTCCATCCCAGCAAGTTGTCCGGGCGGGAGCCTGCTTCAAATCATCGATCGAAAACACCGAGGGCTCAGATTTCATCAACCAGTATTGCCTCTTCTTCGACATTTCCGCCTTCACCTCCCTTGTCATTCCTGTCTCCTCTATCGCGCGTCGTTCCTCTGGAAATGCCAAGATGGCGGCTCCCTGTGCGGGGTCATGGTTGGGCGAGCCGATAGAGGCCTCCGCCATGGTCCACGACGTAGAGCTCTCCGCTTTCATCCTCTCCGAAGGAGGAAATGCGAAGCGATGTCTTGAGGAGCAGCCGCGGGTCCCGGCCCGGCTCGTCCTGCCGAGTGCCCGGTGTGAAGAAAATCTCTCCACTGCAGTAGTCGCTGTAGAGGTACTGCCCTGAAAGACTAGCCACGCGACCTCGGTAGACGTACCCGCCGATGATCGAACAGCGTCCCTTCTCATGCGCATATTCTTGAACCGGAGGGTGTAACCCTGATGCCTGGCACGAGATGGCCGGGCTGAAACAATGGGTGCCCTCCATGACCCGCCACCCGTAGTTACCGCCCCTCATGACCAGATTGATTTCCTCCCACTTGTTCTGACCGACATCGGCGACCCACAATTCGCCTGTCTTGGAGTCGAACGAAAAGCGCCAGGGGTTGCGTAGTCCGAGTGCGTAGATTTCTGGCCGCCCGCCCTCCCTGACATAGGGATTATCTGAGGGAATCCCGTACGGGTCGCCGTGATCGACATCAATGCGGAGGATCTTGCCCAGCAATTCATGCGGATTTTGCGCCCGGTTTCCAGGGTCTCCACCTGATCCACCGTCACCGAAGCCGATGTACAGATATCCGTCAGGCCCGAAGGCGACCATCCCGCCATTATGGTTGGGATAGGGCTGAGGTACGACCATGAGAATCCGTTCATCACACATCGCGTGATGGGGTGATGCTCCACGCCGGCACTCCGCCACCACCGTGGCCCCGTCCGGTCTCCTGGTGTAGTTGACATAAAACCGACCGTTGTGTCGAAAGTCAGGATGAAAGGCCAGTCCGAGAAGACCGCGTTCCCCTCCAGAGAGGACTCGCTCGGTCATATCCAGAAACGGAGTGGGGAGCAGAACGTTCCGCTCCAACACGCGAATGCGACCGGGTTGCTCGACGATGAAAAGGCGTCCCGACCCATCGCCGGCATGGGTGACGAAGAGTGGATTTTCCAAGTCCTTCGTCAGGACCGGAGTCAACTCCAGCCTGCTCTTTTGCTCCCCTGCCGGATCGGCCAGGGCCGATCCGTGCCCATTCTGAAGTGGAAGGAGGTGGCACAGCATTGCCGCCGTCAGGCAGAGGCTCCAGCGGTACGGACGACCGGCCATGGATCAGTGTCCCCCTCGTGCCCGCAACTCAATGACGTCGATCAAGGCCCGATAGGTGAGCTCCCTGATTTTCGCCTTGCCAATCTGATGACTCCCGAGGTTTGCCTCCATCCAGACACGGTCCGACACCTGCGCGGTGACTTCATTACAGAGACTCCACATGTGATGGAGGAATCCCTCCGGAAGGCCCACCTGAACTCCTTCGGACTCGATGCGATCATCCAACAGGGCGAGGAGATCGGATATCGCCTGATCCGGGCGATAGGGCAGAGCCCCAAATCCGAATTGCTGGTGAGCGAGCGTTTCCTGCGCCGTCTGGTCCACCAGATCACGCATGTACTCTTTGAGCAGCCCGATCACATGACCGGACAGAGTAATGGGGGTGTCCATGAACCCATTATCGAGCTTCCGGTGCCGGGGGGCAAGATCGACGGATTTTTGAGAGGCAATGTTGACCGGTCGGCGAGGCCTTCTCTATGATGGCCGCGCCACGGGAAGAGATTTGAAGCCGACCAGATCATGACTATCCGCGCGACGGAACGATTTGAGATCGCCCTGAACACGCCGGCCGGACAAGTGACGACCGCCGTCGAGGCGCCGACCGGATTCGTTCCGGTGACTGCCATCGTCCCCTTGGTCCGGCGTTTAGGGGAAGAAGCTCAGGCGCTCGAGGTCATGCAGTCGACGACAACCGGCAAGGTTGTTTCCTGCCACAAAGGTTGCGCAGCCTGTTGTCGAATGCTGGTGCCGCTCTCTGCCCCTGAGGCCTTTGTCTTGAAGGACTTTGTCCGCTCTCTGCCGGCTGAACGACAACAGCGCCTTGCGACTCGCTTGGCCCAAGCCCAAGCCCTCTTACAGTCGCAGGGACTCTGGCACCGGCTGACCGAAGTGAGCGAAGCCGCGAATCTGCCTGGCGATGACGAGCTGGAACCGCTCAATCGACGGTATTATGCCTTGAGGATGCCCTGTCCGTTCCTGGAAGATGAACTCTGCTCCATTTACGAAGAACGTCCGGCCGCGTGCCGGGAGCTGCTGGTCACTACGCCTGCCACATTGTGTGAGGATGTCGTGAAGAATCCAGTCGAGCAGATCCCGGTGCCGCTGCGATCCACATCTGTACTGGGACTCCTGTGGGGTGACCTGACCGGGACCGCGGCGAGGCTGATTCCTCTTCCTGTGGCTCTCGAGTGGGCGGAACGGCATCAGTCCGAGCGGAACAAGACCTGGCCGGGCACAGAGTTACTCGACCGGGGACTCGACAAGGCCTGGAGGCTCTTGAGTCAGGTGCTTCGGCATAACGATGGCAAGGCCGACAGTTGACAGCCATCAGCAAGATTCCTACGTGTACGCGCAGAGGAGAGGTTGCATGCATAAACCTGTCATTGCCTGTTTGGATCTTGAGGGTGTATTGGTGCCTGAAATCTGGATCAATGTGGCGCTGAAAACCGGCATCGAAGAACTGAAGATCACCACACGCGAGATGCCGGACTACGACAAACTGATGAAGCAGCGCCTGGCCATTCTGGATCGACATGCACTCAAGATCGACGACATTCAAGGAGTTATCGAGAACATGGGTCCGCTGGACGGCGCTGCGGATTTCATCGCGTGGCTCCGGGAACGCTGCCAGGTCATCATTCTCTCAGACACTTTCTATCAGTTCGCCCTGCCGCTCATGCAGCAACTGGGCTTCCCGACGCTCTTCTGCAATCAACTGGAGATTGATCCAGGCGGCCGCGTCGTCAACTATCACATGCGGATGCAGAATCAGAAGAAGCACTCAGTCGCCGCGTTCAAGTCCTTGAACTTCTTTACGCTGGCGGCCGGTGATGCGTACAATGATACGGCCATGCTCGGCGAAGCCGATGCCGGCTTCTTCTTCCGGCCACCGGATCACCTCCCGAAAGAATTTCCGCAGTTTCCCGTGACGCAGACGTACGGGGAGCTTCAGGAGTGCTTCGCGAAAGCCGCCGAGTGGAGCGGATAGCGCTGGGAGAGGAGATCAGGAGTTGTTGTCGGGGTGAAGGCGACAAGGAAGATGCCGCTTATTCAGGTTCTCGCACACGACCGGAGTAAGCGCTTCGGCGATTGCCTGGTGCCCGACTACGTTTGTGTGTCCGTCGAGAGGCCAAAAATAGTTGGGGTGAGACCGTTCAGTCGCTTCAAAGATCGGCGTCATGTCAAGGAGGGGGATGCCGAGTTCGCGTGCCGTCGCGTCGAGCACCCGGTTAATGTGCTGGAATTCCGGATGAAACAGCTGTGAGTAGTCAGGAATGAAGAGGACGATCAGCGAGGCCCCGTTGCCGGCTGCCAGCACGTTGATCCTGGAAAGATGGGCTTTCAAGAACTCAGAACGCTGGGTTGTAATGTTTTCCCCTGGATCGGTAACAAGAAAGTGGGGGCTCTTGCTCCATTCCGCTCGTCTCGCTTGATCGTCATGAAGATGCGCGAGCCGTTTCGAGCGGTTCTGGTACTTGATTTGATCCGCAAGATACGTGAAGAAGTTGAAGACCCGGCTATGTTGGAGCGGGCCACCCCGCATCTTGATCTGGCCATCAGTTTGCCATTGTGAATTCGGAACCGGTTCCAGCTTGTCGACCGGGGGCCCGCTCAGATCATCGGGCCAATACCCCACCACGACAATATCGGGGTTAAATTGAAGCCCGAACTCCTTGAGGCAGATGTAGTATTGGTTCAGTCCCCACCCTGGCACGCCAGTGTTGATGCTTTCGGCAGGACGGCCGGTAGCTTGCTGCACGTTCCTTTCGAGTTGTTTCAAGTAGGTCTTTTCCAGAGGGACACCCCAGCCGAATGTGAAAGAATCTCCTAGCCCGAGGATGCGTATGGTTCGGTTGTGGTTGGTCTTCGGATGTTCGACATCGCGAAAACCGAAGGAGTTGATCTTAACCGGGACATGAAGCGGTCCGAGCCCCTCGAAGGCCTTGACCAATTGATGCCCGTATAACTTCGATGGTTCGTACCAGCGGTTGAAGTTCACCAAAGGCAGGGACAGAGGATGGTCAACGAGGCGTAATCCCAATTCGACGATTCCAAGTGCCAGGACAACAGAGCAGCAGAACAAGAGGGTTTCTTTCATTCCGCGAGAGATCAAGAGCCAGACGGAGAAGCTGGCCAGCAGGCCGATGAGCGGAAATTCGATCGTTGTAGAACGAAGAGAGAGCGCTCCGACACCGAAGTCGATTCCTCCAAAGAACACAACTCCCACGAAGTTGAAGGCAAAGAAAGCGAGGGAGCCGATTGCGCCGAGGGCCAAGACTCTGCTGAACATTGGATGGTTCATACAGTCATCGCCCCTGTCGGGAAGATCGTAGGCGGAAGGTATTCCCTTCTACGAGCATGTCGCTAGTCATCACCCTCCGAACTGACATCACAGCCCGGTCTATCGCGGCAAACGTGGAGGTGAGCCCCTGAAGAGCCCTGTCCGATGGGCTGTTCATCACGGTTATCCACTCTTCGAAGGTAGATTCGAGGCGGACAATACGTCTCCCCACATAGCAAAGCAAGATGTGGGCGGCCACCCATGTCGTTAGTTCTCTTGGCTCACCACCTCCAGTATTCGCCGGCCGTATCGCTCCAGCTTGGCTTCGCCGATTCCCGGAACCTCCAGGAGTGCCGCGGGTGTGTCGGGTTTGATGCCGGCGATGCTGCGGAGCGTCTTGTCATGGAAGATCACAAACGGCGCAACACCTTCTTCCTCGGCAATTTCCGCACGCAGCCGGCGGAGTCGTTCGAACAGCTGAGATTGGTGGGATGAGGCATCCCTGGAAGCGGAAGATCTCAGCCGCTGACGAGACGATTTCACGGCCGAATGTTGGGAGGATTGTGCCTTTTGATTCTCCCACACCAACGGGGTGATTCCCTGCAGGGCTTCCTGCCCGGTTTGCGTCAGCTCAAGAATCTGGCGTTCAGGATTCTCGATGCGGAGATATCCGGCGGCGATGAGACTCTTCACAAGGCGGTTCAGTGATGCCTTCGACCGGGCGTAGCAGCTCTCGAAGCTCGGGCAGTTCCTCGGCCCCTGTTCCAGCCACGTCCTGGACTGGCGTCCACGAAGCATTGCCACCAACTGGATGAGCCCCAGGCCTCCGTTGCTCCAGAACACGGATTCCAAAATGGCCTTGGCGCAAGCGTCATCTTCGGTGATGGAGGCCTGCCTATGTGCCTCCGGCCAGGTCGCGCACCGGTCGCAAAGCCCACAAGGCCCCAGGGCCTGTTCTTCGTGATCGTTGAAATATTCGAGGATCGCCAGTTGGCGGCAGGTCGAGACCGGCACATACTCCAGCATTTCTCGCAGGAGGGTGCGCATCCGATCTGCGCGGCCGCTATTGCCCTGGTCACGTGACGCCTGTTCGATGAAGTACTCCTGCGTCGAGAGATCTCCTTCGTGGAACAGCAAGACACAGAAAGCGGGCTGCCCGTCGCGGCCTGCCCGACCTGCTTCCTGATAGTAGGCCTCCATACTTCCAGGAATGTCGAAATGTACGACGAGCCGGACATCCGGCTTGTCGATCCCCATACCGAAAGCATTCGTGGCGACGAGCACGCGGATCACGCCGCGGCGAAATTCATCGTGCACCAGCCGGCGCTCCTCATCAGAGAGCCCGGCATGATAGAAGCCGACCGACGGATGGGATTGCCCGAGCTGGCCAGCGAGCTCCTCCACTCTGCGCCGGGTGGCGCAATAGATCACGATCGTGCCGGTCTGATGATTGCGGACTAGGTGATTCACCATGGCGGCCTTGTCCCTGCGAGACTCGCAGGAATGGACGGAGAAGGCTAGATTGGGTCGGCGGAATCCTGTGATCAGCCGGAGGGGATCCCGCAGGCTCAAATGACGTCCGATATCGGACTGGACGCGCGCCGTGGCTGTGGCGGTAAGAGCCAGGCATGGAGGGTCGTTGAGTTCCCGCCGGAGAAGACCCAGTTTCATATAGTCCGGTCTGAAGTCGTGACCCCACTGGGAAATACAGTGGGCTTCATCAACGACCAGAAGGGAGACCAGGCAGGACCGCAGGAGCCGGAGAAAGCCCTCATGGCGTATGCGCTCCGGTGCTAGGAGCAGCACCTTCAACTGTTGCAGCTTCAGCGATTGAATCACGCGGTCGCGTTCGAACGCGGACAGACCGGAATGAAATGCTGCGGCGGCGATGCACCGGTGTTTCAGGCTCTCCACCTGATCCTGCATCAAAGCAATCAGCGGTGAGACGACGAGGGTCAGTCCAGGCAGGAAGGCAGCCGGTAACTGGTAGCAGAGGGATTTGCCCTGGCCCGTGGCCATCACGGCCAGAGCATCACGACGGGCGAGCACTGCGCGGATGACCTCTTCCTGCCCGGGACGAAACTGCGCAAATCCGAAGTGCTGCCGGAGGTGCCGAGTGAGATCATCCACGGTGGAAGCCGGAAAGAGCCATCAGAGTCTGCCGGAACACAAGGCACACATCATGACTGAGCTAGAAGTTGATCCAGAGTTGGGCGTAGGCCCAGTCCTGTCCGACCGCGTGGCGGCCCAGGTTTTCCGAAATATAGGCCCCGGGCCACAGGTGACTGTATGCTGCCTGGAAGGCCAACTTGCCGTCCATGAACAGATGGGTCCAGACAAAGTCCACTTCGTCGCCGATGTGGGTCTTGGTGTTCCCCGCTTTGGAGAAGACATAGACACCCTGGCTTGCCCGATACCAGTTGTCCTGGGCGTTGGCAAGATTCAGGTTCGTGTACCAGATCTCGATATGGTCGTTCTCGGTGGGTCGGGCTTGTAAGTTGACTGAGAGGCTTAACATGTTCTTCCAGGCGATGACGTCCATGTAGCCCATGTGGATGTGATTGGTCGGAAAGAAATTCTCAAAGGTATTGGCGGTCCCGCAATTTCCGTACGCGGCATCCAGCGTACAGTTGGCGCGACCATCGCCGGAGGCATAGTCGAAGTTGAAGGCCAGTCTCGGCTTCCACGGCATCTTGTACGCTGTATACCCGATCCAGTTTCTGGTGGCCCAGGCGTTGATATGGAGGCATTTCCCTTGACCGCCGGGGTTTCCGCAGAGGCCGCTGGCACCGGGGGCGGCATCCCCCATCTGACCGAACTGATAGACCGCTTCACTGGACAGATCGAAGCCGCCCTTCTTCATGGCAATACGGCCTCCGATCGTGTGCCGGGTCTGGTCTCCGTGCTTGGCTGTTCCGAGGCCCTGACCCGACACGTCCCCTGCCCCGAGATTATTCTTGTAGTAGACATAGTACGGTTCGATCAGGAATCCTGGGACGGTCTTAATCTGATTGTGAAAAATGAACAGGTCTACATCTCCCGCGGCGTTTCCAGCCTGCCCCGTCCCTCCAATGTTCGGCTGACCGCTGCCCAGAGGTGCTCCCTGGGGAAGGTCCGTTTCTGCGAGCCTGAACCAACCGAACTGGGAGTCCACAATCCTGGTCGCGTACTGCACCATGATCCCATCGAACGAGAACCCGGTATTGGACCAGTCAAAATGACCAAACAAGCTCTGGTCGCCGAGCACAACATACTGGCGGCCGGCCTTGAGGCCCAGGCCCTTCACACCGGCGAAGTTGCGCACCAGCATATAGCCTGCGCGCACTCCTAGGGAACAGGTAGACCTGCCGCCCGTGGAAGGGGTTGCGCCGCAGGTGTGAGTCAGAGGATCTCCGTTGTTGCCTCCTCCGCCGGCTCCGAAGGGAGAACCGTTGCCCCCCCATGTGCGTGAGTCGATGAATTCCAGATAAAAATTCACGTCCGGTGAAAGATCGTAGCCGATGCCCAGGCGAGTCATCTGTTGCACGAACTGATCGTTGGCCTTGCCCGCGAGACTGTTGGCGGCTCCACCGGCGGTCACGACGTTGCAATTCCCGGAGAGCCCGATGCCGCCGCCGAAACAGGTGTTGTTGCGAATCTCCGGTCGAACGCGAAGATCCGCGCGTATCCAGAGATTCTTGAGATCGAAATTCCTTCCGATCTTCGGATCGAATAACTCGTATTGCTCCTTCTGGGGAATGCCACGGCCGATGACGATGACGTTGGTGATTCGTTCACCCTCCGGCAGTTCGAATGCCGCTTGAGTTCGAGGTGCCGTAGCTAGCGAGAGCATTGCTGCCAGAGCAGCGGCGGAGAGGTACAGTGACAGACTGGCCCGCCGGGAGGGGTCAGGTGGGAGGCGCTGGAGGTCGTCGGTGTGATCGAAGGGGACCCCGCGCCCGGCTCCAGGTCGCCAGGCCGGCTCCTGCAGGACTGGTTCAGCTCTCAGCATGAAAAGAAAGTGCTAGGCAGGTTGAGAACCGTTGTCTCGGAGAAACGCCAGAAATGGAGCCTCACAGCCTCACTGTCCCCTGAGGACTTCCGCTCATTCGTGGGTCATCGATCGCAAATTGTCAAGCCTGGCCAGAAGTACTGATGGACTTAGGCTCCTCCGCAGCCTGCTTCGTTGTAGCGTTGATCTCCTCTTCTGTCTCCTTCATGGAGGCCTGGAGGTCCTGTTCGGCCATCTTCACTTCCTGCTGCAGGAGGTTGAGCTCCGGCTCCACCGATTTACGGAGATCTTCTGCAGTATTCCGAAAACTCTTGTAGGCCTTGCCGACTTGTCGTCCGACCTCCGGTAGCTGTTTAGGACCAAACAGGAGAAACGCAATGACGAGGATGATTAAGATTTCGCCTGCGCCCAATCCAAACATGGTTTACAGCCAATAGGACGCGATTGCGTCGAATCCCTGACTCTCATTCATGAGCACCGTCTGCTCATCCTGGTTTCACTTGGCCCGGTTGCGGCGCCGGCGCATCGGTGGGAGGTTTAGCCTCTGCTTGCGCGGCGACGTGGGGCTGCGATGCGGCCTGTGTTTGGGTCTGCGTGGATTGGTCTGCCGGTGTGACATCGATGGCATCCGGCTCGTGGACGGTCTTCTTGAATCCCTTGATCGCCTTGCCGAGACCCTCTCCGAGCTGCGGCAGCTTGCCAGCGCCGAAGACGATCAAGACGATTACCAGGATCAGGACCAATTCCATCCATCCGAACGAGCCGAACATTCAAGACCTCAAAGGACTGGCGGAGCGGCAGATGATGGTCGTGTCAGACATGGGCATGCGAGACCCCACATTTGTTCGGCGACGGCACGGAGGCAGAGAGACGATCCCCCCCGCTCCGGTGCCGACGAACGCACACTGGAACTGGGGGAAGGCTATAGAAGATTCAACCACAAGTCAAGGGAAGGATGGACAGCAAACGGGCTCCGAATGCGCCTTGGTGTTCAGCGCGCTGGAGAGCGCGAAGCGCCGGAGTGTACACGAGGAAGGCAGCCAAAAAACACTAGTCGGCCTGGATGATGCCGCCGCCCAACACCTCATCATGGCAATAGAAAACAGCGGACTGTCCGGGGCTGAGCGCTCTTTGGGGCTCATGGAATTGAATGCGAAGACTGGATGAAGTCAAGGGATAGATTGTCACCGGCGTCGCCGGTGTGGCGTAGCGAACCTTGGCCTGGGCTTCTGTGGGCGCCGTGACGAGAGATGACTTGAAGAGGTTGAGGTCGCTCACCACGCAGGAGGTTCGTCGCAGGGACTCCTCTCGGCCGAGGAATACGGTGTTCGTGGAAGGTTGGATGCGATGGACATAGAGCCGCTCTCCTGCAGCGATCCCAAGGCCGCGGCGCTGTCCCGGGGTGTAAAAGGCAATGCCGTCGTGTTGGCCCAGGTATCGTCCGTTCTCATCTACGAAAGGACCTGGATTGTTTGCAGCAGGGCGCTCTTTTCCGATGAAGGTGCGATAGTCTCCCTGGCTGACGAAACAAATTTCCTGGCTTTCCTGCATCTCCTCTGTGGGAAGGCCGAGCCCCTCGGCTTCCCGCCATACGTCTGATTTTTGCTTGTCTCCGACCGGGAAAAGCAGCCGCGGGAGCCACTCCGGGGCGAGGCGATAGAGAAAGTAACTCTGGTCCTTCTTCGGATCAGCGGATCGAGAGAGGACGGACGTCCCGTGGTACGTGTGAAGGCGGACATAGTGACCCGTGGCAACATAGCGGATGCCACGGATGCACGCGAGGTCGATGAGTTCCTTGATTTTCACGCGTTCATTGCAGCGCACACAGGGGTTGGGCGTGGTGCCTCCAGCATAACCCTCCAGAAAATCATCAATGACGACCTGCCTGAACGTTTCGCGGGCGTCGATCACTTCGTGGGAGATCTGCAGGGTCTTGGCCACGTACTTTGCGAGACCGACTTTGCAACAGCCTCGCTCCTGCCACTTCTTGGAGGTCTCCGTGGTTTCGTCCTCATGTTCCCAGACCTGGAGGGTGACGCCATGCACCTCGTAACCCTGGCGAACGAGTAATGCCGCGGCGACGGAGCTGTCGACTCCGCCGCTCATTCCGAGCAAGACAGTTGGACGGTTCATAGCGCCGGTATTGTACCGGGGGGCGGCTGAAAGGGCTAGAGGTCCGAGGAGCGGACTTTGCTGCGGTGGCTGCTGAGGTCGTGAACATTCTTGTTCTGCGAGGAATGTTCCTCCACCCATTTGTGTGCACCCATGTCGCACATGCCGTGGAAATGGGCCCCATCTTCAATCGCGATGGCAGGGGTGCGGATATCGCCGATCAGCACGGCAGGCTTGAGCAGGTGGATCTTCTCGGTGGCCGTCACGGTTCCGTTGATCTTCCCGCTGGTCATCAAGACCCCGGCGGAAACGAAGCCCTTAATCACGGCCTGCTCGCCGACGATCAGGGTGCCGGTCGTATGAATTTCACCCTCCAGCCGTCCGTCGACACGGACAGTCCCGTCAAAATTGAGGACTCCCTTGAAGTCGACGCCTTTGCTGAGAAAGGTGAAGTTCTCATTTTCGCTACCGGCTTGAGCGTGTTTTTCCCCTATGGTCCACACTAGCCCCTCCCGCTCCTTTCACTCCGGCAGGCGGCGACCGTGCTCACGATACGAGGATGTGAGGAGAAACCGGTGCCGCTTTCGGAAGAAGATATAGTACCTAAGTATAAATTAGCCATACAAGCGGCTAGCCGTTGGTGCGTCGGAGCGCAGGCTGTCCGGCTCCACTGACGGGATGCAGGGCTGTTTCGCGATGTGTTTCGTGCGCGCCCTGTGTCATTTCGAGAGTGCCGTTCAGCAGTACGCCTTCCTCGATGGACAACATGGGCGTCTTCACTCCGCCGCTGATGACGGCGGGCGCGCGTAGCTTGATCTTTTCTTTGGCGACAATCTCTCCTGTAATCTTGCCCTTGCAGACGATCGTGCCTGCCGTCACTTTTGCCGTGATCACGGCTTCTTCGCCGACGAGGAGTACTCCCTCGGTATGGATTTCGCCGTCCAGAAAGCCGTCGATCCGAACCGTGCCGTTGTAGGTAATGGTGCCCTTAAACTCGACGCCTTTGCCAACAAAGGCGCTGACGTCGTCATTGGCTTCCTGTCGGGCGGATTGCGAGGGCGATCCGTTACCGTCGACTTCGTCGTCACCCGACCTCGAGTGCTTGACGTCCTGTTTGTCCTGCTTCCACATGAGATCTCCTTCTCTGCGAGGATGACGGAATCGAGTTGAGTTGATAGGAGTCTATTGCCGTTGTGTGCTGTATCGGTCTGTCCAGAGAAGATATTTAGCGTTGATTGAAAAAAAAGCAATAAATATGCTTTTTCGTGACAGTCATCCGTCGTGAGCGGGTCAGGAGCGGAGAACCGGAGATCGGCGGGTCAGGGATCTATTGAGAGGACCGAGTCGACAATTCCGTCAAGAACCTGCTGGGAGAAATAGTGGATCACGATCTTTCCGCCCTGGCCACGGGGGTGAATCGTCACCTTGGTTCCGAGCTTTTTGCGCAATCGAGCTTCGAGATCAAGCAATTGCAGATTTCCCGGGGTACTCCGTCGTCGCTTCCTTCCTCCGAGCACTGATTCGACGGTTTTTTCCGTCTCTCGTACCGAAAGCGCATGAGCGGTGACCATTCGAGCGATTCTGAGTTGAGCCTCGGGAGACTCCAGTGCGAGAATCACTTTCGCATGTCCCGCCGAGAGCGACCCGTTCTCAACCATCTCCTGTACCTCAGGATGGAGATTCGTCAGGCGGACGGCGTTGGCGACTGAAGAGCGGTCGCATCCGACTTTCTGGGCGATACCGTCCTGCGTCAGTCCGAATTCGTTCATCATCCGCACATAGGCGCGCGCAATTTCCATCGGATTCAAGTCCTCGCGCTGCAGGTTTTCCACCAGCGCGAGGAGCAAGGCTTCCTGATCACTGCAGTTTCTGATCACCGCTTGAATCGTTTCCAGACCGGCTTCTCGTGAAGCCCGCCACCGCCGTTCCCCGGAGATCAACTCGAAGATTCCATCGCCCTTGCGACGGACCACGATCGGCTGGAGAACGCCGCTTTCCTTAATGGAAGCAGCAAGTTCAGTCAGTTCGTCGTGAGCGAAGTGGAGCCGCGGTTGATATCGATTCGGAACGATGTCGGTGATCCTCAGCTGTTGAACGTCAATCGACGCTGCGGTAGATGCAGGGGTTGAGACGGCGGATGGCAGCAAGGCCTCCAGTCCTTTACCGAGCGCTTTTTTCTCCATGGTCAAGAAACTCCTTGGCTAGAGCGATGTAGGCCTGAGAACCAGCCGACGCTACGTTGTATAAGATTCCAGGGCGGCCATAACTCGGTGCTTCGGCAAGGGCAACATTCCTAGGAATCACGGTCTGATACACCTTGTCACGAAAGTGGGAGCGTACCTGTTCCGCGACCTGGCGGGCTAAGGTATTGCGTGAGTCAAACATTGTCAAGACGATGCCTTCAAGGATCAGGCGCGGATTGAACGACTGGCGTACTCGATCGATGCTTCCGATCAGCCTGGTCAGACCCTCCATTGCGTAGTACTCGCATTGAACAGGAATCAGCACGGAGCCGGCTGCAGCGAGGGCATTGATGGTGAGAATTCCCAGAGCAGGAGGGCAGTCGATAAAAATGACGTCATATCTGTCGATCACCGTACTAATGAGCTCTCGGAGTTGATTCTCTCGATTATCGATGTTGACCAATTCAATCTCTGCGCCGGCGAGATCGGCATTGGCCGGCAGCAGATATAGGCCAGTCACGTCTGTTTTGATGCAAGCCTCTTCAAATTTATTGCTTTTAATCAAACAGTTATATGATGTTACTGTCAGTGAACGAGGATCGACACCAAGACCGCTCGTGGCATTGCCCTGTGGATCCATATCAACAAGAAGGACAGAATGCCCCTCTAACGCAATGGCCGAAGCTATATTTACAGAAGTCGTTGTTTTTCCTACGCCTCCCTTCTGATTTGCAATCGCGACGATTCTGGTCATGCTGTAACTTGCGACTCCATTTCGACAGCGTGTTTAATAGGACGGTACTGCTGTTCCACGTGGAACAGCTTGTGCTGACTCTCGTACTTCAGTCAACATCGACACAACTCTTCGGCCTGAACCCTGCGGAAGTTCAAGTCCGTATTCCTTGAACAATGTCCATTTCTTCTTCTCAAATTCAGGGCTAAGGATCGGTCGAGATAGATAAAGAATCAATCTTCCACCTCCGGCCAATAATTGTGTTCCATAACGTAGCATCATGTCAGGCTTCAGCGCACGTGTGGTCACGTAATCAAATCTCTGATTTGCAGTCCCGTCAGCTAGAAATTGTTCCAGCGTTCCGTGGAATATCCTGACCCTGTCCAGCTTGAGAAGGCCAACGATGAGGTACAAGAAGGAGATTTTCTTCTCCGTCGGCTCAATGAGTGTGATGTTCAAATCTTCTCTGGCGATTCTCAGGGGAATACCGGGAAAGCCAGGCCCTGTTCCAATGTCCAATAACGTAGCGTGATGCCGAAGCTCTTCCACTTTCAGCGCGACGAGAGAGTCGATAAAATGCTTGATAATGATATCCTTGTCAGTCTTGAGGCCAGTCAGATTGACCAAACGATTCCAGCTCTGAAGTTGCTCGAGATAGAGCATAAACTGTTTAACTTGAATTTCATGGAGCGTGATCCCGATTTCGGCCGAGGCAGTTCTCAAGAGCCTGGCTAGATGATGATTCTGTTCCATGTGGAACAATTACGCGATTCCGCACGCCAGGTCAATTGCCACAGTGTAAAAGTGCGAAGATGGCTAGTGATATTTAAAGAACTGCTCGCTGCGCCGGCCGGTCCCTGTATTTCTCTATTACCACAATGAGCAGGGAAATGGCGGCTGGGGTCATGCCGGAAATCCTTGTAGCTTGTCCGACTGTTTCAGGCCTCACTTTGTCTAGTTTTTCCCGTATTTCACGAGAAAAGCCTGGAATGCTGGCATAGTCAAACCATGCAGGAATGAATTTGTGCTCAAGCTTCTTGAATTTGGCGATTTGTTCGATCTGTCGGCGGATGTATCCTTCGTATTTGATCTGAGTCTCAACTTCATCTGTGATGTCAATATCTTCAATCGCATCAATGTCAAGGGTCCGTAGCAGTTCCTTATAGCTTGATTCCTGTCTCCGAAGGATCTGGGCCAGGGTCAGTGCGGGAGAAACATCGCAGAGATAGGTGTCCTTCGTTCTGGCACGGATGGCGGAAGTCATCTGCGGCCTCAGGTTGTTCAGGCGGATTATCTCCTGCTCGATCATCGACTTCTTGTGCAAGAATCTGTCATAGGCTTTCGTATCAACCAATCCGACATCATGCCCGAACTGCATCAGTCGGAGATCCGCATTGCTATGACGAAGCAGCAACCGGTATTCGGCTCTCGACGTGAACATCCGGTAAGGTTCGTACGCGTCCTTCGTAATCAGGTCATCGATCAACACCCCGATGTAGGCCTGGGAACGGTCTAGGATCAGCGGTGCTCTGTCGGTCAGTTTCAGTACAGCATTAATGCCGGCCATGAGGCCCTGAGCTGCTGCTTCCTCATACCCGGATGTCCCGTTGATCTGTCCGGCATGGTAAAGACCGGCGACGTGTTTCGTCTCAAGCGTCTGGGACAACTGGCGCGGAGGAAAATAATCGTACTCGATGGCATAGCCGGGCTTCAGCATCCTGGCTCGCTCCAATCCTGGAATTGTCTTGAGTACGGACGCCTGGACATCAACAGGAAGGCTGGTCGAGATGCCATTCGGGTAATACTCCTGGGAGTCCAATCCCTCGGGCTCGACAAAAATCTGATGCCGTTCCTTTTCCGCAAACCGCACGACCTTATCCTCGATTGACGGGCAGTAACGTGGTCCGACGGATTCAATCGCACCGCTATAGAGCGGGGAACGATCGAGATTCTCTCGAATGACCTCATGAGTCCGCAGATTCGTATGGGTGAGGTAGCAGAGCACCTGGTTTGTTTCGATTCGCTCGGTACGATAGGAAAAAGGCGGCGGGGGACGGTCACCCGGCTGCGGGGTCATGACTGAAAAATCGATGGTATCTTTGTCCAAGCGAGGAGGGGTACCGGTTTTCAGACGGCCGACTTCGAAGCCGAGATCCCGCATACAATCAGACAGGTGTTCCGCCGATGCCTCGCCGGCCCGACCGGCCGGAAAATGATTCATCCCGATATGGATAAGTCCCTTAAGGAATGTTCCTGATGTCAGGATGACAGCCTTTGCTGCAACGGTCTCGCCCGACCCTGTTACGGCACCGGTGATCCGTCCTCCCGAGGTGAGGAGCCGGTCGACGACTCCCTCCGCAATCGTGAGGCGGGGCTCGCGGCCGAGCGTGTCCTGCATGGCCGTGCGGTAGAGCGCCTTATCGCATTGCGCGCGCAATGCCCGTACGGCCGGCCCTTTGCTCGTATTGATGAACCGGAACTGGATCCCAGCACGATCCGTGTTGCGGGCCATCTCACCGCCGAGGGCGTCGATCTCCTTGACGAGATGGCCTTTGGCGATTCCACCCACAGCGGGGTTGCAGGACATTTGCGCGATACGGCCCGGTTCCATCGTCAGGAGCAGAGTCTTGACACCCATGCGAGCCGCCGCCAGTGCGGCTTCACAACCGGCATGGCCTCCACCGACAACGATGACATCGAAGTCCAAACCCAACCGGTGCCTCCTATTTTCCGACACAGAACTGAGCAAACACGTGGTTGAGAATCTCGTCGGACGTGATCACGCCCGTGACCTCTCCTAACGCCTCGGCTGCCCCTCGAAGATCCATCGCCACGAACTCCGGTGCAAGGGCCTTCCCCGTTGCATCCAGTGCTTCGCGAAGAGACGACGCGGTCCGTTCCATGGCAAGACGATGACGAACATTCGTGAGCAGGACTCCTTCGCTGGCCTCCAGAGAAGCATACGACAATCGCGAGCGAATCGATTCCTTCAACTCCTTGAACCCCCAGCCAGTCCGGGCAGAGACGGGAAGTGCCCTGGCCTTGGTCTGTTGTTCGATCAGGGCGGTCAGCCGGTGCAGCGTTGCGGCGTCGACCAAGTCGCTCTTGTTGATCAGGTGCAAATCCGTCCGCTCGCCAGTCGATCCGAGATGTGCTTCGAGGTCCTGCCCGGCGAGTTCGGCCGCATCGAGGACTTGTAGCACCAGATCTCCTTCGTCGCGAACCGCGCGTGTCCTCTTGATCCCCTCCTGTTCGACCCTGTCCGTCGTGTCGCGAAGACCCGCGGTATCCACCAACGTGATCATCAGGCCGTCCAAGACCACTGACTCTTCAATCACGTCCCGCGTGGTTCCCGGGATGTCGGTGACGATCGCCCGCTCTTCACCCACCAGGCGGTTGAGAAGGCTGGACTTTCCCACATTGGGTCGCCCCACAATCACGACCCGTGCTCCCTCCCGAAGCACTCTCCCACTCTCGGCCGTGCGTAGCAGAACACGGATCTCGTCCAGCACCTCCTGAAGCGAGACGGTCAAGGCCTGCCGGCTGATAAATGAAATATCCTCTTCAACGAAATCAATTCCGGCTTCAACCTGCGCGAGAATTCCCACAAGCCGCGTACGCAGCCGGTCGACCAGTCGGCCAAGGTCACCCCGAAGATGACGTTGGGCGATCTTCAGCCCTGCCTCGGATCTGGCCCGGATTGTCTCGATCACCGCCTCTGCCTGCGTCAGATCGAGCCTCCCGTTCAGGAAGGCCCGCTTGGTAAATTCCCCCGGCTGGGCGAGGCGAGCCCCGGCCGACAGGCACGATTCCATCACCCGCCCAAGGACCAGACCACTTCCGTGGCAGTGAATCTCCACCACATCCTCCGCGGTGAACG
>DASPGL010000098.1:0-7721 GCA_035620635.1 Nitrospira sp. | reverse complement strand
GAGGTCGAGGCGCGCATAGAAAACAAAGATGTCGGGTTCGTCAACGAAGGCCAGCCGGTGGAAATCAAGATCGAGACCTTCCCCTTCACACTCTACGGAACGATCCCGGGCACCGTTCTCACGGTCTCCGATGATGCCGCGCCGACCGAGAAGGTCGGGTTAGTGTATCCGACGCGGGTGAGCATGGATCGTTCTACGATCCAAGTGGAGGGCACACAGGTCCATCTCTCGCCCGGCATGGCCGTGACTGTGGAAATTAAGACAGGTCATCGGCGGGTGATCGAGTATCTCCTCAGCCCTTTGCTCAAGTCGGTCAAGGAGAGCCTCCGGGAACGCTAGAGTTGGGTGATGAATGTCGGCGTAAAAACATCTAGAAATAACAGGAGAAACAAGAGGATAGTTGACTTGACCTCGCGCTTCACTCACACTCGCCTGCATGTACGACCAGTCTGAACCCGAGCTCCTCCGCCTGCTGGCGGAGCGGGCCGGGATCGCCGCCGACTATTACGACATTGCCGGAACGCTCCATGTGACCACGGATGAGACGCGTCGCGCCATCCTCGCCGCCATGGGCCTGGGCGTCACGGACCGGGCATCGCTTCTTGCGGAGCTCACCGCCTGGGACGAACGCCCATGGGTTCAAGGCTGTGAGCCCGTTCGGGTGTTGCGGGAAGGACAGGAACCGGGCACCTGGTTGTTCCATGTGCCGTGCGAGAGCCAAGATGACGCGTTTCTGCGGGTCCGCTGGGAGGTGTATGCGGAGAACGGCGGGCGCTGCGCCGAACGTGAGGAAGGACCGGGGCTCAGGATCGAGGAGACCCGCCTCATCGGCGGGCGACGGCTGGTCCGTGTCGTATCGGCGTTCCCCCGAGACCTTCCGCTCGGCTATTACCAGATGAGGGTGCGGGCAGAGGGAGGGAAGGCATGCGCAGAGGCGTCGTTTCGTTTGATCGTTGCGCCCGATCGTTGCTACGTGCCCGAGTTGTTCTGGCGGGGGACACGTCTGTGGGGGATGGCGTTACAGCTCTATGCGCTGCGGAGCGAGCGCAACTGGGGGATCGGGGATTTCCGTGATCTCGCCACGGTGGTGGAGTGGGCCGGATCCACGCTGGGTGCCGGAGTCATTGGGCTCAACCCCCTGCACGCGCTCAAGAATGCGACCCCCTTTCACATCAGTCCCTATTCCCCCAATAGCCGACTGTTTCTCAACGATCTCTATCTTGACGTCGAGCAGGTTGAAGAATGCCGAACAGCGCCTGAGGTGCAGGCACAGCTGGCCGATCCCTCATTCCGGGCGCAGCTTCATGCGGCACGAGAGAGCGACGTGGTGGATTACGATGCCGTGGCCTCGGCCAAGAGGACGGTGCTTGAGCTCTGCTACCGCGCCTTTCTTCGTGACAACTTCGAGGGGACGGAGCCCGAGCTGAAGCCGACCACGGAACGAGGGCGGCGCTTCGA
Organism: Nitrospira sp.; assembly: GCA_035620635.1. Lineage (GTDB taxonomy): Bacteria > Nitrospirota > Nitrospiria > Nitrospirales > Nitrospiraceae > Nitrospira_D. Next base: position 6,263 of record DASPGL010000098.1, on the reverse strand, counting down.
TCGCTACGTTCGGCGAGAGGGGGAGGCGCTGGCCCAGTATGCGCTGTTTCAAGCATTGGAGGACGAGCGGCGGTTCGTACAATCTCCATCCGTGGTATGGATGGATTGGCCGGAGCAATACCGAAAGCCGAGGGCTTCCGCGGCGGATGAATTCACACGCCGCCATATGAAACAGGTCCGGTTCTTTCAGTATCTGCAGTGGCTGGCCGCCGACCAGTTACGTGCGCTCGTCAGAACGACGGGTGAGGCCGGCATGGGGATCGGCCTCTACCACGACCTCGCCTTGGGCAGCGATCGCACCGGAGCCGATGGGTGGCGTTTCCAGGACGTGCTCGCGCTCCAGGCCGATTGCGGGGCGCCGCCTGATGCGTTCGCCCCGGATGGGCAGAACTGGGGCTTCTCCCCGGCGGATCCGATCCGTCTCCGGGCGAGCGGGTATCAGTACTTCATCGAATTGCTGCGCAGCAATCTGCGCTACGGCGGAGCGATCCGACTTGATCACGTGATGGCACTCTTCCGCCTGTATTGGATTCCGCGCGGCCTCCCGGCCTCGGCCGGCACCTATGTCCACTATCCGGCGGACGAGCTGCTGGCCATTCTGGCGCTCGAGAGCGTGCGAGCGAACGCGCTGGTGATCGGAGAGGATCTCGGCACGGTTCCCGACTGGGTGCGCGATCGGCTTGGATCGGCGGGCGTGCTGTCCTATCGTGTGTTTTATTTCGAACGGGACGCGTCGGGACACTGGAAGCCGCCGGCGGCCTATCCTGCACAATCCATTGCGGTGGTCACGACCCATGATCTTCCCACACTCTCCGGGTACTGGGAGGGTGCCGATATTGAAAGCCGGTTCCAGCTTGGCCTGCTTCCTTCCGAACAGGCACGGGAGGCGAGGCTGGCGGAACGGCAGAGGGAAAAGGCCGGGATTCTTGCTGCGTTGAAATCCGAGGGACTCCTACCGTCCGGCGCATCCGAGGATCCGGCGCTGGTGCCGACGATGACCGAAGCGCTGGCCCTGGCCGTTCATCAGTACTTGGCACGGACCCCAGCGTGGATCGCGTTGGCAAACCTCGAAGATGTGATCGGGGAGCGCGCCCAAACCAATGTGCCGGGAACGATTGATGAGCACCCGAACTGGAGCCGGAAATTGAGTGTGTCCCTGGAAGCACTCGTGAAGGACCCACGGTTCGAAAGGCTCGCGGCCCAGTTGCGTTCCGCGCGTGCTGTTGTGTAAGACACCTGCGTCGCGTGAGCGGCTGCGATCGACATGTGTAGCGTCGCAAGCCTGCCCACCGTGGACGGTCCCCGCCCCCGGCGAAAGAGAGCCGAGTCGTCGATCGACTATGACGCACCGTAACCGTCTCGTCCTGGCCATCGCTGCCACCTGTTTTCTCCTTATCCTCGTCATCGAAGAATTTGCGCCGGCCAATGTCGTGGGTGCCTACGGCTATATCGTGCCGATATTGATGGTCGCCACGATTCGAAACCGGGGGCTGATGCTGGCGACCGTGCTGGCGTGTGTCATCGCGACCTATGCAGGCCTGCTGCAACCGACAAAGCCCGGTCGGTTTCAATCCGCGGTTATCAACCGGAGCGTCGTCGTCGGGGTGTTGTTGCTGGTCGGGTATCTTGGTATGAGTTGGGAAGAACGCAAGGCACGAGAGACGGCGGCGCGGGCGGCGTTGGCCCAGGAGACGGAGAACCTGCTGAAAGCCAATGCCCAGCTGGTAGAGGCGAAAGATCAGTTGAACCGCTCCGAACGACTGGCGGCGGTGGGGCAGCTGGTGGCATCGGTCGCGCACGAGGTCGGGACGCCGCTCCACTCCATTGCCTGGCACGTCCAGGCGATGGCCGAGGAGCCCGGTGTCACGCCCGAGATGAAGCGGCGCGTGGCGGTCATTGAAGAGCAGCTGTCGCGGGTGGTGGGGATCATTCAGGATCTGCTGTCCTCGACGAGACCCCGGCAGCCCGAGCCGGGGTGGCTGCCCGTGGAACAGGTGATTAGTCCGGCCGCCGTGCTCATGGAGCCGGCATTTCATGCCAAAGAAATCGGATTGACCGTGGACATTCCGGCGGATCTTCCGCTCGTCTGGGCCGATGCGGAGAAAATGCATCGGGTGCTGGTCAACGTCCTGGCCAATGCCCTGGCTGCGACCCCTGCGCATGGAACTGTGGATGTCGCGGCGGGCGTCCGCGAGGCATCACCCGACGAGTTGGAGCGTGGGCGGAGGATGGCCGACGCGATGTCACCCCTCGTCATCACGATTGCCGTGCGGGACACGGGTGTCGGCATGCCGCAGGCCGACGTACAGAAGGCCTTTCAACCGTTTTTCACGACGAAGGAGGTTGGCAAGGGCACCGGCTTGGGTCTATTCTTGAGCCGCGAAACGGTGTTGGCTCACGGCGGCGGGCTGTCGCTCGAAAGCGAGGCCGGACGAGGGACCACCGTCACCATCACCTTACCGGCGTTGAAGCCCGAGCCGACGCTCGCGGCAGAGGGGGGGTAATGCAACCAGCGACAATTCTCGTGGCCGATGACGATGTGGTCGCGCGCGAGCTCTTGGTCGAGGCGCTGAAGAAAGAAGGGTACACCGTGGAGGCCTTCGCGAGCGGTGAGGACGTCATTGCGCGTGGCCGCCAGGGGCGGGTGGATCTGGTGCTCACGGATATTCGCATGGGGGCTGTCGACGGGCTCACGGTGTTACGCGAGTTCAAGCGCATGAGCCCTGATACGGCGGTGGTGGTGCTGACGGCCTTCGGCTCTCTGGAAGGCGCCATTGAGGCGATCAAACAGGGCGCCTACGATTATCTGGCCAAGCCGTTCAAGAAAGAGGATATCAAGCTGGTGGTCAAACGGAGCCTCGACCACTGTCGGCTGGTTCGGGAGAATGCCCGCTTCCGTGAAGAACTGAAGAGTAAAGAGGGGTGGTCGCCGCTAGTCGGAAGCAGTCCCGCTATGTTGGAGGTGTATAAGCTGGTCGCACGGGTGGCCGAGAGTAAGAGCACGGTGTTACTGCAGGGGGAAAGCGGAACCGGCAAGGAACTTATTGCGCGGGCGATCCATGCCAATGGATCTCGTCGCGACAAGCCGTTCATTCCTGTGAATTGCGGGGCATTGCCGGATACCCTGCTGGAGTCTGAAATGTTCGGGTATGAGAAAGGGGCCTTTACCGGTGCGGCAGGCAACAAGGTCGGGCTCTTCGAGTCTGCGAACGGCGGCACGTTGTTTCTCGACGAGATCGGTGAGTTGGGGCAGGCCCTGCAAGTGAAATTACTCCGGGTGATGCAGGATCAGGAGGTCCGTCGCGTCGGCAGTACGACCTCGACGAAAGTCGACGTCCGGATCATTGCGGCGACGAATCGGGACTTGGAGCAACTCGTCAAGGAAGGAAAGTTTCGGGACGACTTGTTTTACCGCCTGAAGGTCGTACCGATCACTCTGCCCTCACTCGCGGAGCGGCGGGAAGATATTCCCATGTTGGTGCATCACTTTCTGCAGAAATGCGCGACAGGGTCCACCCATGCCGTGCGCGGAGTGCTGCCGGATGCGATGGTATTGCTGCTCCAGTATCGCTGGCCCGGCAATGTTCGGGAACTGGAGAATGCGATCGAACGAGCGGTGTCCTTGAGTCACGGACCGCTGCTGACACCGGAGGATCTTCCCGAAGTGATCCGCCAGGGGGCGGCGGGCGGCGCCGACGAAAAAGTTCCAGGGGGCGTTCCGTCCGATGAAGGTGGCCTGACGCTCGAAGAGGTCGAAAAGCGCCATCTGATGCGAGTTCTCAAAGAGGCCAAGGGCAACAAGGTGAAAGCGGCGAAGATTCTCGGGATTGATCGCAGGACGTTGTATCGGATGGCGGAGCGCTTCGGGTTGGAACTCGGAGATGAACCCGAGGGAACTGAAAAGGGATAGCGCGGCCGAGTCGCGGTGTTACTTCGCCTTGGCTTCTTTCAGGCGATAGACGAGGTGTGTGTCGGTCTGCGTCACCCCTTCAATGCCGTGAATGCGACTCAAGACCAGCTGCGTCAAGGCATCCTGATCCCGCACCTCTACCACCACGATGATATCAGGCTTCCCCCAGCAGGGATCGATCGTCTTGATCTCCTTGATCTGCGCGAGGGCCTTCACGACATAGGAGGTCTGCCCTGGCAGGACGTTGATCAGGATATAGGCACGATCGGACATTCGTGGGTCTCCCGACGCTGGCGCATGAATCGTATAGGGGATCGTGGCGGGTGCAGATCCCGTGTCACCGTAGCGAAGTGGTTCCGTCCCTGTCAACACCGGCTTGGTCTTGGCGGGCGGAAGATTCGTGGAGGACGGCACGCTTTTGAGTTTTGGTTTCATCATGGTGTCACTTTGGCGCGACGAGCACTTCGACCGTGCAGCGCTCGCTGACGCTTGTGAGGTTGCTTTCCAGTCGTTTCGGACTTCCGATGCGACCTTCCGGGTCGTAGATAAAGACAAACAGCGTGGCGTATTTGTCCTGAGCGCGGTAGTAGGCCGAATCCGCCGCCACTTGGTCGGCAAGTTCCTTGGCGCTGAGTCCGGATCGGGTTTTCTTCGCCACCACGGCAATCTGATCCTTGTTTAAAAACAGAGTGGTCCTCGGAGCGCCTCCTGTATAAGGCGGCGTCCACTCGTCTGTTCCCACCTCCTCGAATTGCACCTTCAAGAGGGCGCAGAGCAGATCCTGCAAGTCGTAGTCATCTTCCACCTCGAGTGTCGGGCGATAATCCTTCCTGAGCCGCAGTTGACGCGCCACTGAGTGAAGACGAAGACAGACGTTTCGCAGGAGCTGAAGCGGTTCCTGCTCAGAGCCGGGCTGGAACAGTCGACCGTCGGGCACGGTCCGAGACGTGGGGAGCGGAACCGGCGCCGCGGGAACTGACGCTGACACGAGAGGGTCGGATTGGACCGCCGGCTGGCGTGCAGGGGCGACGGCCGGTGCCGATGGTGCCGGTTCAGTTTCAGCGTGAATCGGCGCCGGTGAAGGTGTCACGGCTGGGGCCGCTGCGGGTGGTGGCTGAACAGTGTCCGAAGCGCGGAGAGCCGAGGAGAGCGGAGCCGGCGTTTCCACGGGTGGGTCGTGACGCGTCGGCGTCGACTGGGTGGCCGGGGGTGTGGCGACAGGCGCGAATGGTGCCGGTATGACAGGAGCGTGGGGCGGCGGCATGACGGGTGGCGGCGTGGAGACCGGGGGTGCGGTTGCCGTAGCGTTGGCCTGCGTGCCGAGATTGGTCGTGAGGGCGACGGAGACCGTCATCGGAGGCGTGGCCGTGACTTGCTGGGTTCCCATCGAAATCTGGGCGGTAGGCGGAACCAGCGTCATTTGCGGAGGCGAGGATGGACTGGGCTCAGCCGGTGGTGCTTCTGCCGGTGGCTTGAGCCCCTGGAGTTCCAGCTTACGGTCCTCCAGCGTTTTCATGAGTCCTTTGATGACGGCAACACTCTGGGCGGCCTCTGCTTTATTCGACGCACGGAGCTTGTAGTTGCGATAGGTCTGAAATTCCTGGGAACGCTCGCCGAAGACACGGCGTACGCTCTCGCGGAACTGCAACTCGGCTTTGGCCTGCGCGGCATCGCGGTACGGAAATCCTTCCTGACCGAAGTCCTCGATCGCGGCCAGGATTTCCTGGAATCGATCGATGCCGTTGGTCATCTCCTCAATCAGCGCGCCTTTGGGGCGGGACCGAGGATTCTCTGCTGCGCGTGCTCGTGCCATAGGTGTGTGGGGAAAAGTCTAACCGAGGCTCTGCAGCCAGGCAAGGAAACAAAGGATTTTGACGAGGGCCGGCACGGTCGGCACGCTTCGTACGGCGTTGAACCAGAACCGATGGTCGGAGGAGAGGACGCCGGACGCTGAGGCGCTAAGGCCCGCACGGGATCCAACCCATTGGACGTCCTTCGTCGGCACCGGTTGGCCGGTGGTCTCGATGCGCATCGGAGGGGTAGCCAGGGCCGCGGCAACGTACTGCAACAGTTGCACGAGTATCCTCATAATACCCATCGGCCTAAAGGAGATCGGGCTTGAGCGGTGAAACCGACAACGGCCCTGTATGCTGAGCAGAAAATGGCAGAAGATCGTTCGAACGCCCTAATCCTGTGGGGCAGGCTGAGGAAAGGTCAGGTCGAAGACGGTACGAAGGTGGCGGGAGTCGATCGGTGTGGCCAAGAGATGCCTGGCTCCCAGGGCCTCCGCCTTCAGGAGGGTGGCGAGCCAGGATTCCTGATGAGCCGGCACGAGGCCCAGGACTTTGGTGTC
>DASPGL010000097.1:0-2539 GCA_035620635.1 Nitrospira sp. | reverse complement strand
CGGATGAAATGAAATCGCGCTTTCTCTCCAACATGAGCCATGAATTCCGGACGCCGGTCAATGCCATTCTCGCGTTGTCGCACTTGCTCCTGGAGCACACCGACGGAGAGCTGAACAGCGAGCAAACCAAGCAGGTGACGTACATCCGCAAGAGTGGTGAGGATTTACTGGAGCTCGTCAATGACCTGTTGGATTTGGCGAAAATTGAGGCCGGGAAAGTCACGGTGAAGGCGAGTGAGTTCGAGGTGGCCAATCTCTTCAGCGCATTGCGCGGCATGCTTCGCCCGCTGCTCGTCTCGAATGCGGTGAATCTTGTGTTCGATGAGCCGGCGGAGATCCCGCTCATGAGGACCGATGAAGGGAAGGTGTCCCAGATCCTGAGAAATTTCATCTCCAATGCGATCAAATTCACCGAGCATGGCGAGGTACGCGTGAGCGCGGCCTTATCGGCGGACGGGCGCTCCGTGGCCTTTTCCGTGGCCGATACCGGCATCGGCATCGCACCGGAAGATCAGGGAAGGATCTTCGAAGAGTTCTCCCAGCTCGATCATCCGATTCAAACACAGGTCAAGGGAACTGGCTTGGGCCTTCCACTCTGCAGGAAGCTGGCTCAACTCCTTGGGGGCTCTGTTGAGGTGAGCAGTCGCCCCGCCGAGGGGTCCACGTTTGTCACCAGGATTCCGGTCAACTATGCTGCCAATGACATCGAACGGGCGGAGCAGATCGAGCCGGTGCCGGTGTCCGACACCGATGGCAGGCTGCCGGTGCTGGTGGTGGAAGATGAGGCAGAGACGCGACTGTTGTACGAGAAGTACTTGCGCAACACACCGTTCAGGCCCATTCCGGCCGGCAGCATCAGGCAGGCGCGTGAACAGTTACGGCGGCATCCGGTGGTGGCGATCGTGCTGGACGTGCTCTTGCCCGATGAACCCGCCTGGCAATGGCTCGCGGAACTCAAGCGCGAGGAGACGACCTCGAATCTGCCGGTCCTCATCGTCTCGACCGTGGAGGATGCCCGGAAAGGCCTCGCGCTGGGAGCGGACGACTATTGTGTCAAGCCTCTGCGGCGGACGTGGCTGTTGGATCGACTGCACCGGGTCACCAACATCGCCTATGATCCGGCGAAAGGGCCTCCGCTCGTGCTGATCATCGACGATCAGGAAACCGACCGGTACATTATCCGCCATCATCTCGAGGAATTTGGCTGTTCGATCGTTGAAGCGAATACAGGCGAAGAAGGGTTGCGATTGGCTCGCCAATTAAAGCCGGCGCTGGTGCTGCTCGATCTGAATATGCCTGGAATGGACGGCTTTGAGGTCCTCGCGCACTTGCGCGATGAACCCGCCACGTCGTCGTTGCCCGTTACGGTGGTAACCTCACAGATTCTCGTGCCGGAGCAATATCAGGCGCTGACCCATGCCCGAGGAGTGCTGCTGAAGCATGAATTGTCCCCTACGAGCTGGCAGCAGGTGTTGCGCGACGCCGGACTCGGGTTTTTCGAAGTGGCGCCGGAAGCCAGCCGGCCTAAGGCAGTGCTGAATTCTGAAAGGCCGTAGGACTCATGGAAGCCCGTCCTTCAAGTGACCAACAACTGGAGGTGATCAGCAACGCCTTACCGGCCTTGATTTCCTACATCGGGCAGGATCTGCGCTATCACACCTGTAATGAGGCGTATTTGAAGTGGTTCGATCTGTCGCGCGAAGAGATCATCGGGAAGCCGGTGCGTGAGGTCTTGGGCGAAGAGGCCTGGTCGGCTGTAGGTCCCCACATCGAGGCGGGTTTGTCCGGTGAGACGGTGGACTACGAGACCGAAGTCCATTACCGGCGGGGAGGACGGCGATGGATCCATGCCGTGTACACGCCGCACCGCGACTCCGTCAATCGCGTCATCGGCCTCGTCGTGATGGTGACCGACATTACGGCGCGCAAGGCGGCGGAGGAGGCGCTCCGCGAAGGCGACGAGCGTTTCCGCGCCGTCGTCAACCAGGCCACGGTCGGCGTGACTCGCACGGATCTCACCGGGCGCTTTACCTTTGTGAATCCCCGTTATTGCGAAATCGTCGGCTACACGCAGGCCGAACTGCTTGGAATGCGGATGCAGGATATCACGCATCCGGATGATTTGCCCGGCAATCTGGAGCAGTTTCACCGGCTTGCCCGCGACGGAGCGGATTTTGTGATCGAGAAGCGGTACATCTGCAAGGACGGACGTGTCATCTGGGTCAACAACAGCGTCAGCGGCCTGCGCAACGCCCAAGGGGTGCTGACGGGCGTCTTGTCGGTGACACTGGACATTACCGAGCGCAGACGCCAGGAACTCGAGTTGGCGCACAGAAGCCGACAGCAAGCCCTCATGTATGAGTTGGCGGAAGCCGTCAACCGCGCTGATGCGCTTGACGATCTCTACCGAAAAGCGCTCGATGTCATCACCGCCTCCTTGAATGCCGATCGCGCCTCAATTCTATTGTTCGACGCCGACGGTGTCATGCGGTTCAAGGCTTGGCGGAACCTTTCGGAGGGCTACCGTCAGGCGGTGGAG
>DASPGL010000096.1:0-4911 GCA_035620635.1 Nitrospira sp. | reverse complement strand
TCATCATGTTCGATATCGACCGGTTCAAGAGCTACAACGACAACAAGGGACACACGGCCGGTGATGAATGCCTCAAACAGGTGTCAGCCGCCATCTCCAGCGCTGTCAACCGTCCGGGCGATCTCGTCGCCCGCTACGGCGGAGACGAGTTCGTGACCGTGCTCCCGGGCACCGGTCTTGACGGCGCGGCACAGGTCGCGGAAGGCCTCCGCCGCCGGGTCGAATCGTTGGGAATCAAGCATGCGGATGGAGAACTCGTCACCATCAGCGTCGGCTACGCCTGCGTCGTTCCCAACCGGCACACCTCCCCTACGGATTTGATCAAAGCGGCGGATCAGGCCCTGTATCAGGCCAAACAGGAAGGGCGCAACCGGATCAAGCCGGCGGGGATCCTGTCGCTCGTGCAGGATTCTCGCGACGACTAGACGCCACCCTGCGCGGAAACCGGCCGTTTCCCGCATAACACACCGACATGTCACGCCGCCCTCGACTCGCGACTCGGAAACCGGCCAAGCCTTCGACCTCGATACGCTCAGACGGCTCACGGGTTCAGAAATCCACGGGAAGGCATGTTCGATCGAGCCCGAGTGTATCAACCGCGCCGATCGGGCAAAGCGTCACGGCCCTCCTGGAGCAATCCCAGGCGACGCTGCGCAAGCTGGCGCAGAGCGACGCTCTCAGTAGCGGCAATCTCCCGCTCGCCTTCCAGGCCATTACCGAGTCTTGCAGCCGGCTCCTGCAGGCCGAACGGGCCAGCATTTGGCTGTTGACCCGAGACGGCGCCTCCCTGTCGCTGGTGGATCTCTTCGAAGCCCGTTCGCAGCGTCACAGCGCCGGTCTGGAGCTCCGGTCGGTCGACTATCCGGTTTATTTTCAATCGCTCGACAGCGAAGACCGGGCCATCGCAGCGCACAACGCACAGACGGATCCACGGACCAGAGAATTCGCACCAACGTACCTGGCCCGATTCCACATCGGAGCTATGCTGGACGCCTCCATCAGACGAAAGGGGCGGGTCGTCGGCGTCCTGTGTACGGAGCATGTCGGCACCGAACGCGGCTGGTCGATCTATGAGGAAGAGCTGGCCAGTTCACTGGCGACCATGGCCACCCTGGCCATGGAAGCGGCGGAACGCCAGGAGGTGGCCGAGGCATTGCGCGTGGCCAAAGAGGCCGCCGAGGTCGCCAATCGATCCAAGAGTGAATTCCTGGCCAGCATGAGCCATGAAATCCGCACGCCGATGAACGCGATCATCGGCATGGCCGATCTCTTATGGGAAACATCGTTGACCCCGGAGCAGCGGAAGTATCTGCGGATCTTCCGGCGAGCCGGCGGCACCCTGCTGAACCTGATCAACGATATCCTGGATCTCTCGAAAGTCGAAGCGGGTCACCTCGATCTCGAATCCATTGAGTTCGATCTCCATGAAGTCATCGACAAGACCATGGAAATCCTGGCGATGCGTGCGAACGAAAAAGGCCTTGAACTCGCCGGTCACGTCGATCCGCACGTGCCTCGTTTCCTGATCGGGGATCCGACGCGATTGACACAGATCCTCATCAACCTCATCGGTAACGCGTTGAAGTTCACCGAAAAGGGGTCCGTCCTCGTCCAGGTGACCAACGACGACGCCCAGCAGCCAGGAATGATTCGATGTACTGTGCACGACACCGGCATCGGGATTCCGGCCGACAAACTCAGCACCATCTTCGAGACCTTCACCCAGGCCCATACGTCGACCACCCGCCAGTACGGGGGAACGGGACTTGGCCTGGCCATTTCCAAACATCTCACCGAGCTCATGCACGGACGAATCTGGGCAGAGAGCACGGTGGGCGAGGGAAGCACGTTTCATTGCACGGTGAGGCTTCAGATCCAGGCACACCCGCCGGCGCAGAAGCCGGCCGCTCAGATTGATCTTGCGGGAGTCAGGGCGCTCGTCGTGGACGACCATCCCACCAATCGCCTGATCCTTCGCGAGTCGCTGAGTGCCTGGGGAGCCGACATTACGGAATCCGAGAGCGGCGCCGCTACCCTGGAAGAGCTTCGACAGGCGGCCGAGCAGGGACGCCCCTATCAGCTGCTCCTCCTGGATTGCCGGATGCCGGAGATGAACGGGTTTCAAGTTGCCGAACAGGTGAAGGCCTCGCCTGACGGCACCGGACTCACGGTGATCATGCTCACGTCGGACCACTGGGCTGATGATATCGCCAGAACCTACGATCTCGGACTCGGAGGGTACTTAGTCAAACCCATTCGACGGGCGGATCTCATCCAGACCATCGGAATCGCCATGGGCCGCACGAGAGGCATTCCCGTTCCGCCGGTGACGGAACCACCGGACCCCGCCCCGCCTGCATCGACCCGCGCCCTGCGTGTGCTGCTGGCGGAGGATTCTCCGGATAACCAACTCCTGGTGCGCTCCTATCTCAAACAGACCGACCACCAGCTCGACGTGGTGGAGCAGGGGGCCCTGGCCCTGGAGAGGTTCAAGAGCGGTCAGTACGATGTAATTCTGATGGACATGCAGATGCCCGTGATGGACGGCTACGCGGCGACCAGAGCGATCCGCCGGTGGGAACAGGACCATGATCTTCCGCCGACACCGGTCATCGCACTGACGGCCCTGGCACTCAAGGAAGAAGGAGCCAAGATATTCGAGGCCGGCTGCGACACCCACATCACCAAACCTGTAAAGAAGGCCACCCTGCTGGAAGTCCTGCAGGCACACAAAGGACGGCTGGTCTAATCATGCACAACCAGGAACCACAACCGATGGACCACTTCACTGTGCGCATCGACCGCGAGTTGGAAGGGATCGTGCCCGTCTTTCTCGCCAACCGCCGGAAGGATCTCCAGACGATCCGCCATTCGCTCAGCCAACAGGATTTCGAGACGATCCAGATGCTGAGCCATCGCATGAAGGGAGACGGCGGTGGATACGGCTTCGACCGGATCACCGAAATCGGAGGAATCATGGAACTCGCGGCTTCGCGTCGCGACCGTACGGCCATCGAAGAGCACACCACCGCGCTCGAAGATTTCCTCGCCAGGGTCTCGATCGTCTACGTCTAGCCGGGGCCCAGCGCCTGGCGCTGGCAGCCTCGGGTGAGCGCCTCGACGGTGAGCGGCGCGTTCCCTTCCGATCGATTGTTCACCAGCACATAGGCCCGTCGATGCTCCGTCACGGCCTGCGCCACCAGACGGACGGTATCCCGCCGCATCTCCGGCAACTCCTCCACAATCCGGTCATAGGGCTCGGCCCGCTTCTTGGCCGCCTCATAGGACATCCTGAGCGGCGTGAGAAGCCGCAGCACCGTAAAAGGCGCCGTAAATGTCTCCATGCGCCGATGTTGCTCCGCCAGCGGCGGCATGGTGGACCAATGGTTGTAGACATGTGCGATGCCATGCCGTTCCAACACGGCGCGATAGTCTGTCCCCAGCAATTCCGCATTGCGGATTTCGACGGCGTAGCGAAAGTCCTTGGGGAGGCGGACGAAGAAGGTATCGAGCCGTGAGCAGAATTCCCCGGGGGACATGCCATGCCGTTGGAACTCGAAGAGGAAGGGACCGGTATGCGGCTCGAACCGGGCGTCCCGGTAGGGCGCAAGCACCACATCATTGAAGAGGCCGGCATCCAGGAAGCGCGGATTCGGCCGGCCGGCTTTTGCGCCATATCGAGCATGGTGGGCAAAGCTGGGAATCGTAATCTCCTCCCACACCTTAAAACACATGTCGAAATCTTCGGGAATCTGATTCACATAACGCAGGAGCTGATTGGCCGTGGGAGGCCGGTAGAATGTCGCGTCATTGCCCACCGTCCTGAACAGCGGCCCGTTGCCGGTGCCGTACTGGCAATACTCTCCCAGGCATTCCTGCGCGAATCGGCTCTTGGCATACGGCCGCTTATAGACCTGGCCCTGCCAGCCCTCGTACGTCCAGGTTGACGTGCCGAATCGAATCAGAGGTGAGAGCGGCATGGGGATGAGTGTACGTCCCGCCGACGGCTTCCTCAATGAGTTCGTCCCGCATCCGGTGTCGCGAACGACACGAAGACTCACGGAGTCTTTGCGCAGCGACATCCGATGTGATCGTACCGGTACGCTGGTTGACTATTGCGCCGGTACGCGGCGCGTACCCCCAGCGGCCCGTTGTGCCAGGAGCCCCCCCGTAGAACCTTGTATTGCCGGCTGAAGGGTCCGATCGGGTTCCGCTCCGGGCTGTTGCGGTAATAATCCTCGGCATACCAATCCGCCGTCCATTCCCACACATTCCCGATCATGTCGTACAGACCCCAGGGATTCGGGTCGAACGAGCCCACCGGCGCCGTGCGCTCATAGCCGTCATCGTACCCTTCCATGACCGGCAGGCCGGGAAACTGGTGCCGGGCCGATTCATCGGCGATATTCGCCACGCGTCGTGAACCGGGGCTCCCGTCTCCCCACCAGTAGATCGTTCGCGTGCCGGCCCGAGTGGCATATTCAAATTCCGCCTCGGTCGGCAGTCGCTTGTCCATCCAGCGACAGTAGGCCTCCGCATCGTACCAGGAAATCGAAACGACGGGATGCTCAGCGCGATTCGATTCGAACACCGTCTCCTTGCCCTCCGGCCTGAGCCAACTCGCTCCCGTAATGATTTCCCATTCGCCTTCCGGCGTCACACCGGCGGCCCGGCCCTGTCTTTCGGCCGTGGTCTCATAGTGGCTCCCCTCCACGAACTTCTGAAACAGCACGTTCGTGACTTCGTACTTGTCCAAATAGAAGGCATCCAGCGAGACCCGGTGTAGTGGCTGCTCATCTTCAAGCCCCTCGGTGCTGCCCATCATAAAATTCCCTGCCGGAATCAGGAGCATTGTTGCACCGTCTTTTCCGGTGATCTCGCGATCAGACGACTCAGATATTCCCTTGTCTC
>DASPGL010000095.1:0-2759 GCA_035620635.1 Nitrospira sp. | reverse complement strand
AGAGGGGCGGTCGATTGGCTGACGTCCGGTTTTCACCTAGAACGATGAGAAGGTCATACGACTGCAAGGACGTCAGCGGCCGGCTTCCGTTTTGCCTTGCGATTTGGCGAGAAGATTGGTCTTCGAAGGGACCTGCGTGAGGAGATCGGGGCGAACCTGAAAGATACCCTGCACGCGTTGGCCGGAGGCATACATCAGATTGCCTGCGTGGTTTCCCAGCGTGAGTCTGCCGGCGATTTTCCCGTCTCTACCCGTGGCGATGAACTCGGCGGTTGGAGCCAGGAGGCCGTAGGGGGCGAGCGGGGTCGATTGCTTGACGACTCGTTCCTCCGCCGGAAGGTTTGCGACCCGGCTCACGAACAGGTCGGCTGCTTCCTGGCTAAGTTTCTCCGTCGGTTGGTCTTCCAACACCCATTCCCCGTTTTGATTGATGAGCGTGTACTGTTGATCGCGCGTCCGGACGGACAGCATGGCGATGTCCGGAACGTCGACGCCGAGCAATCGTTTGTCTTGCAGGGCAAAGAGTTCTTTGGTCAGGTCCTTGATCGTCATCGGATTGATCCGATAGAGAGGCGCATCAGCCGTGGTTTCGGCAATCGCCTCGCCGCTTTGCGGATCCGGCTGATAGAGTTTGACAGTCTGATCGCCTGCGGCGGTGTGCAGCGTGACCTTCACTTTCGGAGCCATCAGGGTCTTCTCGACGGCATCCCGTTCCGGCCCCGGATCGATGATGGCGAGCGCTTTCAGGTCTTCCAGCCGGAACAGGAGCGAACGAACTTCGGTCTGATCCGCTTCGGCTTCGATCGGGTAGCGGATCTTCCAGGAAGGCCTGGGCTTCCCCCTGGCCATGTTGTAGAGCACGATTTCGGTTGTCGGGTAGGTCAGGCGTACTCGGTCGATGTCGTTCTGCACGAAGCGCAGGAGTTCCTTCCGTCGGAACGTCATCAGCGTCTTGTTGACGAAGTCTTTGGGGGCGAGAGTGGTCAGCAGTACCTTCCGGTCCGATTCCCGGAAGACGTAGAGAGTATTGGAGAGAGGCCCGCTCTCGCCGATGGCAATAGTCTCCTGTCGGGCTCCGGCGGTGACGGTGATGGCGGTGACCGGATGATCGAGCCCGAAGGGCGCGAGGGCGGCGGCTCCGTCCTCGATCGTGCGGGTGACCGAGCCGGTCACCAGCGCCCGGAGCAGTGCCTGGACTTCGCGGGTATCCGCGTCCGTCCGCAGAGGGGCCGCGATGACCCACTCGCCAGAGTCCGCACGTGTGAGTTCGACCGGGCCTTGGGCTGTCCGTACCGTCATGCCGGTGATCTCGGCTTCGGGAAACGGAAACAGGTGTTTCTGCTCGCTCTCCTGCTTGTCTTCACGCTGCTTGGCCGGGAGCTCGAAGAAGTAGAGATACGTGCCCAGTCCTGCCAGCACGACGAGCATGAGAAGGGTCGGCCAGTAGCGCATAGTTAGCGGGATGGTCCTGAATGCGTGAGGCGTGGAACGTCAACCGTCATGCGTCAACCGCAATGGCTGAAATATCAAATGCGAATAGAAGGGGACTGATTTCGTGCCACGACGTTTGACGAATGACAAGTGGCGAACATTCCGCGTTTTCTCAAGCCCGTTACAACCGTCGGCGCTTCTTCCACATCAGGATACCGGTGAGAAATGTCAACGCCGGAAGGAAGACGACCTGAATGTAGAGAAGCGCCCGTTCCTGCGTGGGGTTCGGCGTGAACGGCCGCAGGGCCGGCTCTCTCGGGGCGATGGAGATCAGATCGCGCTCCTCGGCCAGCCATCCGGCGGTGTGGAGAAAGAAGTCGCTGTTGCCCGGAAAATTGAAAAAGGCGTTTGTGGCAAAGGTGGAATTGCCGATCACGACGATGGCCGGGCGGGGTTTGCCTTCCTCCGGTGCCTTCTTGGGTGCCAGGGCGGCGGCCATCGGAAGAGGGCCCTTCACATCTTCCTTTTCGCTCAAGCTGACGACCCGGCCCTGCATGTTGGTTTCCGCCCAGCTGTTGGCCGACGTGCGCGCCAGTGGCACATAGTCCCATTCCTTGCCGGCCTGCTCGTCGAACGTCACATGTCGCGAGAGCGGGAACAGCACCGCCGAGGTGAGATCCTGTGTGATCTCGTGTTCGGTGAATGTCCGCACCAGCAAGGCGGTGAGGTCGCCCTCCGCCAGTCTGTCCTGGAGGTCGACCAGGACGCCAGGACCCAGGCCCAGCCCCCAGCGGGCCAGTAGAGACTCCAGGCCGGTCTGGGTGTCCGGGTCGGCCATGACCAGGAGGTGGCCGCCCTGTTCGACATAGGCCTGAATCCGGTCCTGCTCCTCCTTCGTGACGGATCGGCGTGGACCGGCCAGCACCAGGACGGTGGTGTCGGCCGGTACGGAGGATTCCTGGAGGAGCGAAACGGCGCCGACATCGTAGCCTTGTCGCGTGAGCGCTTCCCTGGCGATCGACAACCCGTTACGCTCCTTGTCCTCCAGGCTCCGCTCGCTATGCCCTTCCACAAAGACGATCCGCTTCTTGGCATCTTTGGAAATCCGAAGCAACGCGCCGGTGAGTTCCACTTCTGACGGTGAGGTGACTCTGATGGTCTGCCCGTTGCTTTCGAAAATGGCGGTGTCCGTCCGGAAAATCCCGTAGGATTGTGCGAGCTTCGGTTGTTTTTCAGGGTCGATAAACTCGACTGACAACTTGGTCGAGGCCTGCCGGTAGCTTTCCAATCGCTCCTTGAAGGGCTGGTAGCCGGGATCTTTCTCCCGC
>DASPGL010000094.1:0-2806 GCA_035620635.1 Nitrospira sp. | reverse complement strand
TCGGGAGAAGCCTGTGACTGGCCCAACCGGTATGATGCCGTCCGCAGTGGCGTTGGACGACCTGCCGGCCTTCTCTTTCCATACAAACCCGGTGCTGGTGGTCGAAGACTTCTGGTCCTCGGAAGAGCGACGATATTTCCGTGAGGCCATGGCCCAAGCCAGCTGGAAGAGCCTTCAGGACTTGCCGAACGTTCGAGAGGATTTTCCCAGTTCAGGGAACTGGGCCAAAGCGGACATCGTTCAACCTGAAGGTCAACGGTTTCTTTCCAGATTGCAGCTCTCCTGCATCCAGGAGTACATGGAGTCGTTCCCGCATATCATCGGACGCCACATGGGATTCAGCTACTATTCATACGCGGCCGGTGACGGACTTCTGACCCATGATGATACGGACCAGGGGAGACTGACGGGCGGGCGGCGGTCGCTGCTACGTCGGCTTGCGCTCGTGACCTATTTCCATGAAGAGTGGCGGCCTGACTGGGGTGGAGAGTTGATCCTGTATGCCCAACGGACGAATGACTCTGCCGGGGCTGTCGATCTCATGCCGACTCACTGTATTGAGCCTCGCCCCGGCTCGCTGGTTATCTTCACCGTGCCACGCTTTCACCGAGTCTGCCGCGTGGACCCCACGGCGGGGTCGCATCGGCGGCTCTCAATCGCCGGCTGGTTCATGACCGAACACCCCGCGGAGTCTGGTAAGGCTAAGGTTGAGGTTAAGGCTTAGCAAATCCGGTGCTCTTCGTTGAACCTCGGCGTTAACCGCACCCTCCACCTCGGCCTGTCTTTCCCTTCTCAGCCGAACCACTCGGCGTCATTGGCAGCATTCCCATGGCTGGAAGGGTCCAGTGTCGGGGCCGGTTGTGCCAGCACCTCTTGAACGAGACAGGCCAAGGTATCCTGGTCGAATGGTTTCGCCAGAACCGGGAGAGTCGTGCGGGAAATGCCGTGACTGGCCAGCTCTTTGTCCGGATTTCTCGACATCAAAATCACGCGCAGGCCTGGTCGGATCGCTGCGGCTCTGACCGCCAACTCGTAGCCGTTTACATGAGGGAATTGATTGGTACTCGAAGCTATTTGAAAGGCGGGGGGGGCAAGGGTGAGGGCGGTGATCAGGATATCAACCGGTCCTTCGTGTTGCGCGCAGATCTTCAGAGCTTCTGAACTGCCGTCAGTCTCAAGTACCGTGAAGCCTGCCTGTTCGAGAAGTGCATGGCAGACTGTAAGGATTGATGTCTCATCGTCCACCACCAAGATGGTCGGTGATGGGGACACGGATTGGGTCTGCTGAGGACCTGACATAGGCTGACCTACATGAGCCCATCATAAGATGGGAGAGATATTGTGGCGAGGAAATACGTCATTCCCGTCAGGATGACGTCAGACGGTTTATGGCGTGGAGCGGGTTTTCAGGGCGTCGAGGCGTGTGCGATCGAGGGAGACAACGATCGATTTCTCCTGAGTGGTGATCACGGCACCGGGCGCCTGACCCTTCGCCTTCTTGACCCACTTACGTCTCGTGTAGATCACCTCGCCCTTCCCGCTTTTCTTGAGGTCGCTGTAGAGCAGAGCCAGCGTCGCGGCGTCTCGGAGTGTTTCAGGTGGAGCTTCGGCGCCCTTTTCCATCCGGACGACAACGTGCGAGCCCGGCGTCCCTCTCGCGTGCAGCCAGAGGTCATCGGTTCTTGCCAGCCCGAATGTCAGCTCCTCGTTCTCGCGAGCGTTGCGGCCGACGAAGATAGATAGTCCATCCGTGGATGTGAAGCGCCGGAAGGGGCCGCTCCTCCGCTCCGAAGACTCTCGGCCTTTGCGTGGGCGTTTCCCTGCGATGGTGTCGGCCTTGCGTGCGGGTGGCGATGCAGCCGACGGAGCCCAGCCGCCTTGTTCGATGGCTCTGATTTCCTCGAGAATTGTGTCCAAATCATGTTCTGCGTGCATGATGCGGGGTTTCAGTTCTCGTTCGGCGGCCAGATATTTCCGATGTTTGCGGAAGTACTCGTCCATGTTGCCGTGAGCCGATTTGGCGGCGTCGAGGGGAATCGTGACTTCGGGCAACTGGTCGTCAAAATAATCGATGGCCGTAAGGCTACCTGCTCCTTTCTTAATGGTTCCGAGATTTGCTTTGATCAATTCTCCATAGCGAGCATAGTCTCGGTATCGGACCGCCTTTGCCAAATCCACCTGCCACGCTTCGATACGCCTCCGTTCTCTCTTGAGCGATTTCTTGAGGACTGACAGCCGCGCGTTTCTCACGGCGTCCCTTGCGAGGGTGGCTTCCTTGTCTTGATAGTGAGCCTCGATCGCGGCGGAAATCGGGAAGTCGCCGCTGTCGGCGCCGGCGTAGCGGGCCGGCTGGACATTCCGCGATCCTGCCGGCCCCTTGGGCGGAGGAGTGTATGGCTGTCCGATCAGGTCGCGCTGGTGCAGCAGGTCCCGGAGGATTCGCCGCTCGGCGTCGAGTGCCAGGAGGTTGGCCTTCCGGCCGGTGAGTTCGCACACGATCGTGCGGGTGCCCTCCTTGCCTGTGAAGTGAATTTCGACGATCCGGTCATCCGGTACCTGTCGGATATCGACGATCCTGACACCTTGAAAATGGGCTCTCAGAAATTGGCAGAACGCCCGAGGTGTCGGCGGATTCGGGTAGCTGAGTCTGGCAAGGTGCAATCGGGAAGTCTCCGGTTGGCAGGAGATGAGGACTCGATACGTCTGCCCGGGGAGGCGGACATCGAGCATGATCATGCGCTCGCCGGGCTGTTGGATCTTTTGAATCCACCCGCCTCGCAGCACTGGGGTGATTTCTCCAATCACC
>DASPGL010000093.1:0-9075 GCA_035620635.1 Nitrospira sp. | reverse complement strand
GTGAACCGGAACCGGAGACGGCGTACTCCACGCCCTCGAATTCCGCGCCAAGGATGTCATAAAAATAGATCTTGGCGGCACCCTGTTCACTGTCATAGCCCGCGAAGATCGGTGCAACCGCTCCCGTGCCGGACAGGGCTGCCGCGACGTTCTCCTTGAGCAGCTTGGACAAGGCTCGCAACTTCCCCTCAAAGCTCAATTCCTGCAGTTGCGTGCGCCGATAATACTTGAAGGAATGTTCGAGAATCCGTGCCATCTCATAGGCAGTGGCCGGGACGCCAGCAATCGCCATGACACTGTGTCGATCGAGTTCGAGCACCTTGTCCGTACGGTCGTACATCACCATATTGCCGGCAGTGGCACGGCGGTCGCCGGCCACGAGCACGCCGTCGCGATACTTGAACGCGAGGATCGTCGTCGCAGTCGGAATGTCGACTCCCGTACCGGATGCCACAGGAGCGCCGAACCGATATCCCTGCTCCATCAAGAGCTGAAAAAAGTCGCCTTGCATGCCCATCGTTTGCTCCGTGACCCGTCGATCGTCACCCGTCAATGGTGCAGCCGTCGATTCTGGCCTTGCCGATTGACGGTTGACCAATAGCGCTTACTCTCCCGTCCTCTGCCGGTAGCGTTCGGCTTGCTTCGGATCGACTCTGCGCATGCGCTTGAGCAGATTGTCCTTGTCCGGCGATCCGGTATCCGGACGGCGCGGGCCTCCACCTTCTTCGGACGGCTTCGCCGGCTGCGGCATAGGATCCACAGGGCCTTCACGCCGTTCAGGCATCGTTGAGTACCTCATAGCCGCGCATCCTTTCTGGCATGCCAGTCTGCAAGTCCTTCAGCAGGCGATGCCGCACGTTCAAACACCTCCGCGCAGGCTGACGCCTCCCCGGGATCGAACAGATCCCCCATCTCCAAGGTCCGAGCACGAAGCCCGCCGGCAAACCGAATCCGCTCCCACTGCAGCCCTTCGATCTGGTCCGCGAAGCGCCGCACGCAGAGGCCGCGCACCCCGCCGCGCGTATCACGAGGGCCGAAGAACATCGCCCGTTCGATATCCGCCTCTTCTGTCATCCGCCAGACTTTCCCCTCGGCTTCGAGCCCGCGATACAGCCCCCGCTCCGCATTCATATTGTGATATTCAAGGTCCAGACTTGCTAGCCAGGAATCGTCCCAGCCGATGCGTTCGTTCCGGACGAAGGTCTCCAGAAGCCACAGCTTTGTCACCCAGTCCAGCTTGCCGATGAGCTGGGTCCGATCCTGGGTGAGCAATCGCAACGTGTCGCCCCATTCCTGCAGGATCCAATCGGTCTCCGGGTCGGATCCCGCCAGGGCCTGCCGGGCCGCCGTGTAGTACTGTTCCTGGATGTCCAGTCCCGAGAGCAGGCGCCCGTCCCTCAGTCGCACCGTGGCCTTGAGATCAGCGTCGCGCGAGACCTGCTTGACCGCGGTGACGGGCTGTTCCAGCTCCAGAATCGGGGCAGCTCCGCGTTCGATCAATTCCAGGACCAGCTGTGTCGTGCCGATCTTCAAGGCCGTCGCGTACTCGCACATGTTGGCATCGCCGATGATCAGATGCAGCCGGCGATACTGTGCGGGGTCAGCATGGGGCTCGTCCCTGGTGTTCAGGATCGGCCGGTTGTGCATCGTGTCCACACTCAGGTCCGTTTCCATGAAATCAGCCCGCTGGGAAAGTTGATAGCCTCCGGGAACGAATCCGGATTCTTGCGCTTCGCTCCCCGCCTTCCCCGAACCGGCAATCACCTGCCGGCTCACCAGAAACGGGATCAGCCCCGTCACCAGGTCAGGAAAGGGGATGGAACGCCGAACGAGATAATTGTCGTGGCACCCGTAGCTATGTCCATGGAAGTCGGTGTTGTTCTTGTAGAGCTGCACCGGCGCGCCGCCCAGGCTCCTGTTGCGGCGTGCTGCGGCCCGCTCGATGATCCGCTCCCCCGCGCGATCATGCGCGAGCAGGTCCTTCAGCCTCCGGCATTCCGGCGTCGAATACTCGGGATGCGTGTGGTCGTTGTAGAAACGCGCACCGTTCGGCAGGACCAGGTCGCTTTTCATCTCGTGGAAAGAGAGAGGACGGTGGGCATCGACCTGCGTAAACTCGTCTTCTTCTCTATCCTGCGCCAGGCTGGGGACACGGAACCCTCGTGCATCCTCGTGAGGATCTTCTCCCCCGTAATCCCAGCGCCGCTCAAAGGAGGCGGTGAGGTGCGCGCGCACCAGTTCCATCGATTCGACGACGGAATCGATGGAATCCATATCCTCGCGGGTAATCCCGTACTCGGTTTCCAGGCCAAACAGGCGCATGGCAAGTCATACGACAGGCTGACAAGTCGGACTCTCCTGAGCTTGTCAGCAGCGAATTATTAGATAATCTGGTTCACCAGCCGTTCTTCCATCTGCCGCCCTCGCCGGAGTGAGGAGATGCCGACCACCTGTTCGGGGTGGTGATCAAGCAGCTTCAGCCATTCCTCCGCCGCATCGTCCGGCGGCAGCATCTCGCCTTCAGAAAATTCCTCCGTCACCGCCTCCAACAGGTCTTGGGTGAGCAGGCCTGCGGTCTCGTTCCCGCGAATCGTCCGGTCGATCGTCTTTTCCTTCGCGCGCTGAACGATCGACGACAGGATCGCGCCGCTGACAAGGTCGCCCCGATACAGCACTCTGGACTGCCCGTTCCGCAGCCTCACGGACAGCAGCCGAGCTTCGTCGGTTCGCGTGAAGATGGCGCCGATCACCGCGTCGACCAGTCGAGCCAATGCTTTCGGCTTGTCCCCCTCCTGATCCGCAACCACCGCCTGATCGAGCGGCAGCTCTTCTGTCAGATAGACCTTCAGGATTTCCGCCGACGCGTCACGATCGGGGCGCTCGACTTTGATCTTGCGATCGATGCGCCCGGGCCGCAGCACCGCCGGGTCGATGAGGTCGGGGCGGTTGGACGCCAGGATGATCACGACGTCGTGCAATGACTCGATGCCGTCCATTTCGCTGCAGAACATCGGGACCAGCGTGTTCGAGATATTGAACGAGCGCATCGCACGTCGCGTTCCCAGGATCGCCTCCGCCTCGTCGATGAAGATGAACGGCAGCGCCCCTTCCTTCCTGCGCGCCCGGGCCTGGGCGAACAGATCACGGATCATTCGCTCGGATTCTCCCAGCCACATATTGAGGATTTCTGGGCCTTTGACATGGAGAAACGCCCCGCCGGTCACAGGCTGGCGCGGCCCCTGCCCCTTCGCGCCATCGGTCATGGCTTCACCGACCAGCTTTGAGAGACTGCCGGCGGCGGCCTGTCCGATCAGCGTCTTGCCGCATCCGGGAGGACCATGCAGAAGAAATCCTTTCGGCTGTGAAAACTGAAAACGTTTGAAGGTCTCGGCATGCAGCAGCGGATACTCGATCGCCTTACGGATTGCGGCGATTGCGGCACGCTGACCGCCGATCTGCTCCCACGTCACCTTCGGCACCTCGTCGAGGACGTGCTGGCTTGCCTTGCGACCTTCCAGCTTCTCGATCGCGATCCGGTGGCTCGGATCGATACGGATTTCATCGCCGGGCTTGAGCTCGGCACCGATCAAATCGCTGGATCGATGAAGAATGAGCGACTGCCGGCCCATCTCCTGCTCGAACCGAAGCCGGCCGTCTCCCATCGCTTCCGCCAGCCTTAGAATAGGTCCGTTTCGGTCGTAGCCGAGGGTCTGAATCACGGCATAGGCTTCATTGACCAGGATCTGCATCCCGATCTTGAGATCGGTGGCGGGAACGCGCGGATCGACGTTGGCATAATATTCGGCCCCGCCGACCAAGATCCTGGCGAGTCCTTCTCCGGGAATGTCCAGCAGCGTCCCGATGCGATTCGCCGGCGCTGTCAGCTTGGCCACCACGTCGTTGAGTTTCTTGAACTCCGCTTCACGCTGCCGATTCAACGCGGTCTCCAGCATGACGGCGTGACGGAGTTTGTAGAGGATTTTCCGGCGAGGGTCGCCGTCCGAAAAGGACGCCAGACATTCGTCGATCAGGCCGAGCAGGTCGGGTCCTCTCTGCGATGCGCCGGTGTCCCGGACGCCGTCATCGCCAGCGTGAGGCTGACCGATCTCTGTGGAGCGATGATCACTCATGCGTAGGCTCTCTGCCGAGACCACGGGCCACCAAACGAACGGACGAAGCGCTCCAGCATCTTAGCACAGACGCTTTCCCGTCCGCCTGGACATATCTCCCCCTAGTTCATTGCCTGAAGGATCACGTCGATGGACTGCCGCTTGTTGCTTCGGATCACATCGACCCTCACTCGATCACCGACCTTATGATTTTCCATGACGTCCATGAGATCGTCGACCGTCTCGACCGGTTTACCATCGACCGCCACCAAGATATCGCCGAGTTCGACGCGGCCGGTCACGGTCTCGCGCGCGCCGCGCAGACCGGCGCGGTCGGCACTCCCTCCGCGCGAGACCTTGCCGATGATCAGGCCCTTGATCCCCCACCGTCTGGCGATGGAATCGGGAATCAACGAAATGCCCAATCCGGGCCTAATCAGCTTCCCATGCTTAATCAACTCAGGGACGATGCGATTGACCGTGTCCACCGGCACGGCGAATCCGATGCCCGCGTAGGCGCCGCTGGGGCTGACAATTTGAGTATTCACTCCGATGAGACGGCCGCTGCTGTCGAGCAACGGCCCTCCGGAGTTGCCGGGATTGATGGCGGCATCGGTCTGGATGACGCCTTCAATGGTCCGGTTCGTCATCGATTTGATCGTCCGTCCCAAGGCGCTGACCACGCCGGTGGTGAGCGTATGATCGAGTCCGAAGGGGTTGCCGATCGCCAGGACCTTCTGTCCGACCCGTAAGTCGTGCGACGCACCGATCGCCAGAGGCTCCACCAGACTCTCCGGCGCCTGGATTTGCAGCACCGCCAGGTCGTGATCTGGGTCAGCCCCGACCAGTCTGGCCTGGTGCTCGCTGCGATCGGCCAGCGTGACCTTGATCGAACTGGCCCCATAGATCACATGAAAGTTCGTGACAATGTGCCCCTGTTTGTTCCACACGAAACCGGAGCCGGAGCCCTGCGGCACTTCCATGATGTCGAGCGACCAGAAATCCCGCTGAATGGCCGTGTTCGCAATGAACACCACCGACTTCGTCGTCCGCTCAAAGACCGCCATGGTGGCGCGCTCGTCCGGACTCAATTCAGCGGGCGCAGGCGTGACCGGTCGGGGTTTCCCTTCAAGCCCTTCGTAGGCTTCGCCCAGCGGCTTTCCCCACTCGGCTGCCTCACTCTGCCTGAAGGGGAGCAGCAGCACACACACCACCACACCGATCGAGAGCACGCGCAGACACTTCATACTGTTACTCACCGACGAGTTGAATGATGAGCTCACGCGTACGGGGGCGCGTGTCGAAATCGACCACGACAATCTGCTGCCACGTCCCCAGCGACAAGGTACGATCCGAAAACGGAATCGTCACCGACGGGCCCTGCAACTGGCCTCGGAGGTGACTGTGGCCGTTGTCTTCCCCAGGATTTCGCTGGTTGTGCTGCCACCGAGGATCGACGGGCACGACACGCTCCCAGAAAGATTTGGTGTCGGCCCGAATGCCCGGCTCATCCTCAATGATCATGATCGACGCCGTCGTGTGTCTCACGAAGACCGTCGCGATCCCGGCACGCAACTCTGACCCGGCAACAGCGGCTGAGACGGCATTCGTGATATTTTCTATCTGCGTGTCCCCGGTCATGGCCACGCGGATCGGGATCGTCTTCACGGCCATCGCCGACCTCCGGAGGATGCAAGGTCGCGCAGGTACTTCCGTTCCGACCTCGTCAACGAACACCCGCGAGCCCGTTCAAGAATGGCGTCGAAGGCCCCCTCGGAAGCGAGCGCGCGCAGCGCCCCCATAACCTCCTCGCTCACCGTCCCCTCCTGTGCCAGCTTCTCAAGATGTGCAAAGGCCGCCGGCAACGTTTCTTTTTCCCGCACGTAATAATCGCGTCCCCGCTGCCGGTTGCTGTAGGCTTCGAACTGTTCGCAGGCCACGAGGATCTCGGCCAGTTGTTTGACCCAGCGCTTCGCCGTCGACAAACGCTCAGGATAATAGTAGTAGAGCATTACCAGCTGCATCCACGGCGCCCACCCGATGCCCAGCTTCCTGATGGCCGGCTTGACCACCCGCAGCCGCCTGGCCAACCGACGGGCATAGCCCAGCCGCATTTCCACTTGTTCTCTCGCCCAACGATTCATCGGGATCCCCGCCGCCTCCAGATCGCGGCGGTACAACGACAGAAATGCCTCGGTCTCCCGGCCATCGCTGGTTTCAGGATGGATGGTCCGCCATTCACGAGGTCTGGTGGGAATACCCCGTTCCTTCGCCCAGGACCAGATCGCCCCGAAAAGAGCGCGATCCAGCCCGGCCCGGCCGAGGTCGTGCAGGAGACAGGCAATCTGATAGGCATACACCCGCGCGCCGGAATGGCCCAGCCGCTGGGCCACGGCCGCGCACATCCGGGCCGTTCGCGCCGCATGAGCACAGTCGTAGCCTCGAATCACCCGCCCCTTCCGACTTGGGTGCGGATAATCGTACAGCCGCATGAGCCGTGCAACAAGCGGAGGCGGGATCAGGAGCGGAGCAGCCGGACGACGGGTCAGCATAGCTGGAGTTGAGAGGACATCCACGTGAGATGTGCAAACCTGGCGGGCAGAATATCGTCGTGAGAAACAGAGTGTCAAGGCGACGGAAGCGGGTACCGCACTCGCCCAATCCCGGAAACTTTGCTATGCTGCGAGCGACTGCATAGCACGCACCTACGCTCGTCCGAGGCGTCCGTGGCACAGCCGATCACATCTGCCTTCATTCCGCTGCTTCTCCTCCTGGTCAACGCATCGGCTGCGCTCGCCGGATCGTTCGAGCACCTCATCGACCTGACCGGGAAAGTGAATGCCGTCGTCACGCTGAAGGGACGTGATAACTTCACCAGCGAGTATCGTTACGACGTCAGTGTCAGAAACCACTCGCCCGACGCCATCGTCGCCGACTCGCTGGTGATCGTGCTCGACAAGATCACCAACCTTGCCGGCGAGGACCGGGAAGGCTTGACCGGTGAGTCCTTTCTGAAGCGATTCGATGTACTGGGACAGGACGGCGAAACCGATGAAGGCAAACCGTTTTTTCGTGTTCCCGTCGGGTCAGCCCCCGACTTGGGGCCTCAGACCGATAGCCTGCCCGCGGCGGTCCGGCTCAGGAATAGGGATTACGTCGCCGTGTTCACGCCGAGCTTCAGAATTTTTGGACTCAAACGGACACCGCCTGCGCCTGAACCCACGCGACGCAGCGACGAGTCCGTGCAATCGCCACCGGCCCCGGGGACACCCGCACCCGCCAACCGCAATACGATCGAGACGCTGATCCAATTACTGATCAAGAAAGGCGTCCTGACGGAAGAGGAGTGGCGCAAAGCCAGTCAACCGTGACCGATCCGGGATGTCCTGCCTGCTCAGGGACCTGGCCCCGTGCGGACCATTTCATCATCGATCTCGGGCTGTCGAGGGTCTATCTCCACGACGATCAATTTTTCCCCGGGTGGACGGTGGTAGTCTTTCAGCGTCATGCGACGGAACTCTTTCACCTGGCGCCGACAGAGCGGATCCAGTTGCTGGAAGAAGTGAACGTGGTCGCCAAGACCGTCGCACATATCTATCAAGCCAGAAAGGTCAACTACGAACTCCTCGGCAACCAGCTCCCCCACATTCATTGGCACATCATTCCACGTCTCGCCACGGATCCGGCCCCGTTGGAACCGGTATGGCGGGTGCAGCATGAACCCGTGTCCCGTTCAGGCCCTGAACTTCAGGCTGCGATCCAGCTCCTGAGCCAGGCCTTGCACGAAGCACGCTGAAATGCGCCTCGCCTCACCCATCAAGGCCTTCCGCCCGCCTCACCCGTTGAATCTCCGCCTTACCTAGGGCGTGATGTGGTCGCTTAGCCTTCATCGCTCAGACCGTCGCTCCGCCTGAGGAATTGTTCCGCGTGATCAGGTGTCGGCAGCAGGTGGGTTGGGACAAACCACCATCCCGCGATGAGCGTCGGCACAACGGCGCTCGCGATCACCGCCGCCACGAGAAAGGAGTATTGTTCCTGGGTCACCAACCCGTGCGACAGACCGTACAGGGATGAAATTGTCCCGAACGTCAAACCGGTCGACATCAGAAGTGTATAGTACCAGCATTCCTTCCTGTCCTTACGGAAGAGGCCGACCACAGGATAGAGGCCGAGGATCTTGAAAGCCACCTTGCCCAGGAGCAACGCGAGAAACACCACCGGAGCCGCGAGCAGGGCGGGCAGGGACACGAGGGTTCCCGCCCGTAGAAAGTAAAATGGCGTGAGAAATCCCACGGTCAGCGTGCGCAGCCGTCTGATCCAATGCGCGTCTCTCGCTGCGCTTCCCGCGAGCACCATGCCGGCGAGATACGCCGGCAACACCGCCTCGCTTCCCGACCAGAGAGCCAACGCGCCCAAACCAAAGAGCGTCAGCATCACCCACTTCGTTCTGATCGCAGCCGTCCGGTAGGCATAGTGCCGCGTCAGCCAAGCGGTCATGGAGGGCAGCGACCGCAAGGCCACTACAGTACCCACGACGAATCCCAGGGTTTTGTAGGTAAACGGCGCGAAGAGCAGACCGAGAGCGATCACCGTCCCAAGATCGGTGACAAAGCAGGAGGCGAGAATCCCTTTCCCGAACTCCGTCTTGTTGAGCCTGGTCTCCAACATGACCGCGTACACGACCGCCATGGACGTCGTCGAGAGAGCGACGCCGCAGAGCCAGCTAGCGTTGGCATCCCATCCCAGCATGTAGTAGGCGACGGCCGCACAGCCGAGAAACGGCGCCAGGAAGCTCACCAGCCCAACGATACTCACCTCAGCCAACTTTGTGCGAACGATCGCCGGGTCAAGTTCAGCACCGGCCAGGAACGTCAGGACGACTGCTCCAGACGCGGCGAGAAATCGCACCCACTCCGAGTTGGCGGTAAGCACGTCGCCGAGGCCGCACGCACCAGCCACTGCAGCT
>DASPGL010000092.1:0-2288 GCA_035620635.1 Nitrospira sp. | reverse complement strand
ACACCATGTCGCGCTCGCCGGCGGTATCTTGGGGCGATTCATCGGCCCAGGGACTGGGGCCCATGTCGATCTGGCCTTGAATGTGCGCCCCTTCTTCCATCGAAAAGAACGGGCAATGAACGTCACCCACGAGGATGGCGGACTTCAGGAGCTGGACTTTCTCAGTTGCAGTGATGGTCCCCTTAATTTTCCCCGCACTGATCAACGTCGTCGCGTTGATCGTCCCCTTGATGACCGCGTGTTCTCCGACCGTGAGGATGCCCTTGGTATGAATCTCACCTTCGAAGCGACTGTCCATTCGCACCGTGCCTTCAAAATAGACCACCCCGGTAAAGCGGACATCCTTGCCGAGTACCGTGAAGTGTTCCGAGTCGATCCCGGCACCCCTGCTTGTCGAATGCTGTCGCCACATCATACTATATCCTTCCGCACAAGACCCCGGGGCCGTGACGTCGCTTCGTCACGGCTCAATCCGGAAGCAGCCTTGATAAGGAGCAATACGTATGCCTTTGGCGAAAGGAAGGAACTCTACAATGATTCAACAGGTTTACAAATACTTCACCGGGCAGCTCTTCCGGTCATGTATTCCAAGCCCTACACCATGTGGTGTCGTCCGGGTCGCTTCTCGGTCGAAACGAATAGGGGTGGTCAGATCTCCTTGATGTGTTCCGGCCTTCCGTGGGCCTCCCTGAACTATTCTGTCGGGCGGGGCGCACACTTCTCAGGTAGATCCCATGCGTTTTTCGGCAAACACCGCAATGACTCGCCTGAAGCGCTCGGCCCTATCCGGCGGAAGCGGTCCAAGATCCACGCCGAATTCTACTCCTTTCACCCAGCGCACCGTCACCTGCTCGAACGTGAACGGGACTCTTTCACCCGGAAGCGAGAAGCGCAGGACGAGGGACTGGCCGGCGACCACCGGCACATTCCCCACAATGCGTCCGCCGCTCAACGAGAGATCGTAGATGAACCCTTCACCTGTGACCCTCTCTCCGTGATACTGCACTGGCACAGATTCTCGGAACCGCTCCTCTTTCCGAACCGTCAATGGCGCCATAGGGGGTTCCTTTCTCGGGGCGTGCCTTTGCTCCTCTCCCCAAACGTGGGGGCGCTCACCTGACTCACCAGCGTGCTCCTGCTCGATCGCGACAGGCTGCAAAGGCGCGGCCTTCCGAGTTCATGGTTTCTCCCCTTCAACTTGGGCATCGTTCCCCCACTGAGGGTGCTGATGACACCCAACCAAGCGATCGAGGGACTTGTCAATTGTCGTCAATCGAGTCCGTGCCGGTTAATGCGCGGGAGGCTCTTCTCGCTCTCATCCCATGGATAATACGTAAGGCCGGGTACCAGACCTCGCACAGCCAACGGTCAGAGGCGGCATGGGATGCCTCGCCCTCCCGACCGCGGGGTTCGAGGATCTCCCACTGATTCACCTCAGTGTCGAGGGGTTGCATGTCGGGCTGAGCGCCAAGGAGCCACTGGATGAGATCTTCGAGAATCGGAAATGAGGTCTGTGGGGAAGCCATAGCATCGGAGGAAGTCCCGGACACGGGCTGGGAAGGAACTGGGCCGTCACCGGCTTTTTCAATCCACGAGAGTCCGAGCTTTCGGGTAAGAAATTCGGTCACCCAGGCGTGATCGCCCGGAGCCATCTCATGGGCTTCGATCGCAAATTCACAGCCGTTCACCCACAACACCGTAGCCCGTTCGATGCGGATCGGGTCCTGTTTGTCCGGCACCCACACCGCCAGCGTCAACGGCATCCCCGGCACGACCGGCATCGCCCCCGCCACTCGCCAGCCGATCCTGGTCAGGTCGAGTACCGTGCCTTCTGCCAGGAACTCAGCCCCTCCGTAGAGCACCGGCCAGCTGACCGGAAATCGACTCTGGCGCCGCATGGGGCTCGTCCGATTCGTCATAGTCGCTCCTTCCCTGTTGGCCTCATGACCAAAGCGTACCCGGGGGGCGTGCTGAATGCATTACTCCGAAAGCCTACCCCGGAAGAGGGGATGACTGGTTGTCGCGCACGACATGAACGGCAACGCGGTCCCGCCGGCCAGGTCCTGCATGGTAGGATCGAGATGAGGAACTCCATGCCTGCGAGACGAAAGATGACAACGAACGCACGCCAGCCGGTGAAGGGAGGTGGAACATGCGATCTCTTGCACGAGCCGTCGGAATCCTGACGTTGCTGCTACCAGTCGGGGCGATTCCTGCAAAGGCAGCCGGTTTCGACGGAGCAGGACAGGGACAGGTCGAAACCGGGAAGAACCGGAGCGAGGCAGTCG
>DASPGL010000091.1:0-2125 GCA_035620635.1 Nitrospira sp. | reverse complement strand
AGATCGACGGCCGGTTGGCCGCGATAGCCCTGCAACAGCCGGTAGCCCTTGATCGCTCGCACCATGTCGGCCGCATCCCGGTCGGTGAGCGGCGCCAGCCTGAACTGCAGGTCGCCGAGGATTTCAACATGGATGCCGCCGAGTCCGAATGCGATCGATGGGCCAAATAGTGGATCGCGGGTCATGCCGACCATCACTTCCACCCCGCCTGACAACATCGGCTGAATGAGGACCCCTTCCATCGCCTCCAACTTGTTGGCCTGCGCAAGCCTGGCCCGAATCGCATGGAGGGCATCGCGCACCGCCTGCTCATCGGCCAAGTTCAACCGCACCGCGCCCATCTCGGTCTTGTGCAGGATCTCATGCGACGCGAGCTTCACCGCAACCGGATATCCGATCTTCTCCGCCAGCTTCACCGCCTCCTCCGCGCTGGTCGCGATCGAACCTTGCACGAGCGGCACCTTCATCGCGGCAAGGAGCGCGTGAGTGTCCTCCGTTGCGAGCCAGCCGGAGCCTCGATCAGAGAGGACCCTCGTGCAAATCGCCTTAACTGCCGGGATGTCGGCGTCGGGGAAGCTGGACACCTGCCCGACCGGTTGTTGTCGCCAGGTTTCATAAGCCACCGCACGGCTGATGAGGCGTGCGGGCATCTCGGGGTGTCGGTAGGTCGGGATCGCTTCGCCATCGACCGTGAATGTCCGATCCAAGTCTCCTTCCGCCATCCAACAAAGATAGACCGGCTTCTTGTTGTTACCCGCCTGCCGTGCCGCGCGGATGCCCCGAATGATCCCCGCTGCAACCGGACCGTTGTCCTTCGCGCTGACCGACACGTGGACGATGATGAGGGCGTCCAGGTCGTCCGATTGCAACATCGTCGCGACGGCCCGTGCATGCTGGTCTTCGGTCGCAAACCCAATCACATCGACGGGATTGCGCAATGCCGCTGTGGGCGGGAGAAACGCGGCAAGCGTCGATCGTATGGGCTCCGGTAATTCCGGGAGGTGGAGCCCTTCCGCCGCGCAACTGTCGGCACAGAGCACGCCGGGACCGCCGGAGTTGGTCAGGATGCCGATGCGGGGACCAGCTGGGAGTCGCTGACTCGACAAGCCCGTGGCCAGAGCCAACAGCTCTTCCAGTGTTTTCGTCCTGATCACACCGCATTGGTCGAATAATGCGTCGACCGCCGGTTCGCTCGTGGCCAGCGCGGCCGTGTGCGATCCGGCCGCTGACTGTCCGGCCTGAGTTCGTCCGGCTTTCAAGACCACGATGGGTTTCTTGCGCCCCACCCGCTCGGCAATCCTCCTGAACCGCGGGGGATCAACGATCGTTTCGAGGTACAACAGAATGACATCGGTGTTCGGGTCCTGTTCCCAATACTCAAGCAGGTCGTTGACGGTGACGTCCACATGATTCCCGACGCTGACGAAGCTCGAGATGCCGAGATTCATTCGTTGAGCCGCCATGACCACGGCGAGGCCGAGTCCGCCGCTTTCGGACGCGAGCGCCACTCGGCCGGAGGGCGGAACCATCGGCGTATAGGTGGCATTGAGGCGGACGGCGGGATCGAGATTCATCAAACCGAAACAGTTCGGTCCGATAAGGCGTGTCCCGTGCCGGTGCACTTTTTCACGCAGCTGCTGCTCGAGCGATGTTCCCGTTCCGCCCGTTTCGGCAAATCCCGCCGTGATGACGACGACGGCCGGGATCTGTTTGGCGGTACAGTCGTCGATGACCTGGAGGACGAGATGAGACGGGACGGAGACGACGGCCAGATCGACGGGGTCGGGAATCGCCTTGAGCGAAGGGAATGCCCGCAGGCCCGCGATCTCGGTCGCATGAGGATTGACGGGGATGATCGATCCAGTAAAACCGCTCTCCTGCAGAGATACGAGAATCCGATGTCCGATGGCGTTCTGCTCACGGGAGGCGCCGACGACGGCGACGTAACGGGGATAGAAGAACGGTTTCAGCGATCTGATGCCGTTATTCGCCAAGGTGTTACCTACCGATATCTTCCTGCATGGATGATCAGGGCCGCTCCAGTCCCGGACCACCATCAGATAAGCCAGTTCGGCTGAAGAAGCAAGACAGCTCCCAGGGCAGCCATCACCAGGCCGCTTGTTAA
>DASPGL010000090.1:0-7712 GCA_035620635.1 Nitrospira sp. | reverse complement strand
GCTCACGGGCTGGCTCATTGCGACTCCTTGTCAAGGCTCACAGACCGGCAAAGTGTTCGTTCGTTTAGCACTTCCCCTTCCGCCTTGTCAACCGCTCGTGAAGGGAAGAGGGACGGCAGAACAAGAAGCTCGTCGCGACCGTCATGAGAGACGGATCCGACGATAACAAACCTCATCCTGCCGCATCCGAATGGGCGCTGCGCTCCTCCGCCGATGATTCGTCAGACAGGGCGTCCGCTCCCGTAGGAGAAGCTAGCCGTGTGTTGACACACCATGTGATGACCTCGAAAACGCAGTGGTATCTGAGGCCACGGCCGTGATCAGATGGCCCTGCAGGCTGTTCAGAAAGGCCGCCCAGCAAGGCCGCCGCGAGCGAAGAGGCGAGCATCGTACTCTCTGCCGTACGTTGGAGTCTCTACGCGACGCGAGAACGCCGCTGGCGACGTTGTCAACCGCCTGCTAGACACCTGCTCAGTCCTGAGTATAATGACCTCAGGCCAAATCGACGAACACAATTGTCTCCTATGGTTGGCTTCACCCTGACGAATCGATGCCGCACACGCTCAAGCAAGTCCTGACCATTGCCGGGTCCGACTCCGGGGGCGGCGCGGGAATTCAGGCCGATATCAAGGCCCTGTCCGCGAACGGCGTCTTCGCAATGTCGGTCATCACGGCAATCACCGCTCAGAACACCGAAGAGATCACGGAGGTCCTCGAATTGCCGACGGCCATCATCGCGGCCCAGATCGACGCCGTGTTCGACGACTTCGACGTCTCGGCCGTGAAGACCGGCATGCTCTCGTCCGCCGCCATCGTCGATGTGGTGGCCAGAATGCTGAAGCCGCAACAAGTCGCGAGTCTGGTCGTGGACCCGGTGATGATTTCCAAGGGCGGCCATCCCCTCTTGAAGCCGGACGCCATCGACGCCATCAAAACACAGCTCTTTCCGCTGGCCCTGCTGGTCACGCCGAACGTGCACGAGGCGCAGCAACTTTCCGGCATTGAGATTACGTCGCTCGCCGACGCGCGGCGGGCAGCTAAAGTCATTCATGGCTTCGGGTGCACGTATGTCCTGATCAAAGGCGGCCACCTGCTCGCCGAGCGCGCCACGGACCTGCTCTATGACGGACGGTTTTTCAACGTCTTGAAGGGCGAGTTCATCGAAACCCGGCATACGCACGGCACTGGATGTACCTTCGCCTCCGCCCTGGCCGCCCACCTCGCACGAGGCCGATCGGTCCTCGACGCCGCTGAAGCGGCCAAGCGCTATGTGACGGAAGCGATTCGCCACGGTCTGGCGATCGGCCACGGGCATGGCCCGACCGACCATTTCTACTTCCTCGAGCGATAAGACAGCACGGATGTTGCCACGGCATTATCCTCCCGTCGCGTTTCTTCTCACCGGCTTCAGCTGGCTGGTGCTCTCCTCCATCCTGGGTCTGGCCATCCTGATCGGACTGGTCCGCGGCACACCGCTGCCGCCCTGGGTGCGGCTGGTTCACGTTCATGCCGCGCTCGTCGGCGGCGTGGCACAGATGATTCTGGGGGGATTTCTGGCTTTCATCCCGTCATTGCTCATGACCGGACGGCAACAGCGGGATTCGCACCCCGTGCTGTTCCTGACGATCAACGCCGGTGCAGTGGGCATGCTCATCGGATTCTGGCTGCACCAGTATCGAGTCATCGGCGCAGCCGGTTTTCTCGTCGTCGGGGCCTTTTTCTGGGTCGCCCGCGATGCCTGGACGCAAGCATGCCGGAGCCTCAATTCCCCTCCGCTGAATCTCTGGTACTATGGCCTGGCGCTGCTTGCCCTTTTCAGCGGGCTAGCCGGCGGTGAGACGATGGCCTTCGGTCTCGCGGCGGAGTCCTATGGTTATGTGCGACTCGCCCATATCCATCTGAACCTGCTGGGCTTCATCACCCTGGCCATCATCGGCACGATGCATAATTTGCTGCCTACGGTGTTGAACACCCCCCTGTCCAGTCCCCGCCTGGCGCAGATTGTGTTGATCATGATCGTGTTGGGTGTGGCGGTCTTGATCGGCGGGTTTTTGAACTCGTCGGTCCCGATCGAAATGGCCGCCGGAGCGATCCTCTTCGTCGGAGGGCTGCTCTACGCCGTAAATCTGTTTCAAACCTGGATGGCGTCGGCCCACAAGGGTAGTTCCGCCTCGGACCATCTGTTGATCGGCACTTTCTTTCTCCTGTTCACGATGATTCTTGGCGTGCTCGTGGCAGCGAACAGTTTGTCGAATCCGCCGGTGATGCCCTATGGCACACTGCACCTCATCGCCTATACCCACATGGCGTTGCTGGGGTTCGTACTGCAAACGATCATGGGGGCGCTCTCTCACCTGATCCCCGTCACGCTCGCGGTCAGCCGGGTTCCGAGCAACAAGAAGCGCGGCCCTTACCTCGAACAGCTCACGGCCATCATGGACCGCTGGCGGCCCCTTCAAATCGGCGGGCTCAGCCTCGGTACAATGGGGCTCGGCCTCCTCGCCACCCTCACCTGGAACGTCCCGCTGGCGTCGCTCTACATCCAGGTCGCCCTGTGGAGCTGTTTCACGCTTCTGCTCGGCAGCCTGGTATGCTTCTGTTCCAAACTGGCCTACGTCTACGCGACACAGCCGCCTCAGTAACCAGGCTCAGCTCTATGGAAGAGGCATTCTTCTTCGACGACTCAGCGGGCCATCGGATCGCCGCGATCCTGGCGACCCCTTCGAGCCCGGCCGCCAGTGTCGCCGTTCTGTGCCATGGATTTCTGTCGGGCAAGAACAGCACGACCAACAAGACCCTCACCCGCCTGCTGACGGAACGAGGCATTGCCACATTTCGCTTTGACTTCTTCGGACAAGGGGAGAGTGGAGGTCCGTTTGAAGACCTCACGAATACGCTGGCGGTCGGACAAACTCTGGACGTGCTGGATCTCGTCCGGCAGAAGGGCTACCCGAGGATCGGCTTGATGGGATCCAGTTTCGGCGGACTGGTGGCGATTCTGACCGCCGCACAGCGGGCGGATCTCGCCTGCCTGGCCCTGAAATGTCCCGTCGTGGATTTCGCCGAAGAGCTCCGGCTGGAATTCGGAGATGATGAGCTGGCCCGGTGGAAAGCGACCGACACGATCCCCGACATCCTGGGCGGCACAGAGCGGGTGGCGCTCCGCTATGCCTTCTATGAAGACTGTCTCCGACGGATTGCGTACGAGCCTGCGCGCTCGATCGCGGCTCCCACCGTCATCGTACAGGGGGATCGGGATGAGCATGTCCCTCTGCATCAGAGCCGGAAGCTCTTCGAAGCACTCCGGGTCGACAAACATCTTGAACTGCTCCCCGGCGCGGATCACCAGTTCACGAAGGGCGAAGACTTCGCGCGAATGACGAACGTCATCGCCGACTGGCTCACCACCTACCTGAAATGACGATGCTCATCTAGCGCAGCGAAAGCCGGTATAACTGTTCCGCGTTTTCGGAGGAAGCTTGAAGCGCCCGTACGTGAGCAGATACTTCGGCAAGTCCGACCAGGACCCGCCGCGTACTACCTTAAACTGGCCTTGCTCCGGCCCTCCTGGATCTCGCTCCGGAGAGGCCTCGTAATAGCCGGCACCATACCAGTCCTGCACCCATTCCCAGACATTGCCCGCCATCTGATACACCCCTGAAGGACTCTGGCCCTTCTCATACGAACGCACCGGCATGAGAACCTGACTGTAGCTGAACCGCGCACCCAATGCGAAATTCGCCAGATCCTTGTTGGGCTCCTGATTGCCCCAGGGGTAGAGCCGCCCGTCTGTGCCCCGCGCTCCCCGTTCCCACTCCGCTTCGGTCGGCAGACGCTTCCCCTTCCAGCGACAGTAGGCATCGGCATCGTACCAATCGACCCCGATCACCGGCCGGTCACTATGCCGCGCGAGGTCGACCTGACCCCATTGCCACGGAACCTCCCGGCCTTCGGACGCGAGAAATGCCGCATACTGTTCCGTGGTCACCTCGTACCGATCCATCGAAAAGGTGGAGAGCCGAACCCGATGCAGAGGGCGTTCGTCCTCCAACGCCTTGATACCATCGAACCCCATGTCAAACAGCCCTTCCGGAATTGTGACCATGGGAGATTCGGCAGCGGTTCCCTCGTTCACCGCTTTGGACTTCTTCAGACGATCGAGTTGGGCAGATGCGGGCGACCCCGGTAGCAAGGTCAAGGCGAGACTGAGCACCGCCACAATCAGCCGACAGGAGGTTGGAGCGGTCAATAAATGATTCCTCCCACCACCCAATGACGATCATCCGGTACGTCGATCAACAACCTCGTGAGGTTCATACGGGCCAGTTGTGTCGTCACCTCATCCTCGGTAAAAGCCGCCAACAACGAATTGTAGAAGTCTCGCCGGAGAATGTCAGGTTCGCCGGTCGCGTAGCGATCCACGATCACCTGCGCTTCTTCCGGTGAGTCCGGCCGGAGCAGATCCATCACCAACACAGGCGCACCCGGCTTCACGAGTTGGCGAAGCTTGTGCCAAAACTGCAAGGGATTGGGCAGATGATGTAACAGGCTGTTGGAAATAGCCGCATCCACGATCCGGGCACCGGGAACCGCTTCAAACCGTTCACACCGCAAGGTGATGCGATCGGTCATCCCTTCCTCCTTCACCGCTTGCTCCCCCAACCGGATCATCGGCGCCGAGGCATCGACGCCGAGGACATGGCAAGCGGGATAGAGTCTGGCGAAACGAATCGGAATGTCGGCCGGACCACAACCAAGGTCCAGCACCCGGCCTTCGGAAAAGTCCGGGAAATAGTCACGGAACCGGTTGACGAAACCCTGGTTCTCCTCCGCGAAGTCGGCGCGTGCATAGGCTTCCGCCTGCCGAGGATCGTCCATCAGTTCCGGCTCAAGTATTCGATCCACCATAATGCTTCGCAAGTGCTGAGTTGAGAGTGATGAGTTGAACCCCGCAACTCTACATTCAACATTCACAATTCAAAACTGTTTGACTTCGACCGCATCCCCTGGACGCACCACACCTTCGCGCAGCACTTTCGCATAGACCCGGCTCCAGCCAGGATTCTTCTTCTGTGAGATGCGCTGATACTCACCTTCGCGAAACCAGCAGGCATTCGTCTGACAGGGCATGGTGTAACTCATCACTTCGAGCCGGATCTCAGGCCCGACCGATAGCACGGTGCCGGGTCGCATCAGCTCCCAGTCCAATCCTGTGATCGTCAGGTTTTCCCCCGACGACCCCGCGTCGATGGGATGGCCTTCGTCTTGCAGCCGCTCGAGCAATTCGAGCGAATAGAGGCAGACGGCGCGATCAGGTCCGCCATGCACCTTCAAGTTCCGTTGCCGATCGCCCTCCACGCCCGAGACGGACACCTTCGCCTCGAACACCGGCCGCTTCGGCACGCCTCCGTCGGACACGCTGACTTGATGCACATGTGGATAGGGAGGCCGGCCACGGTCGCTCATGATGCGCCCTCACAGGATTGAGCCGGGCAGAATTCCATCGCCAGCCAGCCGTCAGCCTCCCGCTGCCGACCCGGATACAGCCCTGCCCCGGCGAAGGCCGCCACGACCTCGTCCCGCTGATCCGTGAGCAGACCGGAAACCAATACGCGGCTCCTCGTGCGGCCTGCCAGCCTGTCGACCAACGGCAGCACCGTCTGCCGATCCAGATTCGCAAGGACCAGATCAACACGCTCCCCGTTGCCGAGTTCTCCGCATTGCAGCGACAACTCCTCGCCGAACCGGTTGGCTCTCGCGTACTCCCGTGCACATTCGATCGCGACCGGATCGTGGTCGATCCCCACCGCGCGGACCGCGCCCAATCGAAGAGCCGCCATCGCCAGAAGCCCGCTGCCAGTCCCCACATCGAGCACAGATTCCCCGCCTCGGATGAGCTCCTCCAGCCATTCGAGCAACATGCGCGTGGTCGCATGATGGCCGGTTCCGAATGCCTGTTTGGGGTCGAGAATAATGTCGATCTCATGCGGCTCGAGCGCGACAGCTTCCCAGCTCGGCCGGATGACAAGACGGCGGCCGACGCGAAGCGGCTTGACCGACTGGGCCCACAGACGGTTCCAATCGCGATCCGGCACCTGTGCCACCTCGACGACAGGGAGAAGACCCTCCTCGTTCAACTGCCGCAGCGTCGCGTACAGGTGCGCCAGTTGTCCCTGACTCCACTGATCGCGCGGCCAGTAGAGATGCACCTGCCCTCCGTCCTCCCAGGCGCCCTGCACAGAGGGGTCATCGAGCCGGCTCATCAATTCGCCGGCGTCGAGATCCGTCGCAATGATCACATCGACCCATGCTTGCGTCATCGTGTTCCGGCTCATTGACGGGAAGCGACCCTTCCAGTAAGGTCAGCCCTCATGTCGCGACCATCCCGCGAACCGCAACTGGAGCGGCTGCTCCGACGAATCGACGCGCTCATCCGGAAGGGACAACGCGCCAGTTCGACGTTCACTCGCTGCCGGCTCACGCTCTTCATCGCCGCACTTGTCTGCACGATCGCGCTCTACCGAATGGCCTGGTTCCACGCCGGCAACTGGATGCTGGCCGCCTTTGTCGCCATCTTTGCAGTCGTAGCCGGCTATCATAACAGGCTGGAGAACCGGATTCATCGCCTCCGCCTGTGGCAGAGGATCAAGCAGAGCCACCTGGCGAGAATCCGGCTCGATTGGGCGCATGTTCCCGAACGGCCCCATGCCGTTCCGGCACAACACCCCTATGTCGCAGACCTGGATCTCACCGGAACACATTCGCTGCTTCACCTGGTCGATACGACCCTGTCGTCACACGGACGGGAACGGCTGGCCGGCTGGCTGCTGGCGCAACCGCCGGATGCCAAAACCTGGACTGAACGCCAGGCGCTCGTGCGTGAGCTCGCCCCTCGATCACGTTTCCGGGATCGCCTGGTGCTGACGACCCGCCTGCTGGACGAGCAGGAGATCAACGGCCAACGACTGACTGCCGTGGTCCAGCATCACCACCACATTCCGCACTTGCGCCTCCTTCTCGGGATTCAGACGATGCTCGCGCTCACGACCGTCGTGCTTGGACTCGCGGCATTGCTGAACTGGCTCCCCGGGTACTGGATGTTCTCCTTCGGACTGTATGCTCTGATTTACTTGATGACGGATCAAGGGGAGGAACTGCTCGAACATGCGGTGGGACTCCACCGTGAAGTCGAAAGATTCGGGACGGTGCTGCGGTTCCTCGAACAACATGCCCGCCGCCCGGGAACGGCGCTCGCCGCTGCCTGCCGCCCCCTGACCGAGGCTCCCGCCGCACCGTCCGTGCTTGTTCGACGCGTCGCCAGGGTTCTCCACGGCATCAGCGTCAAAGCTCATCCGCTCATCCATCTACTCTGCAACGCCCTCTGCCCCTGGGATCTGTTCTTCGCCGCACGGCTGCAACAGGTGCAGCAGCTGGTCCAGGCCTTACTGCCGATGTGGCTCGATCGCCTGGCTGAAGTCGAGGCCGCGTCGGCGCTCGCCACGTTCGCCTATCTGCATCCGTCCTACGTGTGGCCGTCGCCTCGGACCACCGGCGGTCGAGAGAACGGCGCTGGTCCCTCTTACACCGCCGGCGACTTGGGTCACCCGCTGATCCCTGCGGCGCAGCGCGTGACCAATGACGTTGTGCTGGAAGGGCTCGGCCGCATTCTGCTCGTCACCGGCTCGAATATGTCAGGCAAGAGCACCTTCCTC
>DASPGL010000089.1:0-2653 GCA_035620635.1 Nitrospira sp. | reverse complement strand
GTGACCGGCGATTTGCGAAACATGGCACCCCGAAGGCGACGATCGCGGCGGTCGCCGTCGTGCTCCTGGCATCCGTCCTTTGTCCTTCCGCGCGAGGCGGCGACCGCCTCCAGGTCACGGTTCAGCGAAGCCACACGGCAGCGACGTTGATGAGCATCCAATTTCGCACGACACAGGC
The DNA here is from genome assembly GCA_035620635.1 of Nitrospira sp. Classification (GTDB taxonomy): domain Bacteria; phylum Nitrospirota; class Nitrospiria; order Nitrospirales; family Nitrospiraceae; genus Nitrospira_D. Next base: position 2,475 of record DASPGL010000089.1, on the reverse strand, counting down.
CGGTTGGGCGGTGGGAACCGGCGGCACGATCCTCAAGACCACCGATGGCGGCAAGAAATGGAGGAAGGTCCCGAGCGGCACGACGGCGATGTTGACCACCGTATGTTTTATCGATGAACAGCTGGGCTGGGTAGCTGGGTCTTTCGGGACTCTTCGTCGATCCGTCAACGGCGGCGAGAGCTGGACATCCACACAGCTCGAGACCCAGCAGCCGCTGTATCATGTCTCGTTCGTCTCTCCCCTGGTCGGATGGGTGCTGGGGGCGGGCGGGACGATTTTCTACACGCACGACGGAGGCGCACATTGGCATGAGCAGGCAAGCGGCACGAATGCCGCACTGTACGCGGCGCATTTTCTCGACGCCCGTCGTGGGACGATCGTGGGGGCCCTCGGCACCGTTCTGTCGACGGATGACGGTGGAACCACCTGGGTCTCCCGGGAGACTCAGGGAGCCGTGACGTTCTTCGACGTCTTTTTCTCAGATCAGTCCACCGGGTGGGCGGTGGGCAATGCAGGAGCGCTGTTTCAAAGCACCGATGGCGGGGCGCAATGGATCGATCGCACGTGGCCCTGTGGAAAATCCTGCACGAAAGTCATCGATCTGCTGAAGGTCCGGTTCACCAGCCCTCAGTCCGGATGGATTATCGGCGAACGCGGGATGGTCTACCGGACGAGTGATGGCGGGTTTTCATGGCGGGAGGCGGCCTCTGTCGCGAAGGCATCTCTGTTCGGGCTCAGCTTCCCCGATGCCGCTCATGGTTGGGCGGCCGGTGAGCAAGGGACGATTCTTTCAATCACCGCTCATTGAACAGACTCAGGTTGCGATCGAGGCCAAGGAAAGCCGAGGTGTTTTGACTCACCATCCGATCGCTACGCGTGATCTCAACCTCGACCTTCCTTCTGCCACCCCAGTTCACCCAGCCGGTACTGCAGCAGCCCAATCGAAAGCATCGCTGCGGTTTCGGCTCTCAGGATTCTCGGTCCGAGCGTGATCGGGATGCACCCCGCCTTCTCTGCTATCGCCACCTCTTCGTCTTCCCAGCCTCCCTCGGGTCCCACGAGGACGAGGATCGATTCCACGGGAGAGGCAGGAAGCGTGATGTCCGACAGCGCCCCGGCCGCGGCGCGTCGTTCGGTCAAGATCAGCGCCAGCGTATATGCGGCGCAGGGTAGGGTGTGCGGTGAGAGCGGGAGAGGGCCTGCGATGGTCGGCACGTCCCACTGCTCCGATTGTTGAGCCGCCTCAAGGGCGATTCGTTGCCAGCGTGCGGTCTGCGTTTCGATTCGTTCGGCTTTCAGGTGGACGATGCTCCGCCGGCTCTGGATGGGAAAGATCGTCTGCACGCCCAATTCCGTTGACTTTTGAATCACCCAATCCATCCGTTCACCCTTGAGGAGCGCCTGGCCCAAGATCAGGACGGGGGCCTGTCGAGTAGGGCGTGCGATGACCTCGACGACCCGTCCCGTCAAGGCGTGCTTCGTCATCGCGGTCACTTCGGTGCGATACCGGTGATCGCCCCCATCGGATAAGAGAATCATCTCGCCGACTGCGAGGCGCAGGCTGTCTCGAAGGTGCGTCAGTAAGGTGCCCGTGATGGAGACGACCGGTGGTGTGAGAGAGTGAGGAGGAACGAAGAACACTGGCATGGGGGCTCCGGGATCCGGATGCGCGGCTCGGGTCTCGGGCTATTCGAAAAACGTCTTCATCTTGTCGAAGAAACCATCCCCGTTGGCTTCCATCGACAGACCGCTTTCTTTGGCAAACTCCATGAGGAGTTCTTTCTGCCGCGCGGTCAGTTTCGTCGGGATCTGCACCTTGATGGTGTATAGCTGATCGCCCGTCGTGCCTCCTTTGAGGCTGGGAATGCCGAGTCCCTTGATCCGGAGGAGCTTATCGTGCTGAGTGCCCGGTGGAATCTTGATGATCGTGTCACCTTTGAGCGTGGGCACTTCCACTTTTCCCCCGAGCACCGCCGTGACCAGGTTGATCGGGACATCACACTGGATATCGAGGCCCTTTCGCTGAAAGATCGGATGGGGCTTGACGGTGATTGCGACATAGAGATCGCCGGGCGGGCCTGCGTTGACGCCATGCTCGCCTTCATTGGAGAGGCGAAGCCGCATTCCCGTTTCGATACCGGCAGGAATGTGGACCGCGATCGTCCTCTCTTTGTAAATCCGCTGCCGGCCCTGACAGGTTGAGCAGGGGTCGGTCACGATCTGGCCGGCTCCCTCGCATTGGCCACAGGGCCGGCTGACGCTGAAAAATCCCTGTTGAAAACGGAGTTGTCCGGCCCCTTTGCAGCTGGGGCAGGTCTTGACCGACGCCGCGGATTTCGCCCCGGTGCCTTTACAGTCGCCGCACAGTTCCCAGCGGGGAATCTTGAGCTTTGCCTCTTTGCCGTAGACGGCCTCTTCGAAGGAGATTTCCAGATTGTACTGGAGGTCGTTCCCCCGTTCGGCCCTGGCCCCCCC
>DASPGL010000088.1:0-3893 GCA_035620635.1 Nitrospira sp. | reverse complement strand
ACTTCGCCATCCCCTTGTCGGCGCACACCTTCGTCAACGCCGCCGTCAACGTCGTCTTCCCGTGGTCCACATGCCCGATCGTCCCAATGTTTACGTGCGGCTTCTTCCGCTCAAATTTCGCCTTCGCCATACGTCGCTCCTCCCCGCTACCGACGTGTCGCCGACCTGCGTCTACTCACCACGATACTTGGCTATGATGGCTTCCGAGATCTGTCGCGGGACCTGGTCATACCGGTCGAATTCCATACTATAGGTGGCGCGTCCTTGCGTGCGCGACCGGAGATCCGTCGCATACCCGAACATTTCACTGAGGGGCACCGAGGCTTCGATGGCCTGGGCGCCGGCACGCACCTTCATCCCCTGCACTTTGCCGCGCCGGCCGTTCAAATTGCCGATGACATCTCCCATGAACTCCTGAGGAACCAGCACTTCAACCTTCATGATCGGCTCGAGCAATACGGCGTCGGCCTTCTTGCAGGCGTCGGCAAACCCCATCGACGCGGCGATCTTGAACGCCATTTCATTGGAATCGACGTCGTGATAGGAGCCGTCGATCAAGGTCACGCGAATGTCGCGCAACGGATAGCCTGCGATCACCCCGTTCTCCATGCGCTCCCGAACGCCCTTCTCGACGGCGGGAATGAATTCCTTCGGAATCGCGCCGCCGACGATCTTGTTGACGAACTCCAAACCCTTCCCCGCCTCGGACGGCTCCACCGTGAGGACGACGTGTCCGTACTGTCCGCGACCACCGGTCTGCTTGATGTACTTTGACTCCGCTTCGGCCTTCCGCCTGATGGTCTCCCTGAATGCGACCTCGGGCTTCCCGACGTTCGCTTCAACCTTGAACTCCCGCAACAGACGATCCACGATGATCTCGAGGTGCAGCTCGCCCATGCCCGCGATGATGACCTGCGCCGTCTCCTCATCGGTCCGCACACGGAATGAGGGATCTTCCTGCGCCAGCTTCTGCAAAGCGAAGCCCATCTTCTCCTGATCCTGCTTGGTCTTCGGCTCGATCGCCATGGCGATCACCGGCTCAGGAAATTTCATGACTTCGAGCAGAACCGGCTGCTTCTCATCCGCCAACGTGTCACCAGTCGTCGCCCCCTTGAGGCCGACGGCCGCCACAATGTCACCCGCATAGGCCGTATCGATCTCCTCGCGCTTGTTGGCGTGCATCTTGAGCAATCGACCGACTCGATCCTTGGTACCCTTCGTCACGTTGAGCACTGAGCTTCCTGTTTTCAACAGGCCTGAATAGACTCGAAAATAGGTCAACTGTCCGGCGAACGGGTCCGTCATAATCTTGAAGGCCAGAGCGGCAAAGGGCTCGCTGTCCGACGCCTTCCGCTCAACTTCCTTGTCGGTACCGGGATCCACTCCCCGCACGGACGGAATATCGAGGGGCGACGGCAGGAAGTCGATGACTCCGTCGAGCAGCTGCTGAACCCCCTTATTCTTGAACGCCGTCCCGCACAGCACCGGCGTCACTTTCATGGCGATGGTTCCGGTCCGGATGACGCGGCGGATTTCCTCCTCCGTCAGCGTCTGGCCGTTGAGATACTTCTCCATCACCTGATCGTCGAATTCTGCGACCGCCTCGAGCATCTTCTCCCGATATTCCTTGGCCTTGTCTTTCAGATCCTCCGGGATGTCGATGACCGTGTACTTCGCGCCGAGCGTCTCGTCGTCGTAGACATAGGCCTTCATCGTGACGAGATCGACGGAGCCGCGGAACTCCGCCTCGCGCCCGATCGGAATCTGGATCGGAATGGGATTTGCGCCCAGGCGATCGATGATCGTCTGCACGCTGAAATAGAAGTCGGCACCGACCCGGTCCATCTTGTTCATGAAGGCAATACGCGGAACCTGGTATTTGTCCGCCTGCCGCCATACGGTCTCGGATTGCGGCTCCACGCCCTGAACCGAGTCGAACACCGCGACCGCCCCGTCCAGCACGCGCAACGACCGTTCAACCTCGATCGTAAAATCCACATGACCCGGCGTATCGATAATATTGATGCGATGGTCTCTCCAGAAACAGGTGGTCGCCGCAGCGGTAATCGTGATGCCGCGCTCGCGCTCCTGCTCCATCCAGTCCATGGTGGCAGCACCCTCGTGGACCTCCCCCAACTTGTGCGTCATCCCCGTGTAATACAGGATGCGCTCGGTCGTCGTCGTCTTCCCGGCATCAATGTGGGCCATGATGCCGATATTCCGAGTCCGTTCTAATGATGTTTGACGAGCCACCGTATTTCCCTGCGCGAACCTCTAAAAACACCTGTGCTGCAAGTCAAGCCAAACCCCACTGCTGCGATTGAGGAGCACTCCACGATGTGCGCGGATCGCAGCACGGCTCAACTGCAGCACAGAACGACGTTACCAGCGATAATGGGCGAACGCTTTGTTCGCTTCCGCCATCCGATGCACGTCTTCCCGCTTCTTCACCGCGGCCCCTGTATTGTTCGACGCGTCCAGCAGCTCCGCTGCGAGCTTCTCCCGCATGCTCTTGCCGCCGCGCGCGCGCGCATATTCTGCGAGCCAACGAAGGGCCAACGACACTCGTCGCGTGGGCCTGATTTCGACCGGAACCTGATACGATGCGCCTCCCACTCGGCGGGATTTGACCTCGACGATCGGCTTCACATTGTCGATCGCCGTCTTAAATACCTTCAACGGGTCGCCGCCGGTCTTTTCCTGAATCACGTCGAATGCCCCGTAACAGATCCGCTCGGTCGTACTCTTCTTCCCGCCGGTCATGAGCATATTGATGAATTTCCCGACCAACTTGTCGCGGTACCGCACGTCGGGGAGCACTTCACGTTGGCCTAAAAATCTACTGCGTGGCATCTTGTTCCTACTGAATCATCGTTTCACCGGGCCGTTGCAGTGTTGCCACAATGGTCCGGCCGTCAATTCTACTTGGGTCGCTTCGCTCCGTACTTCGAACGACTCTGTTTCCGGTCTGCCACACCCACCGCATCCAATGCCCCGCGGACCAGGTGATACCGGACACCGGGAAGGTCCTTCACACGCCCTCCGCGCACCAGCACGATTGAGTGCTCCTGCAAATTATGCCCGACGCCGGGAATATAGGTGGTCACTTCCATCCCGTTCGTCAGCCGCACGCGCGCGACTTTCCGCAACGCCGAGTTCGGCTTTTTGGGAGTCGTGGTATACACACGGAGACAAACCCCCCGCTTCTGGGGGCAGGACTTCAGCGCCGGACTTTTGGTTTTGGCTTTCACCAGGTTCCGGCCTTTTCTGACTAGCTGATTGATCGTCGGCATCGTGCTCGAACCTTCTCCAACGGGGGCGCGAGCATACGCGCCACGCTCGTCTTATTCGCAAAGCCGTGGGATTATAGTGATGTGACTCTCCGCTGTCAAGAGCGCCGGAGCTGTCCTGTCCTTACGACCCTGCCGGTTCACCCGCGGCCGCCGCAGGGGCATCGGCCGACACTCCTGCCGGCGCCGGAGCAGCGCCCACCGCCACCGCATCAGATTTTTCGCTGATCACGAACGTATCCCGGTATTCTTCGAACCCTGACCCGGCCGGAATCAATCGTCCCACAATCACGTTTTCTTTGAGTCCCAACAGGTTGTCCTCGCGCCCGTTGATTGCAGCCTCCGTCAGCACCCGCGTAGTCTCCTGGAAGGACGCCGCGGAAATGAAGCTGTCGGTCGTCAGAGCCGCCTTCGTGATGCCGAGCAGAACCGGCTTGCCCAACGCAGGCTTCCCGCCCTTCTCCATCACCTGTTCATTTTCCTTCTCAAACACGCTCTTGCTGACCTGGCTGCCCGGAAGAAACTGCGTATCACCCGGGTCCTCGACCCGCACCTTCCGGAGCATCTGCCGCACAATAATTTCAATGTGCTTGTCGTTGATCG